>DATLMN010000212.1:0-15832 GCA_035537255.1 Pyrinomonadaceae bacterium | reverse complement strand
TGCGAGACGGGGTGTCCGTCCTTCTGCGCGGGCTGAAAACGTATGCCGCGCACGGCGATGATGGATTGCTCTGTCATACCGTGCGGGAGTTTGCGAACCACTCGAATATCCGTGACTTCACCCGTCGCGGAGAAGACCGCCCTGATGACGACCGTGCCGCTGACTCCGTACCGGCGCGCCGCTTCGGTGTACTGCGGCTCAGGCTTAGAGAGAATACGCGCCTTCTGCGTGACCTCGCGAGGGCTGAAGATGCGGTTATAGTTCGGATCGCCATAGGGAATGGGCCTGTTATCGGGTGGGAACAGCATCGGGTCGGCATCAATCGTCGCAGCTTTTTGATTCGCGAGGGTGAAAGACTTGAGGAACTGCTCCTCCTGCGCCGAGACGAAAGCCGGGACTGTGACGACTAGAACGTAAAGCCTGTTCTGATGACTATAGAAATGAACCAGCCCCTGCGTAATGTCCATGCTGATGGAATACTCGCGCCCTGCGGCGATTGTGCCCAACAGCAATTCGCGCCGGTACTGCATGCGACCGAACCTGCTCCTGTTCTTCTCTAACTTTTCCCGATCCGCTTTCAGCAATCTTTCCCAGACGAGATCGGCGCAGGCATCCAGATACGCGTCCGTGTCCGCCGGTGTAGAGTTTGCCCGTGCTGCATCCTCAAGCGACCAGATTTTATACGAGCCGGAGCCGTGTGTGGCGGTGTAGAGTTTTCCGGACACACTCAATCCATTGAACTGATACGTGCGCGGAGTGACGGAAATGATGGGCGGCATTGTGACCTTGAACGCTTCGCCCTCGGGTGATTGCTCTGTCCAGTTGGAGGTGTCCTGCGCCTGCACGCTCTGCGATGCAGACAGGATGATGAGGAATGTAAGAACGCAAATAGTTTTGAGCGCTTTAGTAGTTGTGGGAGCTTTCATGACACGTCCTCCAGCCAGTGGGTAGAGCGTGCATTATAGATTAAGTGGGCCGTGAATCACATAGAGAGATCGTTGATAGTAGGTCAGTTTGAAATTGAGCGGGATGGAGATTGTGGTTCACCACAGAGGCACAGAGCGCACAGAGCTTACACAGCGAGATGAAGATCATTCAAACCTCCGTGCTATCTCCGTGTCCTCTGTGTCTCTGTGGTGAGTCTCAATGCTCCACTTCATCAATTATTCGAACTGACCCACTGCCATATCATCAGCACACGAAAAGCTCAACAGATGAGGGCCGTTCACGCACGCATCCGCAGAGGTCTGTCCGACAAGATTAAACTGATGGCTGTTTGGGCCAAAGCCAGGTTCGATCAACGCGGGACGGAGCGCATCGCTGCTTCAGGATAGCGCTCGCCCGCGACCGCTTCTGGCCGCGCGATCTCGTCAATACGGCGCAGCTCGTCTTCGGTCAGCTCAATCGCGACCGATTCAGCATTCTCTTCCAAGTATTTGCGACGCTTCGTGCCCGGAATAGGAACGATGTCCGGCCCTTGCGCGAGCACCCAGGCCAGCGCGAGCTGCGCGGGCTTGCAGCCTTTACTCGCAGCGATCTCGCGCACGCGCTCGACGAGCCGCAAGTTCTGCTCAAAGTTCTCGCCCTGGAAGCGCGGAAACATGTGGCGACGATCATCTTCCGCGAGATCAGCGGGGCTTTTGAACTCGCCTGTCAGAAAGCCTCGCCCCAGCGGACTGTAAGCCACAAAAGCTACGCCTAGCTCGCGACAAGTGGGCAGTATCTCTGCTTCGATGTCGCGCGTCCACAGAGAGTACTCGCTTTGCAGCGCCGCTATCGGATGAACTTTGTGCGCGCGCCGAATCGTTTCGCTTGAGGCTTCAGAGAGCCCAAGGTATCGAACCTTCCCTTCCTGAACAAGCTGCGACATAGCGCCGACGGTATCTTCAATCGGCGTGTTCGGATCGACGCGATGCTGGTAATAAAGGTCTATGTGATCGACTCTGAGCCGTTGCAGTGATGCTTCGCATGCCGTGCGCACGTATTCGGGTGTGCCGCTGATGCCTAGAAAGCTGCCGTCCGCGCCGCGAACATTCCCGAACTTCGTCGCCACCACAGCCTGATTGCGGCGATCACGCAGGGCTTGACCGACTAACTCCTCGTTGTGGCCCACGCCGTACATATCTGCCGTGTCAAGAAAATTTATTCCCAGCTCCAGTGCCCTATGAATCGTTGCGATGGATTCCTGATCGTCGGGCTCGCCGTAAAATTCCGACATGCCCATACAGCCCAGACCGATGGCGGACACTTCCAAATTGCCCTGACCTAAAATGCGAGTCTTCATGTTCAATCCCTTTCCTTCAAGATCATCCCGGTTACGGATTTTACTTTTAAGTTTTCTCTCACTGAGCACGTCCCAGCAAACCCCTTGTGCGATCACGCCGCGCCCAGGCGATGAGAGCCATGACGAGGAACAGCACAATCGCCGGGACGGGGCTGCCGCCGATGAGGAACAGGTGTGTACCGGCTGCGCCCACCATCACGCACATTAAGAGCAGCGCGCCCACTCCGCTCAAACGCGGTATCAATAAAAGGATCGCGCCTATGATTTCCAGCCCGCCCGTGAGGTAACGAAACCATTGTCCAAAACCTATGGTGTCGAAAACGGCGACCACCTGCGGAGCGCCCAGAAGCTTTGGTGTTCCGGCGAAAAGAAACATGGCGGCCGCTGCGATCTGTAACACCCAGAGAATAATATTAAAGACTTTTCCGGGCTGCTTTGTGCCCGCCCTGTTTGCTGTAGCGGCGACTTCCGCCATGATTTATTCTCCTCTAAATGTGCAGGGAAACGCCCTGCGGCGCGCGATTCTCTTGCCTTAAGCTTTGCGCCTGTAGAAGTCGATTGAGCCGTCCGCCCGCCTCTAAAATCTTCGATGGCGTCAGGTATCTCTTCTACGGTGCTCATTACGAATGGGCCATAGATTAAGTTTGCATCATACTCTAACAGGCTCTATGGTAGGAACAAGGGCAGGCGGCGTGAGTGCATGCTGCCTCGATCAGCGCTCTCCTTCTTTTGCAACCACCATGAACGTCGCTGTTGGAAAATCATATCAACCGGACGCCGTAAACGAATGGGAGTTGCCGGGTCGAATTCCCGATAAGCCTTCAGGCTCTGCTTACGGCTTTATGACCAACTGGCACGAAGTCGTCGAATGCAGCGATGCTGAAGAGTTGGTCTCCAAAGTCATACAGCGAGGGGTCAAGAGGATCAAGTTCGTGTGGACTCCTGAGACTCCCAAACCTGTTTATCCGGAGACAGTACCCACGCTGGTCATCGCTTTTCAAAAGCAGGCCGCAGCGGATGCCCGCAAAGCCATCTATTGGGGCGCGGGTCTACTGGCATTTGGCACGATTCTGGCTCTCGCCTTTCACAATTGGCAGTTGCTCTACCGCAACCTTTTGGCGATGATCGGCGCTTTCGTCCTGATTGCCGGAGCGTATGAGCTTTATCGAGCGAGAAATTATACGCAGGAGGATGCAGAGAGCGCGGCCAGCAGCGAACGCTTTGGAACATGGCTCAAGGCGAAGCGCATCACGGGCTACACTTTTGCAATCGCGTCTTGCATCGTGATGGTCGGCGTCGCACAGTTGATAGCAGGCGATAAAGAATCAATCGACGCAGCAGGTCTGGTCAAGCCCGCTGTGTGGCAAGGACAATGGTGGCGGCTTTTCACCTGCACGCTGATGCACGTCAACTTCACGCATTTTTGGATGAACTTTCTGGCGCTGCTTCAATTCGCGCGCATCGTAGAGCAGACAATCCAGCGCGCCTATATGCCCCTGATCTTTCTCCTCTCCGCAATCTGTGGCAGCCTCTTTAGTCTGCTGTTATATCCGAACACCACATCCGTAGGCGCTTCCGGGGGATTGATGGGGCTGCTGGGCTTTCTGACTGTCTCGGTCTTTGTGGAGCGGGATAAATATCCGCCCAAATTTCTCAAGCGCTTAATTGAGAGCATAGGCTTCGTCGTGGTACTCGGTATAGTGGGCTTCGCTCTGATAGATAACGCAGCGCATCTGGGCGGCTTATGCGGCGGGGCGTTTCTCGGCTGGGTATTTCTCAAGCATCGGAATACCGGGGCCGCAAGAATCTCAAGCGCGAGGCTGCATCTATTGGGAATCATCAGCCTGATCTTCATCGTACTGATCGCGCTGACAGCTGTCCTGCAAATGCTCAAATAATCGTCTTGCCCGTCTCATTAAATGATGAAGAGAAGGACAAGACGATAGATTACGTTAAGAGAGCTTACGTGTTGATCAAGAGCCTGAAGATTGCCATGATCGGCTACTCGTTAAGATTGTCTAGCCCTGTGAATTTCCAACCGCTTCTGGTTTGCAGGAAATGATAGATGACGACTTCGTTGCCCGCAGCATCCGGGCAGGCGACGGTGAAACGTTTTCGGTTCGCCGTATCGATTTCCGGCTGCGCCTTGGCAAAGCACTTCGCGGCGTCTGTCTGCTCGTTGAACACTTCACGGTAACGCCTGCGCAGTTGTGACTTGTTCCTGATGCTCGCTATGCCGTAGGACATCTCAATCGGAAATTTCGATAGGTTGGCGACCGCTTCCACTTTCTTCGCGCTGACCGCTGCTTTGAACTTTTGCCAGAAGATCTGTACGGAATCATCCGACGGCGTCGTCGCAGCCTTGCCGGACAAACCGGCCAGCGCAACTCCACTTAGTAATAAAGAGAGACTCAAGACAGTTATTTTCTTCATCTTTTACTGGACTCCTCTGCCGTCATCGTCGAGCATCCTTCAACCTGAAACGCCCTACATATTAGCGCAGAAATGCCTGAATCCCTGTTAGTGCGAAAAATTTGCCGTAGATCAATCTTTCCTACTCATTTGAGCGTGGCGGCACAAAACTCTTGACAGGCTATGTAGTATGCTTTATACCTATGTAGATTTCTACACACAGTGTCCGGTGAGAGGCGAGCTTATGAGTCCTAAATCATCTTTGTCTTATTCGGCTGCGGTGATCCTGCAAGCCATCGCGAGCGGCTACGTTTACGGCTTCGACGTGATGGACATCACGGGTCTGCCGAGCGGAACTGTCTACCCTGCGCTGCGCCGTATGGAGGATGCAGGGTTGGTGGATTCAAAGTGGGAGAACGAAGCGGCGGCGCAACGCGAAGGAAGACCCATCAGGAAATACTACGAGATCAGCATGGCCGGAAGAGATGCCTTGAACGAGGCGCTCAAGCGCTATCGCTACATGGAGAGATTGCTTCCAGCCGCAGGGCGCAAGTCAAAGCCGTCTACCGAGCGAGGTTGAGTGCGTGATGACGAGCCCCGTGTCGAAACCTTACCTGTGGCTGATCGCAGTCGTGAGCCTGCTCGTCCCCGCGCGTGTGCGCAGAGGGTGGAAGCAGGAATGGGAAGCAGAGTTGAAGCATCGCGAAGCACTGCTTCAAAAGTGGCAGAAGCTGGATATGCGAAGCCAGTTCAGTCTGCTCAAGCGAAGCGCCGGCTCGTTTCGTGACGCGCTGTGGTTGCAGCCCAAACGATTGGAGGAGGATATGTTTCAAGACCTGCGTTATGGCGTTCGAATGTTGCTCAAGAAGCCAGGCTTCACCGTCGCCGCCGTGCTTGCCTTGGGCTTAGGCATCGGCGCGAACACGGCCATCTTCAGCGTCGTTAACGCCGTGTTGCTTCGTCCGCTGCCTTACACAGAGCCTGATCGGTTGACGCTGGTCTGGCTCAGAGGCCCGGAGGCCGCAGGTGGTGATCGCGTGCCTCTCTCCGTGGCAGATTTTCTGGACTGGCGCGCAGAGCAAGATAAGGTCTTCGAGCGTGTCGCTGCGTTCAGTTCTAACATGTTCAACTACACTGGCGGCGAGACGCCGGAAGAAGTGCGCGGCACAGTCGCTACCGCAGACTTCTTCTACATCCTGGGAGCGCAGGCCGAGATGGGCCGCACCTTTTTGCCGGATGAAGACAAGCCAGACGCGACTCCCGTCGTCATTATCAGCCACGGCTTCTGGCAAAAACGGCTCGGCTCAGACCCGCAGGCCGTTGGTCGCACGATTACTTTGAACGACCGCGTCTACACGATTATCGGAGTGATGCCCGCCTCGTTCGATTTCCCGCGACGCGAGAGCGAGTTGTGGACGGCCTTTCAATTGCAGCCGCCCAAAAGGCGCGGCCCATATTTCTTGAGCGGCCTCGGGCGACTCAAAGCCGGAGTCTCGCCCGCGCAGGCGCGTGCCGCGATGAATTTGATCGGAGACGCGACGCAAGGGCCAAAGCCGGATGCAGGCGATAGATTTACTGTGCTGCCCCTTAACGATTTTATCGTCGGCGATGTGCGTCCGGCGCTGTGGGTGCTGCTGGGCGTAGTCGCGCTGGTGCTGCTGATCGCCACTGCCAACGTCGCCAATCTGTTGCTGGCCCGCGCCGCTGCGCGTGAAAAAGAGATTTCGATTCGCGCGGCGCTTGGCGCAAGCCGCGCGCGCATCCTCAGACAATTGTTGACGGAGAGCGTGCTGCTCGCGCTGATCGGCGGACTATTGGGACTGTTTCTGGCCTACTGGGGCGTCGACCTGCTGCTGGCTCTAAGCCCCGTGGATGTGCCCAGACTACACGAGGTCAAAATCGATGCGCAGGTGCTTGGGTGGACGATGCTGATTTCGCTTGTGTGCGGCATTATCTTTGGTCTTGCGCCCGCGTGGCAGGGCTCTCGCTCGAACCTCAACGAAGCGCTCAAAGAGGGCGGACGCAACTCGACTGAAAGTTTCGGCAAGCGAAGGCTGCGCGGCGCATTCGTCGTCTTCGAGATCGCGCTCGCGCTCGTGCTGCTCGCGGGCGCTGGCCTCCTGATAAAAAGTTTTCTCCAACTGCAAAAAGTGGATTCCGGCATCAACCCTGAGCGCGTCCTGACAATGTCCATTCCGCTGCCGCGCGCAAAGTACGAAGAGAGTCCTCAACAGTTAGCCTTTTTTCAAAAGCTGATCGAACGAATCAAAACTATTCCGGGCGTCGAATCGGTCGCCGCAAGCTCAAGCCTGCCGCCCGATCAATTGACCGTCTCGGATAATTTCAGCATTGAAGGCCAGGCCGTCACATCAACGGACGAGCTGCCGGTCGGCAACCTGTTGAGTGTGAGCACGGACTATTTCAGCGCGCTAGGCATTCCGCTGCGTCGCGGTCGCTACTTCGTAGAGACTGATACAAGTGATTCGACGCCCGTCGTGATTATCAACGAGACGATGGCGCGCCAGTTCTTTGCGGGCCAGGACCCCATAGGCAAACGATTCCGTCAGGGCGGCCCTGAACAGAACAATCCCTTCAGGGAGATCGTCGGCGTGGTCGGCGACGTGAAATACGAGGGGCTGGACGCCGAGGTGCAACCGGCATTTTATGAGCCGATGCTTCAAGCACCATGGGGCGAGATGTTCTTGATTACAAAATCGTCGACGGCAGACCCTTTGAGCTTAGTGCCGATGATGCGTAAAGAGATCGCGTCGCTTGACGCGGATGTGCCTCTGGCGAGAATCAACGCGATGGATCAACTCCTTTTCAAAACGGTCGCGCAGCCCAGATTCCGCACGCTGCTCGTCGCAGTCTTCTCCATGATGGCGCTGCTTCTGGCGGCCATAGGTATCTACAGTGTGATGGCTTACACGGTCGCGCAGCGCACGCACGAGATCGGCCTTCGCATGGCGCTTGGCGCACAGCGTCGTGACGTGCTCAAGCTGATTATTGGGCAGGGCATGACGTTGACGCTCGTCGGAGTCTGTCTAGGCTTGGCCGGAGCATTTGCCCTCACGCGCCTGATGTCCAGCCTGCTCTTCGGCGTGAGCAGCAGCGACCCGCTGACCTTCGTCGCCGTCTCATTACTGCTCGGCGCAGTGGCCTTCGTAGCCTGCTACATCCCCGCGCGTCGAGCGATGAAAGTCGATCCGATGATTGCGCTCAGATATGAATGAGAGTCTAGCTATTTTCAATTGAGCGTATGTGAAGTTGATTTCACCACAGAGGCACAGAGCGCACAGAGGTTACACAGAGAGTTGAACGTATTCAAACCTCCGTACTTCCTCCGTGTCCTCTGTGTCTCTGTGGTGAGCTACAACGTTCCTTTCATCTAACTAAAATTTGATATTGTTTCAATTTCTTTTCTTTCCCTCTCACAGTCTTCTGCTCATGCATTCCATAAAGTAATCGCAGTCTGAATTTCGACCGGCAACATTCTGTTGTATGATAGCGCCGCTTCCACTGAGGATTGACGATGAACGATTTGACTACTTTGCGAGAGCTGTTTCGACACATGGAGTGGGCGGACGCCGTCGTCTGGACTGCCGTCCTGGGCCACGCGGAGGCGGCTGACGACACTGCGCTGCGCAAGCGTCTGCATCACCTGCACCATGTTCAACGCGCGTTCCTTCAAGTCTGGACAGAACAATACACCGGCGCGCCGCCCGCAAAGTTTAGTGACGGCGCATCTCTTCTCGACTGGGCACGCGAATACTACAGCGAAGTCGAGAAGTATCTGGGCGACCTGGACGAAAAGAATTTGAATCAGCCGCTTGAAGTCCCCTGGGCTCGGATGGTCGAGGCTCGTCTGGGTCGGAAAGCGGAAGTGCCGTCACTCGGCGAAACTTTGCTGCAAGTCGTCATGCACAGCACCTATCATCGCGGTCAGGTGAATATGCAATTGCGCCAGCTTGGAGTCGAGCCGCCTTTGACAGATTTTATTGCCTGGCTCTGGCTAGGCAAGCCGCAAGCCGCCTGGCCTTAAAGCGAAAGTGTTTCTCTGTTCAGAGCTGCGGCTGACGCGCATCAGCGCCAGCGCATTCAACTCGCACCAACAATCAATCGCTTAAGGATGCTTTAAAGTATTCGACTCTCATCAACTCCGCCAGAGCGCCGCGTCATGTCCGAGCAACAAAAGCTTCAAACCGATCTTCGCGATGAATTGATACGGATGGTGAAAGAAGACTGGCGCGTGCGTGAAGAGCTTGCGGCCGATGGCAGCCTCTTTAAAGGTTATCATCAACGCATGGCCGAAGTGCATCAGCGAAATGGGCGGCGGCTCGGTGAGATCATCGATCAGTATGGTTGGCCCGGGAAAACTCTTGTCGGCGAAGAGGGCGCGGACGCGGCATGGCTTATCGTGCAACACGATATTGGGAATCCGTCGCTTCAGCGTCGCAGCCTGCCCTTGTTACGAGAGGCTGTGGCAAGAGGTAAAGCTCATGGATGGCAGTTGGCGATGTTGACGGACAGGATATGCGTGCTGGAAGGAAAACGGCAGGTTTACGGAACACAATACGATTGGGATGAGCATGGCGAGATGAGCCCTTGCCCGATTGAGAATCCTGAACAGGTCGACGAATTAAGAGAGAGCGTCGGCCTGATTCCTCTACAAGAAGACACGCGACTGAAACGTGATGCTGTTTTGATGAGTTCTGAAAAACCTCCCGCAGACCTGAAAGCTCGTCGTCAGGAGATGCAGCAGTGGGCGCGCTCTACGGGTTGGCTGGATTGAAAAGCTAAGACCACAATCGAACGCTCGCCGTCCGCCGTTTAGATTTAAGTAGAACATTGTGCGTAGAGAGAATCAATCTTTAGCTCGCGGCCACACTTTAGTGCGCAGCCAATCGGTCATCGTGTCAAAGTAACCGGGGACGTATCTTTTCAAACGTTCCAACTCGCTGTCGCTGCCGGTCCGCGCCTCCAGAATAATGTGATGAGCTTTGGGAAATACCTTGATGGCGAAATCCGTGTTCTTCCTACTCGCGAGAGCTTTGGCGAAGATCGGCACGACTTGTTTGACGGGAGTGGAGGTGTCTAACTCTCCGAACAGGCCGAGCACAGGCCCTTCGTATCGCTCCCAGAGCGGCATCGGATCGAAGTCTATGTCCAGCGCCAGAAACCATTGATCACGCTTCTGTAGATCAATCTCGCCAGACAGCGGCGTGAGCCAGTCCTTTATCTTCGCGTTCTGCTGCGCGCGACGTATCGCCGCATCGTACTGCTCACTGCGACCGCTGCGCACAAAATCGAAGAGCAGATTTCTGGTGGCAATTACTTCATCAATTTCACTTTGCGAAAAGCCTGCGGCCCGCATCTCCGTCGTCACGTTGTAAAGCTCTTGCTGCGCAACGGTGTAGCCGCTGCCTCCGGCAGAGACCGAGATGACGAAGGCTATCTCCTTTGACATCGAAGTCGCTTTCGCCAACACCCAACCTGCCTGACTGCTGCCCCACATGCCTATCTGCTTTGTGTTGATGCCCTGGCGCTTTTGCAGAAGCGTCAAGGCGGAGAGCGCGTCTGCGGCCATATCGTCGAAAGTAGCCGTCGCCCAGTTTCCACCGGATGCGCCCGACCCACGCTTGTCATAAATAAGCGCGGCGATGCCATGACGAGCAAAATGGTCTGCGGCAAAGCGCATGACGGACAGGTAGCCGTTGCGATCCTGCTGACCAGAGCCGTGCAGAAGAATGACCGCCGGATGCGGGCCTCTCGTCGTGGGAGTGAGCAGCGTACCAGCAAGCATGACGCCGTCCGTGCGGCCAAAGCGGACTTGCTCTTCTCTATACAGATTAGCTTTTCTTGCCACACGGGCGGGCGCGCCCGTCTCTTTCAGAGTCAGGCTCGTCACCGCGCCGTTTCTGTTTTTATTAAACGTGATTTGCAATTCCGCCGGAGAGAAAATTAGCAGAGAAGGGCCGGCACGGAAAGACGTACCCGAAACCAGTTCGAGCCCACGGACTCGACCCGTCCGAGGCTCGTGTAGATAAAGGCGACGCTCCGTGCGCCCTATGACGATCAGCTCATCTGAAGGCAGTTGATAAGCGCCAAGATACGGATCATATACCTTCGGATCGAGCTTAGGCAGCGGCGCAGGTTGTTGCGCCCGGCAAATCATCGACGACGAGCTACAAAAAAGGAGCGCAAGCGTAATGACGATCAGTCTTCTTTTCATTAGTTTTGTCCGATTGCGAGGGCAAGTTTAGACCTTCCATCAACGAGGGCTTGTGCGATGTGGCGATTTCATTAAGACTGAATCGAGTCGGGTCAGTTGGATTGTAACGGCGCGCAGGTAGTTTCGCTAGCATTTCAGAGAATTATTCTGTAAAAAGAGAAGCATAGTGGATAAACAGCAGCCTCACGCACAGACTCATCTGACGCCCGATCCCGTTCCGCTTAGCGTTCCGCTTGCGCCCGATCAATCGGACGAGCAAGAAGTGGTTAGCGAGCGCACAGGCTTTGGGATGCTCGCGATTGATCTAACGCCGCTGCGGGTGTCGCGCGAATTCCGTCTACTTTTTATCGGGCAGGTCGTCTCGTTCTTCGGCTCTATGATGACCTTTGTAGTGCTGCCGTGGCAGATGTACCAGCTCACGAAGTCAACGCTTGCGGTCGGGCTGCTGGGCGTCGCCGAATTCGTCCCCATCCTGTTTATGGCTTTCGTCGGCGGAGCATTCGCAGATTATGTTGATCGTCGTCGGATGGTGCGCTTGACGGAGTTGCTGCTGGGGGTCGGTTGCGTGGTGCTGATACTTAATTCTCTGCTGCCAAGGCCAAGGACATGGATACTTTTTGTCTGCGCCGCCGCGTTTGCTGCCCTCAACGGATTACAGCGCCCGTCTCTGGAAGCCCTGGCCCCGCGCTTAGTCGCGGCAGAGTTGCTGCCCGCGTCCTCTGCGCTAAATTTTCTGGGGCGCAACATGGGCAGTGTGCTTGGGCCCGCGATGGGCGGTCTGCTTGCCGCGACGCTCGGGCCTGCGCTGGCTTACTCAATCGACCTTGTAACCTTCGTGGTCTCGATCATCGCGCTGTGCATGATGCGCGCAGTGCCGCCGCCGCAGGGTGCAGAGCGTCCGAGTCTGCGATCAATCATCGACGGCATAAGATACGCTAAAAGCAGACCGGAGCTGATGGGGACTTATCTGGTGGACATCAACGCGATGTTCTTCGGGATGCCTATGGCTCTGTTTCCGGCCATCGCGACAAAGTTCGGCGGCGCAACTGTGGGGCTACTGTACGCAGCGCCATCGGTCGGAGCAATTCTCGCGACGCTCTCTTCGGGCTGGACTGTGCGCGTGCATCGTCATGGCCTGGCAGTGGTGATCGCGGCGGCCGTGTGGGGGTTGAGCATTATCTGCTTTGGCTTCGCAGACTTTTTATGGCTGGCGCTTTTGTGTCTCGTCGCGGCGGGCGCGGCGGATATGATCAGCGGAATTTTCCGGTCTGTGATCTGGAATCAGACCATCCCGGATCATCTCAGGGGACGACTCGCAGGAATAGAGATGGTGAGCTATACGACAGGCCCTTTGCTCGGCAACGCGGAGTCCGGGCTGGTCGCAAGCCTCGCGAGCGTTCGCTTCTCAGTCGTCTCTGGCGGAATCCTCTGTGTCTTAGGCACAGGCGTGCTGGCGCTCCTTTTGCCTGCATTCGTGCGTTACGACGGACGCGCTGGGAGACTGCGCAAGCAACAGGAAGAGGCCGCACGCCTCGCCGCATCCGTATAGAGGGCGAAACATGAGCAGAGTCCAAGGGCTTGACCCGTAAGCGATGGGGGAAAGATAAGCGAGCAGCTAGGCGCTGATCAATCCCTTCTGGATATTACGCTGCCACGCTTCATAATTCCTGATGCGACGCTTGGCCTGCTTGCGCGTCAAGTTCATGCGGCGCGCGACGTATTCGATGCGCTCGGTTCTGTCCTTCTTCTTATCGTAGGGGACGCCGGGCGCTTCCAGGTAAAAGTCGTAAGCTCGCACCCATTCGTTGATCACTTCAGGTGTTGCCTGTACACCACGCAGTTCGGGCATGATTTCTAGTTACCTCGGCAAAAGAATAGAAATTAGATTGGTGCAAGTTTACGAACTAAGACTTAAGGAGTCATTTCTCTCGCAGTGTCTCAGGTGGGAGGTTCATATACGCGCCACATTCAAGTACCAGTTCGCAGTCTGGCCTGAAAGCTCCATAATGCACCAGCTCTTTCGGTTTCGGCAACATCTTTCGTGACGTTGACATGTAAAAAGCCCGGCGCGCAGCCGCCTTCACAGACAGAAAACACGTCCGGGCCGTCTAACCCGGACGTGTTTTGTACTGGCACGCTTTGAGGATTTATTGCGTTGCCGTCTCTGCACACGAAGGCTTAGCGACGGCCTGCGTTCAGTATTCGGAGCAGCGCCAAGAAGATATTGAAGGCGTCAAGGTAAAGCGAGAGCGCTCCGGCCACGTATTCGTTAGTCGGATAGCGCCGGATGATATTGGATGTGTCGTAGAGCACGAAGCCCGCGAACAGCAGCAGCGTGGCCGCCGCGACGGCAAAGCCCAGGCTCATTGAACCGACCAGCAGCACATTAAGCAGGCCCGCCAGAATGATGACGATCAACCCCGTCACCAGCATTCCACGAAGGAAACTAAAATCCCGCTTTGAAATAAAAGCGTATGCGGTCAGTCCTCCGAAAATCCCTACGGTCAACACACCGGCTTGAATAATCGAGACTGGGTTATCCCTGCTTATCAGATAAAGCAAAGGGGAAATGATGACGCCCGTCAGCGTCGTAAAACCGAAGAGCGCGATCAGATTTATACCCGGCATAAGCCTGACCGCCTGCGCTCCCATAACAGCGCCGAGCATCACTATCAGAGCAATCCAGGGGTGCTCGTATGCCGCGATCATCAGCGGCGGAAAGATAAAGCCCAGCATCACACCGCCGACGGCAAAGAGCGTCGCGACGAAAAACAGCCCGTAAACTTTCCGGATAAAGCCTATGCGCTCCTGTAGCGTCGCCTGCGCCGCCGTCTGCGGCTGCAATGTGCCGAGCCCCTGCCAGTTCGTCTGCTCTGTAA
Source organism: Pyrinomonadaceae bacterium (assembly GCA_035537255.1). Lineage (GTDB taxonomy): Bacteria > Acidobacteriota > Blastocatellia > Pyrinomonadales > Pyrinomonadaceae > DASQYE01. The sequence goes on along the minus strand of DATLMN010000212.1, from coordinate 2,025 downwards.
AGCGTTGATTGCGAGTTTCAAATTCGTTCATTTAAACAATCCTCTTATTGACATCAAGGTTCAGGAATAAAAGCCTCGCTTTCGTCTGAACCCGCACGTTTAGATGTCTGCAAGTGTAGCACGGATGCATGTAGAGGCATGGGCGACGCTCCCGCCACACATGCGACACGCCTCATGCAGCAAGCCGCAGCCATCTTTCCGCATGTCTTCGTCAGGGTTATACTAAAGTTACAGGTCGAACCGATTCAAGATTAAGACCGGAAGGGTCTCAAGGTCATTAAGCTATGACAGAACCCGCATACCCCGCGGCCAGAGCCGTCGCCGCCACTGTGCAGGAGCACTTCGCGCAGCATCTCTCTGCGGCACGCTTGAAGGGCCGACAGGAGCTGGCTCAGCTACCCGACGCACAGGCGATTGAAGCAATCATAGACGCGGCATTCTGGGCTAGCCTGCGCCGTGAGGAAGGTTACACCCCGAAGATTTCTCTGGCATTTCTTCCGCCCGAACAGGTCACACAGGCATTGAGGTTCGAGCGACTGCTGCCGCTCTCTCCTTACGCGCTTTCGAGGCTCGCACCGGCGGTCGAGCGCCCCGGCATTCATCTTGGCGTCTGGCAGCAGGGCGATGAGTTGTGCGTATGGGGAACAACGCGCATCCTCCCGAGGTTCTGCATGGTGCTGGAGGTCATAGAGCCTGGGCTGTTGGTGATTAAGTATCGTCGCGGCAAGGAGACAGGCAAGTTCGTCAACGTCGTCGTGCTCAAAGGCGATCAGATCAAAGTCGTGGACGAACAGGGCACGAGCCTGCCAGACTGCCCTGCCCTTCTAACGCCCTTACTTGGTTTCGGCTCGTCAGCCTCCTGGGCGGATTCCGTCAACGTGCTAGTTCAACTTGCAGTCTCTATGCGCGCGCACGGGCGCGGCGGATCCTTGCTCGTCGTCCCGCAGGGATCAAAATCCTGGTGGGAGTCTGTGGTGCAGCCCGTTTCCTACGCGGTCATTCCCACCTACACAGAGCTGGCAGAGCTTATGCGCCGCGACGCTGCTGATCGAGATCAGTTGTGGCAGGAGGCTCTGCTCGATGCGGTCGAGGCGATTGCGGGGCTCACGGCCGTTGACGGCGCGACGGTGATTAGCGATCAGTACGAGCTGCTGGCGTTCGGCGTCAAGATCAGGCGACGAGAGGGCGGCGCGCAGGTCGAGCAGGCGGTCGTGACTGAGCCGGTCATAGGCAACACAGCCTCCGTCATTCACCCCGTACAACTCGGCGGGACACGTCACCTGTCGGCGGCGCAGTTCGTACAGGATCAGCAGGATTCGGTTGCTTTAGTAGCATCGCAGGACGGGCGCTTCACGGTCTTTGCATGGTCGCCCTGCGAAGCGATGGTTCACGCGCACGGCGTGGAGACGTTGCTGCTCTAGTTGAGGGTGGTCAAAGCTTTTAACTCACCACAGAGACACAGAGGGCACAGAGATTACACAGAGCATCGAATACTATTCAAACCTCCGTGCTTCCTCCGTGCCCTCTGTGTCTCTGTGGTGAATCTCTTCTTTCTATCTATTGAATTGAATTTCCTTTAGTGACGCTCGCCTTTTGATTTGGCGGGCGTTGTCGTGCTGGCCTCCTTGGAATCTTTCGTGGGAAAGCCGCGCTTGCGCATCAGTGCATCGATGCTGGCCTCGCGACCGCGAAAGGCGCGGTAGGCTTCCGCCGGATCGACCGTGTTGCCGATTGAGAAGATGTACTGGCGCAGTCGCTGCGCAACCGTTCGATCATACGGGCCGCCCGCCTCTACGAATGCTCCGAAGGCATCTGCCGTCAAGACATCCGACCAGAGATAGCTGTAATAGCCCGCCGAATAAGCGTCGCCGGAGAAGACGTGCGTGAACTGCGGCGTGCGATGACGCATCACCAATTCCCCTGGCATGCCAAGCTCCGTGAGCGTCTTGCGCTCGAAAGCATCCGGGTCGATCTTTTGTGAACCGGCCAGGTGCAGTTTCATGTCTACGAGCGCGCTGGATAAAT
>DATLMN010000211.1:0-6455 GCA_035537255.1 Pyrinomonadaceae bacterium | reverse complement strand
CAAAGAAGCGAGAATCGGGTAGTGTCGCAAAGGGTTCATGGTTCTGTCTCCGGTAGCAAAGTTGGGCCTAGATACCTCAACTTCTACCACAGAGCGGTGAACCCTTCATTATTCTTCTCTCAAAACTGATAAGCGGTCAGCGCCCCGGCGCGTTGACAACGCTCTCTCTGTGGCTGTAGAGTGCACGGTTTTCCACATGAGTGACGGGCCAAACTATAAAACAGCAGCGGCAGGCAATTTTCGTAGAGCCTGCGCCGGATTGTCTAGCCCGTCATGCTCAAAATTTGAAAGGAAGTTGCAGTCGTGAATAAAGTTGGAATCCTGGTCGGACGCGAACAATCGTTCCCCGAAGCCTTAATCAAGAGTATCAACGAGCGCGGGCACGGCGAGACGGTCGCCGAATTTATCAAGGTCGGCGGCGTGCGTCATACTTATACGCGCCAGTATGATCTGATCATTGATCGCATCTCGCACGAAATCCCTTTTTACCGCGCACTGATGAAGCGCGCCGCCCTCGAAGGGACGATCATCGTCAACAATCCTTTCTGGTGGTCGGCGGACGATAAGTTTTTCAACTACTCGCTGGCGTCCAAGCTAGGCGTGGCGACGCCCAAGACCGTCCTGCTGCCGCAGAAGGATTACATCAAAGGCGTGACGGGCGAGAGCCTGCGCAATCTTGAATTCCCGCTCGACTGGCAGGGCATAGTCGATTACGTCGGCCTTCCGGCGATACTAAAACCCTTCGACGGCGGCGGCTGGAAAAACGTCTCGCGCGTCAATACGATTGAGGAACTCTGGTACGAATACGACCAGACGGGCACGCTCTGCATGACCTTGCAGGAGTTTATAGACTTCGACCAGTTCGTGCGCTGCTATTGCATAGGCCAGGACACGGTGATGATCATGCCCTATGATCCGCGCAAGCCTTATCTCTCCGGCGAGCAGTATATACACAATCCGGACTATCTCTCGCCGGAGTTGGCAGAGCGCGTGACAAATGATGTGCGCACGCTCTGCACGGCGCTCGGCTACGACATCAACACTGTCGAGTTTGCGATCAAGGACGGCATTCCCTACGCGATTGACTTTATGAATCCCGCGCCAGATGCCGACGTGCATTCGGTCGGCGAGTTCTATCACAACTGGGTGACGAACGCCGTCACAGACCTTGTCTTCAAGAGGCTGGCAGAACCGCGACCGCAGCCGCGCTATCGCTGGGACGCACTGCTTAATCCTGAGCCTGCACGGACGCTCTCCGCCGTCGCTTCCGCCGCAGAGCAGGCCGCGCGCACCATTATCCCCAAACCCGTGCGCGAGATTCCCGGCGACCTGGCAATAGGCGTCAGCGAGATCGTCAGCGAAGCCGCATCGGCCGTCTCAGAGATCGTCGAATCAATCACAGAGCCGAAGGACAAAACCACAAAGAACGCCAAGCCAAACGATTCATCATCAACCGCCCGCAGCACTACTAAGACCGCGAGCAAAAAAGCTGCGCCCGCGCGCAACCGCAAACCGACGACGGGAGCATAAAGCGCAGACGAAACGGAAAAGGTCAAAGGCAAGAGTTTTGAGAATATACATCTCTCAAAACTCTTGCCTTAAATTTTTGTCTTCATTCTTATTCTGCTGTACGGAATTTACGGCGCGGCGTCAGCAGTCGGGCGGTGATGCCGACGCCTATCCAGCAGACAAGCGACGAGGTGGCGAGCGACCATCCAATATCCGAAGCGGCCTCTGTGATCGAGCCGCCGAAGAGCGCCAGCAGAATACTTGCGAAGGTGACGCGCGCGGCGATGCGGCGTGCGCGATAGATGCTTTGCAGCCAGTTGATGCGTCTTAGCTCTGCGGCTAAATACTCGTCGTCGTCGTTGAGCCGAGAGAAATAGTCAGCCTCGTGGCGAGCCAGCCTTGCCAGAGCGTCGTCGGCGGCGATGCGCGTCGCAGAGGAATAATGATGAATGACGTGGGCCAACTGGCCGTTACGCAAAGCCACTTCGGCCAGCCCCATCTCTGCGCGAAAAGCCTGCGGGTCAAGCTCCAGCGCACGACGAAAAGCGCGCGTGGCATAATCTACTTCTGAGTACTCGACGAAGCTCTCACCGATACGCGCAAGCAGCGCCGGGTCGCTTCGCCCACGCTGGCCCGCCAGGCGAAGGCTCGCGCGCGAACGCGCCAGCAATCGCGCATCGCTCATCACGCTCGCCTGCGAGCGTAAAAAGCGCGCGAACTCGTAAATCAGCCAGCCGTCGCCCGGCATGACCAACAGCGCACGGCGAAAGGCTTCTGCGGCTTCGCGCAATCGTCCAGCGGCGCGAAGCTCGTTGGCCGCGCGGCGTAGCAAGCGCCCGCGTTCCATGTCGGCGCTCGAAGGGCCTGCCCCGGCGGTCGCCGCGCGTTGATGGCGAACCGTCCTTTTCGCATTGTGATCCAGATCATTCGTCGCGCCCTCAAGGACATCAGAGGATGCAAGGTGCAGTAAGTTCAGCGTTCGGCTGAGCGTCTTGGTATCCGACAGGTAATCGCGCAGCTCGCGCGAGCGCGCGTCCAGTTTGTCGTCCGCGACGAGCGCGAACATCCTTCGCACCATCCGGCGAAAGCCCTTGCCGCCCGAAGCGAAGCGAAAACTCACGCCGTTGCCCGTCACTTCTGTACGATAGCGATAACGCACACGCCCGCCGCGCCTGAGAGTGCGCACCGCGCTGGTCTCAATACGCTCGATCTCACCGACGGGGAGTTCTAGCCGCTGTCCTTTAAAGAGCCTGTGCAGTAGAGCAAACGCGCCCCTGCGCGATAATGTGCGGCCATCAAAATTGACGCGGTCGGTGAGCGCGCACAAAGGCGTTACGCCCCATGCGAGGGCAATCGCCAGCAGCGCATAGAGGTCTTGGGAGGAGCGCAGCAGGAGAAGCGAGGCGAAGGTGAGCGCAAAGGAGAGCGCCAGATAGCCTTCTGGCGAAACTCGCACGCTGGCCGTGGCGCTCGGCTCTACTTGCGGCGCGTCTGTGTGTTGGGCCGTCTCTGCCGCCGAAGAAGAGTCCGGACTCTGCACGCTTACTATGTTGTTCACTTAATTATTCAGATGCTTTCTTTTCCGGCTCAGGACAGTCGACCGGAAGCTCAAGGGCGAAACTGCCGCGCCCGCGCGAAGGGCCTGGCTCAGTGTAGCGTAAGTCCGCTAATTGTACGAGCAACTGGCTGGCGCAATCCCCTTCAAAGTTAAAGACCGGAAAGCGCGCAAATTCCAGAAAGACTCTCGCCCCCACATCAGCCTGCCGGGCGCGCTCGATGGCTTGAACTTGGCTTCCCTGCGGCTTTTCATAACGCACCACCCCCGTAGGGCTTTCTTCGAGTGTCAGAAAGAATTTGTAAGTCGCGCGATCCGTCTCGGCCATACTCTGCCAGCGAAGCGGATTGGCAAGCGTCGGCATCGCCGCCGTGCGAAGAAGCGTTTCGTTTCTGCCAGCGGCAAGAGAGGCCGCAGCAGCGTCAGTCTGACTCAAAGCCCTGCGATGTAGAAGAGAGAGTCCGCTCCAATAAACGACGACCAGAGTCAGCGCGACGAGTGCCACGGCCGGGCCGAAGCGTCTGGCAACTTGTAAGCGGTGGGCCAACGCCAGCCCGAGCAAAGCCGTTAACCAGAGCGCGCGCGAGGCGAGTGGATAAGAAACGTCTCCACGGCTTTGCGGCAGATAGAAGATGGCAGCCGTCAAGATCAGAGCGAGCAGAACCCAAAGCGCAGTGCGCCAGCGTGTGCGCGCCGTCAGCAGAAAGGCTGCACCGCCCAGCAGGAGCCAGAGCACAGGGTCCAGGATAAAGACCAGGTCGCCATAAAACCACTGGCCGCTCCAGGGAAGGAGCGGACGGACGCCATAATTGTTCGTCCAATCCATCAAAGGGTGCGTGGCGCTCACGATCAGCGAAGCCAGCAGCAGCCCGCGAAACTTGATGTTCGGAGGTTTGTGCCTGATTCGTGCGATGATTAGATCGACCAGATAGAAAAGGGATGGGATGAGAACGGCGAGCGCGAGTGTGCCGACGATTGAATGAGTGATGCCGCGATGATGATGCAGGTACGACCAGCGTCCCCCTACGACCGTCACAATATCCGCGTCGGGCGCGTTGGCGGCGATGACACAGACGGCAGTCGCCGCCGGTGATAATCGCTCAAGCCCAGCCTTGGCCGCAGCGAGTCCCATCAGCGAATGCGTAAGGTTATCCATAAATGCCGGATAGATTACACCGGGACTGTTAACAAATATTTGGCTTTATTATTTCACTTGTGACCGCTTCATGTGTGCGCTCTAACCTGCTGTTTTTTTTAGAAAGGCAGGTCGGTCGCAGGAGGCGGCTCTGGCGGAAGCTGTGCGAAGCGCGCAGGGTCCAGCTTCTCAAGTTTTTGCAGGGCTTCACGCTCGGCTGCCGTTGGTGGGATGGGCTTGCCCTCCTGATCCTTATTGGTGCGCGCCTTTTCGCCTATGGAGAACAGCAGGTCTACGGCTTCTTTTTTCTTGCCCTGCTTCTCATAGACGGAGGCCAGACGCAGATTGGCAACGTCCGTGGTCACGATTGCGCCGTTCTGTTTGGCAAGCTCTGTGTAGAGCGCGGCTGCAACGTCATACTGCGCGTCCGATTCTCTGGCCTGCGCGAGAGCGAATTTAGAGAGCGTCGCAACCTCGTTGTCGCCGCTTTTGGCGAGAGCTTCCAGTTCTGTGATTCCCTTCGGGCGATCTATGGTGAGCAGGTTGGTGGCGATAAAGTAGCGCGCCTTCTCGCGATAAGGATCGCCGTACTTGGCCGCGACGGCCTGAAACTCTTTGACGGCCTGCTCTGCGCGATCTTTTTCCGTGGGGAAGCTAAGGTCTGTCGAGCCCGGCGCTGGCGTGGGGCTGACGGGCGCGCCGGAGATTTCTATGGCGCGGCCCAGAGCGCGCAGCGCTTCGTCGGTCTTGCGCGCTCTCCATGATGACCAGACGAGAGAGAGCGCGACGAGCGCGACGAGGCCCGCGAGGGCATAAAGAATAGTGCGCCCCTTGCCTTCGAGGGCGTTACCGAGGCGATCAAAAAAGCCTAGCGTCGTATCGCGAAACCGATCATGTTGGAGTTCGCGCGCACGTTTCTTATTGTAGCGGGCCACTTAATTCTTCCTCACGCAAGAACGCACAGAGAGAGGCGTTCTTTTACAGGTATGATAGGTCAAACAATGACTCTAACGGTCGCCGCGAGACGTTGTCAAGAGAAGGCTCAAGGAATGTTGTTTGACGAGTAAAGGGAGGCGTGCTACGTTTGCCTGCAAAGCGTTTCAGAATTTGGCCGACTTGTAAAAACCGTAGCCGCACCCGCGCCCTTTTTCATCAAAGCGACATCACGCCTGAAAGTAAGGCGTGGTTAGACTTTTACGTAAGCTGGCTGAAATCAGACTTGAACGGACACAGAAAACCCTTCGAGCCTGAGCGCGAATTTTTTTGGGAACAAAGCGTGAACGAGCGGTGTCTAAAGCTTCAACTACCGGGGAAGCGTCCATTTTCGCCTTTGGCTAGAGAGCTTCCCGCCGTCGGGGGATACGAGTGAGCTTCGGAGAGCCAATCGCCCTCCACGGGCAAGTAGAACTGGAAGAGGTTGCCTCGGCAACCCCGTCAGAAGTCCGTGTGGCGGCTGAGGCGCAGTTCGTTGAAAGACTGAGAACGGGAGAAGCAGCGGCCTTTGACCGTCTGGTACAGGAGCGCTCCGGCGATGTTTACGCGCTGCTGTATCGTTTGACGGAAGACGCGGAAGAGGCGCGCGACCTGACGCAGGAGACTTTTCTGCGCGCTTTTCAGAACATCGCACGTTTTCGCGGCGACGCGGATTTGAAAACCTGGCTGTACCGGATCGCCGTCAATCAGGCTAGGAATCGCTGGCGCTGGTGGCGCAGACGACGACGCGACAAGACCGTCTCGCTTGATCTGCCCACGGGCGAGCGCGAAGAGCCCCTGAGCGCGAGCCTCTATGATCGCGAGCGACGAGACCCGGAACAGGAAACCCTCGCGCACGAGCGTGAAAGGGCGCTGAGCCGAGCCCTACAGACACTGGGGCGTCCCTTCCGCGAAGCAGTCGTGTTGCGCGATGTCGAAGGGCTCAGTTACGAAGAGATCGCGGCGACGCTGGAGATCAGCATCGGCACGGTCAAATCCAGACTCTCGCGCGGTCGCATAGAACTACGCCGCAAGCTCGGCAGCTCGTTTTGAAAAAGTAATCAGGTGTCAGCAGTCAGCAAGAGACAAACTGATTTTACTGATAACTGAAAACTGAGAACTGACTACTGATTAGTCGATAGCTCTTTGAAGTGAATGGTTGACCCGCCCCGGCTTCACCAACAACTCGGTGCCAATTGGGTCGAAGTGACGAAGGCGGTCTGCTTCAGTGTCGGGCGCTCTCCGAAATGGTTTACGGCATGAGTGATTTTGAAAACGCGGCCA
>DATLMN010000210.1:0-2512 GCA_035537255.1 Pyrinomonadaceae bacterium | reverse complement strand
TTATCCGGGCTATACGGTTCCGCCTTACTATGATTCGATGATCGCGAAGGTGATCGTTCACGCGCGCACGCGCGAGCTGGCGATTGCGCGTATGCGGCGCGCGCTCGGCGCGATGGTCATTGAGGGCATCAAGACGACGATCCCTCTACACCTGAAAATCATGGACGATCCGGCATTTCAGACGGGCCAGTTCTCCACGAAATTTATGGAGAATTTCCTGTCCAATAACGGCTTTGGGGGAAAGTCGAAATAGCACCTTCGTCACGTTGACTGCGTCACCCTATACCCTTATAATAAACGACTTTTCTATAGCGAGTGAAGCTCGCTCTAAGGGGGTTCACTAACAGATGTCTTACGCAATTATCAGGACTGGCGGCAAACAGTTTCGCGTCACAGAGGGCGCGTCTGTGCGCGTGCCTTCGATTAATAAGCAGGCTGGCGAGACGGTCGAGCTGGATGTGTTGATGTTGGCTGGCACTGATGGCGAGCCGCAGACGGGCGCACCGCTCGTCGAGGGCGCGCGTGTCGCCGCCACCGTGGTCGATCACGGTCGCGATGACAAGATCATCGTCTTTAAGAAGAAGCGCCGTAAACAGTACAAACGCAAACAGGGCCATCGTCAGGGCTACACGACTTTGAAGATAGATTCAATCGGTTAAAGCAGGAGTCAGAATTCAGGACTCAGGATTCAGAATAAAAGCGGTTGTCGCCTCTTTCTTCTGAGTTCTGAACTCTGAGTCCTGAGTCCATCAGGAGTTGAGTTATGGCACACAAAAAAGGGGTCGGTTCTTCGCGTAACGGTCGCGATTCAAATTCGCAGCGCCTTGGGCTGAAGAAGTTTGGCGGCGAGCGCGTGCTGGGCGGAAATATCCTGGCACGCCAGCGCGGCACGAAATGGAAGCCCGGCAAAAACGTCGGGCGCGGTAAAGACGATACGCTGTTCGCGCTCATTGACGGCGTCGTCAAGTTTGAGGACAAGGGACGGGGCGGTAAATTTATCAGCGTCTACCCGGCGGCTGACGCCGCGATGACGGAAGCGCCTCCGGCAGTTGCCGCATGAAGGTAAAGGGCCGCCGGAAAAGCCCACAAACACTTGCGACGCCTGCGCCGAGTGCTTTCACTCCTCAGAAGCGATGGGCGTCGCTTTCGATTTTTAAGTAGTCAGTTCAAAAACTGAAAACTGAACACTGAAAACTGATTACTAATTGCTTGAATGTTTATTGATCGTACCAAGATTCGGATTCAGGCAGGGCACGGCGGAAACGGCGTGACGGCCTTTCGCCGCGAAAAGTTCGTGCCGCGCGGCGGGCCTTCGGGCGGAGACGGCGGTCGCGGAGGCGATCTCTGGCTAGAGGCAGACGAGGCGCTCAATACTCTGCTGCATCTGCGCTACAACCCGGAACACAAGGCGGAGCGTGGACGACACGGCGAGGGCTCGAATCGTTCGGGACGCGACGGCGAAGAACTGGTCGTGCGCGTGCCGGTCGGAACGCAGGTCTTCGACGCGGTGACGGGAGATTTGCTCTACGATTTTACGCACACGGGCGAGCGCTGGCTCGCTGCACGCGGCGGGCGCGGCGGCTTCGGCAACTCACATTTTGCGACTTCGACCAATCGCGCGCCTCGTTATCATCAAGAAGGAAGCCCCGGCGAAGAGCGCGAGCTACAGCTTGAGCTAAAGCTGCTGGCTGACGTTGGGCTCGTTGGTTTTCCGAATGCCGGAAAGTCTACGCTCATCTCGACCATCTCCGCCGCCAAGCCCAAGATCGCCGATTATCCTTTTACGACGCTTGAGCCGCATCTGGGTGTCGTCGATATGGGCGATTATAAAACGTTCGTCGTCGCAGACATTCCGGGCTTGATCGAAGGCGCGCACAAAGGCGCGGGCTTAGGCGACCGTTTCCTGCGCCACGTCGAGCGAACAAAGCTCCTGCTTCATCTAGTCGATGTCTCATCCGTGACGGGCCGTGATCCTGTCGCCGATTATGAGACGATCAATCGCGAGCTGGCCGCGTACGATGCGAATCTGGCGACGAGGCCGCAGATCGTCGTCGCCACGAAGATGGATGCGCTCGACGAGCCCGAACGTCTTGAGAGATTAAAACTGCGCGCCGCAGAGGACGAGAGACCTTTTTACGCGATCTCTTCGGTGACACGCGAGGGCGTGCGCGAGTTGACGAACGCAGTGTCGCGCGCACTCGAAGAGATGAGCGCGCGGCGCGACCAGAATTTGGATGAGCTGCGCGCAGCATCTTAAAGCTCTAAGGGTGCGAGCATGAGGGGAAGGGAAAAGCCTGTTATCAGTAATCAGCAATCAGTCAAAAGCATTTAGCTGATAACTGATTACTGACTACTGATTACTTCTCCCCGCTTGAGATGAACGGTTTCGATGAGCGAACGGAAACGAATAGCTCTTTACGGCGGGACGTTCGACCCTGTGCACAACGGACACCTCGCCGTCGCGCAGAATGTCTTACGGTTGTTCGCGCTCGACGAGCTTCTTTTTATTCCG
>DATLMN010000209.1:0-3477 GCA_035537255.1 Pyrinomonadaceae bacterium | reverse complement strand
GACATCGCGCACGATGCGCGTCGTGCGGCTGTATTCGAGATCGATCTTGGCCAACGGGTAGAGCGCCATAAAGCGGCGCACGACCGCAGGCAGCTCATGCAGCCCTATACTGTAAACGGTCGCGACGCGCACCGTTCCGCTAATCTTTCCCTCCATCGCGCGCAGACGCTCCTGCAACTGCGCGAAGGCCGCCAGCACATTCCGGCTCTCCTCATAAAAGACCTTGCCACCTTCAGTCAAACGCACCTCTCGACGGCCACGCACACGCTCAAGCAAACGCCGCTTGAATTTCTCTTCAAGCCCGCGCACCTGCTGACTCACAGCCGACTGCGTCACGAAATTTCGCTCCGCCGCCTGCGAAAAGCTCCCCGTCTCCACCAGGTCGCAAAAGATTTTCAGGGTCTCGATTTGCATAAAGAAGTAGTCAGCAATCAGTAAACGGTTTTCAGTTTTTAGTTTTTAGTTTTGAGTAAAAGCAGTTTGTCTTTGGCTGATAACTGAAAACTGTTTACTGAAAACTTTCTTCAAGTTATAAGTTTTACTGAACTGGGTGCGCAATATTTTTCATTTTACCTTATAACAGCGCGAGCGTAACATAAGGTAGAAGATTTTTGTAGAGTGGATGGGATCAAGAGAGAAGGGTTGTGGGCCGTAATGGCGATCTATGGATCGGAAATGACGCTTTTGGAGGCGCGCACAAAATACTTCGCGCTGAACGGGTTCGGCGTGGACGGCGGCTACAATGATACTTGGGTCAGGGTCGAGTACGGGTGGATGCGCTTTTATTTTCCGAACACGCGGGCGCGCGCAAGTGTGGTGCGTTATCACGACCTGCACCATATCCTGACCGGATACAGCACGACGATGCCCGGCGAGACGGAGATCAGCGCTTGGGATATTGCTACCGGGTGTACTGCCAATTACGCCGCGTGGATTCTGAATCTGCTCGGGTTCGGATTCGGCCTGCTGATAAATAGGCGTGGCGTCTACAGATCGTTCATGAGAGGGCGCTATAGCTTGAATCTCTATGTGTACCCGTTCGACGACAGACTGCTCTCAAGCAAAGTGGGAGAGATGCGTTGCCTGTTGGGTCTGGACAAGCAGAGCATCAGGGCGGAAGAAGCTGACAAAAGAGCTTTCATGTTGTGGGCCGGTATCAGTTTCGCCTGCCTGCTCGCAACGTATGCGCTCTTGCTCGCGCCGCTCGTGCTGCTGATTGTCGTGTTCAGGTTAATGGGATGATGAAAAGAGGTGTGAGTTAATCAAGTTGAAGGCGTCGGTCAAGGTTGCTTTTCGAGCGCTTCTACATATAATTCCAAGCGTTCGTTTCCGTAATCTTGCCAGCTCGCCACTTTTTTTGAGGATCGTCAGCAGCAGCAGTTGTTTTGACAGCCTTCAAGGGCAAAGGAGTGTTTTCTTAAGGTCATGGCCATTCGTTTGAGCAGGACATTCACCCTACGCAAGCTGCACCAGTTGTCCGGCATCATGCCTCTGGGCATCTTTCTGCTGGAGCATTTCTACACCAACTCGAAAGCGCTGTCAGGCCCGGCCGATTTCAACAAGGCTGTCGCAGACCTGCAATCCATTCCTTATATCATCTTCGTGGAGATCGGCGGCATCTTTATCCCGCTTATCTATCACGCCGTCTACGGACTGATAATTACCTGGGAGATGCGGCCCAATAACCTTGCTTACCCGTACCCGCGCAACTGGTTCTATACGATTCAACGCATCACGGGGATAATTCTCTTTGTCTTTATCACGTTTCACGTCCTCAATTTTCGCTTCGGGCTAATTCCCGGACTCAACACCATCTCTGTCGCCGATCATCCGGATCAGGCTTTCTATGTCGTGCGAAGCGAATTTATGAACGCGTGGATTTTCGCCATCTATGTCATAGGCATCACGTCGACGGTGTGGCATCTGGCCAACGGTATCTGGTTGTTTATGGTTGACTGGGGGATCGCAATCGGAGCGCGCGCGCAACGCCTGACCGGTTACGCCTGCATAGCGTTCGGCGCGTTTCTGCTGGCCGTAGGGATCAACGCCGCTGCCGCATTTGTTTATCACAATGGAATTTTAGGTTGGGTGGCCGATACGCTTGGAGGAAGGTCGTAACAGTTTATGGCAGCAACAGGAAGCAATGGTATCAAGATCGCCATCGTCGGTGGCGGCCTGGCGGGGCTGGCGGCGGCCATGAAGATCGCCGAGGCCGGGCACTCCGTCGATCTCTTCTCGGTCGTGCCGGTCAAGCGCTCGCACTCAGTCTGCGCGCAGGGCGGCATCAACGGCGCGGTCAATACCAAAGGCGAAGGCGATTCGACCTGGGAGCATTTCGACGACACGGTCTACGGCGGAGACTTTCTGGCCAACCAGCCGCCAGCCAAGGCCATGTGCGAAATGGCTCCGGCGATCATCTACCTCTTCGACCGCATGGGCGTTCCCTTCTCAAGGACGAAAGAAGGGCTGCTGGATTTTCGTCGCTTCGGCGGCACGAAGCATCACCGCACGGCGTTTGCCGGAGCAAGCACAGGCCAACAGCTTCTTTACGCTCTGGACGAACAGGTCAGGCGCTACGAGGTCGGCGGTCGCGTTCAGAAGTACGAAGGATGGGAGATGATGTCGCTCGTCCTTGACGACAACCAAGTCTGTCGCGGATTGGTCGCGATGAACTTGCAGACGTTGGAGCTGAAAGCCTTCAAAGCGGACGCGGTGATTATGGCGACGGGCGGGCCCGGTCTGATCTTCGGCAAGTCCACGAACTCTATGGTCTGCACAGGCTCGGCAGTCTCAGCCTGTTACCAGCAGGGCGCGCGTTATGCCAACGGCGAATTTATACAGGTGCATCCGACCTCTATCCCGGGCGAGGACAAGCTGCGTTTAATGAGTGAGTCCGCGCGCGGCGAGGGCGGTCGCGTCTGGGTTCCAAAGCAGCAGAATGATACGCGCGCACCTTCTTCGATTCCAGAGAGCGAGCGCTGGTATTTCCTCGAAGAGAAATATCCCGCTTACGGCAATCTTGTGCCGCGCGACATTGCGACGCGCGAAATTTTTCAGGTCTGTCTGGACGGGCTGGGCATCGGCGGAGAGAATCAGGTCTATCTTGATCTCTCGCACATCCCGGCGGAAACTCTTGATCGCAAGCTCGGCGCTATTCTTGAAATCTACGAGATGTTCGTCGGCGACGACCCGCGCCATGTGCCGATGCGAATATTTCCGGGCGTGCATTATTCTATGGGCGGCCTGTGGGTAGATTTTAATCAGCACACGAACATTCCCGGACTCCTGGCCGCCGGCGAGTGCGATTATTCGATTCACGGCGCGAATCGCCTGGGCGCGAATTCGCTGGTCAGTTGCGTCTACGGTGGTTTCGTCGCCGCGCCCGCCGCCATAGAGTTCGCTAAAAACGTCGAGCGCAACGGCGAGGACGGCTCAAAGATTTATGAGCAGGAGCTGAAGCGGCAGGAAGAGATCAAC
>DATLMN010000208.1:0-6963 GCA_035537255.1 Pyrinomonadaceae bacterium | reverse complement strand
GTAAGAGACTGTCAAGCTTGAGGTGGCCCAGAGGTGCTTTATTGGTAGGCTTCCTTCGTTGACAAAGCGCGCGGCGCGCGGCTAACCTCAAAGTCGTTCTACAGATCAATGCCTGCTCCTGCTAGGACCAGTGAACAGTTGCGCTGGTTGGGCCAAGCCGGTGATCAAGCGAAGTCAAAAGATATTCGTCCTCTGTTTGATATGTTTGGAATAAAGAAAAATAGCCGCGCGCCGCGCTTTGGCACGATCACAGCTGAAGACGATCCCGACATCGAAGTGCAAAAACCGCAGGTCATGGCGCGGAATAACTTCTGGGCAGAGTCGCGTCTGTTGATACGCGATCTGATCGTAGTGATGATGGCGACCGCCCTGATGGTCGTCTTTATCGTCCAGCCCGTGAAGGTCGAAGGCACTTCGATGCTGCCGCGCCTGCACGACGGCGAAAGGATTTTCGTCAACAAGCTCGTCTACTACGGCGTGCCAAAACTTCAGCGCGGCGACATCGTCGTCTTCTGGTATCCGAACGATCCGTCGAAAAGCTATATCAAGCGCGTCACTGGGCTGCCGGGCGAAACCGTGGAGGTGCGCGAGGGGCGCGTCATCGTCAACGGCAAAGTCCTGGAAGAGCCATATCTGGACCCGCAGCTCAATCTCTCGCACATGAATCACCAGCCTGTGCTCGTCAAGGATCACTACTATTTCGTGATGGGGGATAACCGCGATCATTCGAGCGATTCGCGTTACTGGGGACTGGTGCCCGAGAAATATATTTACGGCAAGGCGCTGTTTCGTTACTGGCCGATTGGAAACGCGAGCATGATCTCGCACGACGCTGATTACGACGGCGTGCCGCAGACGCCTCCCAGCCTCCCGCAGAATTCGGATCAGCCGGCGACGGATAATCAATAGCTAGTACTCTGGTCAAAGGTGGATGGCTCAAAATAAGCGCAGTTGTCGCGCACGGGCCTTGCCATCCACCCTTGATCGCTGACATAAAAGATGATTGAGCGGTTGCGGCCATTATTGATGGTGTTCTACGCACCTGTGCGGGGAATGAACGAAGTACGCGACCGCGCGCCCCTCGCACTCATGGCGCTGCTCGCGCTCGTGACGCAGGCTGCTTACGCCCTCTATACACAGTGGCCGCTCCTGAAAGGCTCAATTGCTCTGCGTAGCGTGATCGCTATTCTCAGCTCTGGATTTACACTTCTCTTTATCGCTTTCATCTTCGCCCCCGTCACAATTTTCGTAGCGAACCTGTTTGAGCGACGCGCCAGCTTAGGGCTCGTCATGCAACAGGAATTCAGCACGGTTCTGTCCGTCCTCTTTTATGCATGGGCGGCGGCGAGCATCGCGGCCTTTCCTTTAGCCGTTATAGGCAGGCTCGGCGGATTCGAGGCCGCCGCCATAGAGTCTGCAAATCAAATCAGACTGTTACAAAGCAGTATGCCTACGGAAGGGGTGCAGGAGGCAGAGGCAAGGCGTCTGCTCGGCCAGAGCGCCGTCCTTATGCTCAGGGTCTTGCCCGCTTTATTCTTTATGTCGCCGCTTCCGTTATTCGCCGTCTGGGCAGTTATTGCCATCCGTCAGGTATTTCGTCTCTCCTGGTGGCGATCAGTGGTGGTTATCTTTGCGAGCGGCCTGCTGATGATTCCGTTGACGCTGCTATTGACGAGGCTCTTAGGCTGGCTCTTCGTTTCACCTTTCCTGCTGCTGTTGGTCTTCCTGTTGCTGCGCGGTTACATAGGCGAGTTCACACGCGCGACGCGCGCACGCGCAGCGTTTCGTCAGAATCTGGAGGCTGCGACGCTCAATCCGGCGGACGCTTCGGCGCACTACAATCTGGGACTGATACATCAACAGCGCGGCGAGCTGAGCCAGGCCAGAGAACGATTCGCGCGCGCCATAGAAATAGACCCGGAAGAGCTGGACGCGCATTACCAGTTGGGACGCATCGCTCGCACAGAAGGGCGGCTCGCGGACGCGATCAAGCATTTTGAGCAGGTCGTGACGCGCGACCAGACACATGCGCAACACGAAATCTGGCGCGAGACCGGAGCGACTTACCTCGCAGCCGGACAGTTCGCGGACGCGCGCGATACTCTGGAACGCTTTCTGGAACAGAGACAGAACGACCCGGAAGGGCTTTACCTGATGGGGCGCGCGTACGCTGGACTCGGTCATCGTCGCGAGGCCGCCAACTCCATGCAGGCCTGCATAGAGGCCGTCAAGACTGCGCCCGCCTACAAGTACAGGACGGAGAAACGCTGGCTCAACGAGGCGCAACAGTTTCTTAAAACAGTGACGAGTGATGGGTGACAAGTGACAAGTTGAAAAACTTAGTCCAGGCTCGTCACTCGTCACTCGCCACTTGTCACTGATTTGATATGTCTAATAACGAATCCAAGTCTGCTTTGCTCGTGCTCGAAGATGGTCGTGCGTTTCGCGGGCGCTCGTGGGGCGCAGAGGGCGAAAGCTGCGGCGAGATGGTCTTTAATACTTCCATGTCGGGTTATCAGGAGGTCTTGACCGACCCGTCCTATGCCGGGCAGATCGTGTGTATGACCTATCCGCTGATCGGCAACTACGGCGTCACGCACGAGGATTCAGAATCGGCGCGCCCCTGGGTCGAAGGCTTCGTCGTGCGCGAGGCGAGCCGCACGATCTCAAACTGGCGAGCCGAAGAGACGCTCGATGCGTATCTGAAGAGGTGGAACATCGTCGCCATCGACCACATAGACACGCGCGCCCTCGTGCGTCACATACGCGACAAGGGAGCGATGCGCGCCTGCCTCTCAACCACAGACTTGGACGAAAAGAGCGTGTTGGAAAAAGCCAGACGAGCGCCCGCGATGGAGAACAGGGAACTGGCGAGCCTTGTGACTTGCCGCGAGCCCTACACGATTGAGGCCGAGGGCAAGGAGCGTTTCCACGTCGTCTGTTACGACTTTGGCGTAAAGCTCAATAGCCTGCGCGAGCTGGCTCGCATGAATTGCCGCGTCACTGTCGTCCCCGCCCAGACACCCGCCGCTGATGTCCTGGCGCTTCGCCCGGACGGCATCTTTCTCTCGAACGGGCCGGGCGACCCGGCTTCGATGACAAAGGTCGTCGAAGAAGTGCATCGCGCAGCCCTCTCTGGTGTGCCGACGTTTGGCATCTGCTTCGGTCATCAACTATTGGGACGAGCGTTTGGCGGCACAACTTACAAGCTCGCCTTCGGACACCGTGGCGGCAACCAGCCGGTCAAGGATTTAGTCGAAGGCTCTGTCGAGATCACCTCGCACAATCATGGGTTCGCCGTCCAAAGGGAGAGCCTCCCCGACGAGATCGAAGTCACACACGTCAACCTCAACGACAACTGCGTCGAAGGGATGCGCCATCGCACCCTGCCCATCTTCTCCGTTCAATATCATCCGGAAGCAGCACCCGGCCCGCACGACGCCGAACACCACTTCCGCCGCTTTCTTGAGCTGATCGAGCGCGCAGCCGCTGCCACATCTTAAAAGGAATCGTGTATGAAACGAACGCTTGCGTTTCTGGCGATACTGATGTCCCTCGCCTGTCTCTTTAAGACAGAGCACGCGGGGATGCCTTCCGTGCTTGCGCAAGGTGAGCAGGCCAGAGACTACAGGTATTACGTGGAGCAGGCGACGAAAACTTACAAGGAGAAAAATTACAGCGCCTATCTGGAAAACATGAAGATGGCGCTTGAGCTGCGGCCGAATCATCCGCGACTGATGTACAACCTGGCGGGCGCACATGCTCTGTTGGGAAACAAACGTGAAGCGCTCCTGTGGCTCTCTCGCGTGGCCGGGATGGGGATGATTTACCGCGCCGAACGTGATACTGATTTCGATTCGCTGAAAGAGAGCCCGGAGTTCAAAGCGATCCTCAAAAAGTTTGAAGAGAACAAGCTTCCGATCAATCATAGCTCCACCGCTTTTACCATTCCGGAAAAGGGTCTCATCACGGAGGGCATCGCTTATGATCCGTCTAGCGAGACCTTCTATATCAGCAGCGTCCGTAAACGAAAAATCCTGAGCGTCGGCAAAGACGGCGCGCCGAAGAATTTTGCGACCGAGCGGGACGGATTGTGGAGCGTGCTCGGTATGAAAGTGGATGCCGGGCGACGACGCCTGTGGGTGACGAGCGCCGCGGTCCCGCAGATGGAGAACTACCGCGAGGAAGAGAATGGGCGCGCGGCTATTTTCAAGTTCGACCTCGCGAGCGGAAAGCTGCTGAAAAAATATGAGCTACCGAATCGACCCGACAAACATCTGCTGGGCGATCTGGTTATCAACTCTGCGGGTGATGTCTTTGCGACGGACAGCGTGAGTCCTGCCATCTACAGGATTGACCACGGCAAAGACGAGCTTGAGCTATTTATCAAGGGCGAGCCGTTCGTCTCGGCACAGGGGCTGGATTTTTCCGAAGACGAGGATGAGCTTTTCGTCGCCGATTATTCCAGAGGCGTCTTCGTCATAGACCTTCGCACCAAAAAATACTTCAATCTTGCTCCCGCGCCAGATTCGACACTGCTCGGCATCGACGGCCTCTATTTTTACAAGCACACCTTGATCGGGACGCAGAACGGCACGAATCCGCAACGCATCATACGGCTTCACCTGAGCAAGAATTACAAGTCGGTCGAGCGATTGGAAATCCTCGAAGCCAATAATCCGCTCTTCGACGAGCCGACGCTCGGCGTGCGCGTGAAAGACACCTTCTACTACATCGCCAACAGCCAGTGGGAATCCGTCAACAACAAGGGCGAACTCGCGCCCGCAGAGAAACTGCGCGAGCCTGTTATCCTCAAAGTGAAATTGTGAAGCGGGGAAAGGAATTAACAGGGATGGACAGAGATTGTCAGGATAAAGAAAATCAGGAAGAAAGCATTCGTGTTTTAAATCTGAACTTCAAAATCTCAAATCACCCTGCTGAGCTTTGCTTTTATCCTGACAATCTCTGTCCATCCCTGTTTGAATCTGTCTCTCGCTACCAGCGATGATATGCCGGGTGGCCGGGCTTGACGGCGACGAAAGTGCCGCGACAGGTGGCGCAGATTTTATCGTGGGCCAGAAGCTCTGCCTCTACGATGCAGCGGTCGTCCGTCGATTCGACTACTCTGGCGACGAGTTGGACGGGCGCGTCCGTGGGAGTCGGGCGCAGCAGCTTGATAGAGTAATCCGCCGTCACAGTGCAGGGCGGGTGTGTCGCGCCCGCGCGCCGCATCAGTTGATAGGCCGCCGCCCAGTTCGAATGACAATCCAGGAGTGTTCCGATGATGCCGCCGTTGAGCATGTCCGGAAACGCTTCCTGATACGGGGCAGGCATCCACTCGGCTACTACCGTATCGTCGCGCGCAAAGCTACGAATACGCAGGCCGCGCTCGTTGGCCGGGCCGCAGCCGAAACAGCTATTGTGTGGCGCATATTTTTCCTGAAGACTCTCTTCGGTCATCGACACCACAACCTTAGTCTGTTCGCTCCAGCTTCAGCTCGCCGGAGGTGAGGTCCGGGCGCGCGCGTACCATCTCTTCCGGAGTGGTATTAGTAGTCAGACGAGCTTCCGCCTCTAGCTCATGGCGGACGGGCGCAGGCGGAGGAGCATTGTCGGACGGAGCAGCGGGAGCAGTGACGGCCTCTTCCGCTGGCTTCAAGAGGTCTGCCACCAGCCCTTCGCTGCCCTTGTGTTCGAGCCAGTGACGATAGCTGACGGTCGCAATGGCGATGACAGGGATAGCCAGAAAGATACCGGCCACACCGGCCAGCTCCGCACCGGCCAGGATCGCCAGAATCACTGCCAGCGGATGCAGGTGTATGCCCTGCCCGATGATCTTCGGATAGATGACGTAATCCTGCGCGATACGCAGCACGCCAAGAAAGACCAGCACTCCGATGGCCAGATTGAAGGAATAAAAACTGGCGATCAGCGCAGCGATAATCGCCAGCGTGAGCGGCCCGACGAGCGGAATAAATTCCAGCAGGCCCGCCAGAATGCCAAGCACGAGCGAATAGGGCACGCCCATCGCGACAAAGGCGAGCGTACAGAGCACGCCGATCATCAGACACGCTATAAGCTGCGCGCGGATATATGCGGCGAGCGTGCTGTTGACATCCTGAAAGAACTCGTCGCCGCGCCAGCGCCAGCGCCCGCGCGGAAGCATCTGCAAAGCCGAACGGCGAAAGCTATCAGCATCCTTCAAAAGAAAAAACGCCAGTATCGGAATCAATACGAGCCAAGGCACATAGCTGATGGACGCGATAAAGAAGTTGCCCAGCCCCTCGGTCGTAAAAGCGGTCGCGCTCTCGATGATGTGCGTGACGTTTTTATTGATCGCCTCGCGCGCGGTGACGGGTATCTGGTAACGCGCATAGAACTCCTTTAAGCCTTCGGTGCGCGCGCGCGCGGAGGTGAAGTAGGCCGGAGCCTGTTTGGCAAAATCTGTGATCTGCGTTCCGATTTGCGGCAGCAGAAAATAGAGCACTATACCGAGCGAGCCGAAGAGCACCAGATAGACGATGGCGATGGCGACGACGCGCGGCACTAGATGCTCGCGCCCGCGCACCTTGAAGGGGCGATGCGCGAACTCAACGAGCGGCGCGATCAAATAGGCGAAGAAGACGGACAGGACTATGAGCAGGATCACGCCTGTAATGGCGCGCAGAATCCAGAGCATCGCGAAGACTGCGAGGATGATAAAGATTATGCGCAGGACGGCGCGCGTCTGCGGCCAGCTTGCTTCGGCTACCGCCACTGCCGCCGTCTCGGCTACTTGCTTAGCCTCTTTTTGATCGCTCAAAACAAAGCTCTCCGGTTCTCTTACTGCAATCGCTCGACGAAATTTTTGACCTGTTGCTGTTCGATAGACGACAGGTCGCGGAACTCTACGCCGAAGCTGTCCTGCGTGCCCAGATGAACGACCTGTCCGTGTAAGGATAGAGCATGTTCCGTGCCCATCAA
>DATLMN010000207.1:0-16926 GCA_035537255.1 Pyrinomonadaceae bacterium | reverse complement strand
CTCTTCGGGCAGATGCGCGGCGACGAAAGTTCCCGCGCCCGTCTTCGCTTCGAGATAACCTTCGGCGAAAAGTTGATCGTAAGCGTTGATGACCGTCATCCGCGAAACTCCCAGCTCCCGAGACAACAAACGAGTCGCCGGGAGCGGCGTGGTCGGGCGCAAATTGCCGCTTAAAATCGCATGGCGAATCGCCTCGTAAATTTGACGGTAGAGCGGCAGAGCGGATTTTTCATCGAGCATGATGAACGGCGGATACGGCATGTTGCGTGATTTTAAATTGGTCTGTCCGTTTTGTCGAAGAGTGGATATTGTGTATGTGCCGATTTAAATTAAAATTCTTTCCCGGACGGGAAACAATTCTCGGATGGAATCACAATTAGTGGGTTCGGCAACCGCGATGTGAGCTTCATCTTCTCAGGCTTAAATTGATGACCGAAACTATTAACCCAACCGAAAGAACAAGGCTGCGGCGCTTGCCCAAGCGCGGCGATTTCGACCGTGCGACGATTTACCGGATTCTCGACGAGGCGTTTGTGTGTCACGTCGGTTTTACGATTGACGGACGCCCCTTCGTGATTCCTACCGCTTACGCGCGCGTCGGCGATAAATTGCTGATTCACGGTTCGGCGGCGAGCCGTATGCTTCGGGCGATGGCGTGGGAGGTGGACGTGTGCGTCACGGTGACGCTGGTTGACGGTCTGGTGTTGGCGCGTTCGGCCTTCCATCATTCGATGAATTACCGTTCGGTGGTCATGTTCGGCAAAGCGAAAGTTGTCGGCGACGAGCAGGAAAAGCTCGAAGCGTTGCGTGCTTTCACCGAACACGTTGTTCCGGGTCGATGGGCGGAGGTTCGCCAGCCCAGTGAAAACGAGTTGAAGGCGACTCTCGTTCTCTCGCTCCCGATAGATGAAGCGTCGGCGAAGATACGCTCCGGCGCGCCTGCCGACGACGAGGCGGATTATGAGTTGGATGTCTGGGCGGGCGTTATCCCTCTGCGGTTGGAGGCGGGCGTGCCCGTCGACGACACGCAGTTGAAAGAGGGCATCGCAGTTCCACCTTACGCTTCAACCTACAACCGTGGTTGAGCGCCGGCATAGCTTATGCGGAAGGCTGAAGGGAAAGAGTTTGAGTCATGACAATGAATCCCAAAACGGCAACAACAAAACTGGTAGTCGCCTTATTCATCTTATTGTCCGTCTTCGTGAGCGGGGCGACGGCGCAGGAAACAAAATTAAAATGGTACGGGCACTCGGCTTTTTCCATCACGACACCGAACGGCAAAGTCCTCCTGATTGATCCGTGGATAAAAAATCCTTCCAACCCGGAAGCTAAGGACGGTCGTAACCCTCTGGCGGCGATCACCAAAGTTGATTACATCCTTCTCACGCACGGACACCGCGACCACGTCGGGGATTCGGTCGAAATCGCCGGACGCACGGGCGCGGCGCTCATCAGCAATCCGGAGTTGGCGGGAAACCTTGTGAAGCTGGCGGACTTCCCCGCCAAGCAGGCCGAGACCGACGCCATCATGGGCATCGGCGGCGAAATTCAAATCGCCGACGGCGAAGTGACAATCGCCATGACTCCGGCCGTTCATTCCAGTAGCGTCTTCAATCCCAAAGCCGGGGCGAATGAAGCCGAACGCGCCTACGGCGGCAATCCGGCGGGCTTTGTCGTCATCATCAAAAACGGCCCGACGATTTATCACTCGGGCGACACGGCGTATTTCAGGGACATGGAAACCATCGGCGAAAGTTATGCGATAGATGTCGCGCTGCTCAACATCGGCGGTCACTTCGGCATGGAGCCGCGCATGGCGGCGAAGGCCGCGCAAGCCATGCACGCACGCCTCGCCGTTCCACATCACTTCGGAACTTTTCCGGGCATCACTCAAAACGCAGACAGCTTCGCCGCCGAACTCAGACGAACGAAAATTGATTTTTACGAAATGAAACCCGGCGCAACCGTCTCGTTTCGCGGCAGGCAACTGGTCCGGGCAAAGTAAACTCGACGGATGAATCCGTGCCACACGGCGCGCTTCAGAGGCAAGCTTGAAGAGTCATGACAGGCGACGAATTAAAGGAGGAATTGATGCACGTGCTCAAACGACTTCGGACTTATCTCCCGGCATTCGGCCTGCTTCTCGTCCTGCAACTTCTTCCGGGACTCGCACAGCAGAATCACAACGCGTCGAGAATAACCTCTCAAACCACGCCCGCGGAACGCGACGGGCAACACGATTTTGACTTCGAGATCGGCACATGGAGAACTCAACTGTCGCGGCTCCAGCGACCCCTCACCGGCTCCACCACATGGGTCAAATACGAGGGCACCACCGTTGTCCGGAAGGTCTGGGACGGTCGTGCCAATCTGGTCGAACTCGTGGCCGACGGCCCGGCCGGTCGCTTCGAAGGTTTGAGCCTGCGTCTATACAACCCGCAGTCCCGGCAGTGGAGCCTCAATTTTGCCGGAGCCAACAGTGGCGCGATGAGCACACCTACGATTGGCGGCTTCAAAAACGGGCGCGGCGAGTTTTACTCTCAGGAAACATATAATGGCCGGGCCATCTTTGTTCGATTTGTTATCTCGGACATTACTCCCGACTCTTGCCGCTTTGAGCAGGCGTTCTCGGATGACGGGGGCAAGACGTGGGAAGTAAACTGGATCGCCATAGATACGCGGGTGAAAGAACCGAAAGATCAGCGTCTTTAATCAGCGAAGTAGTGTTGCAGAAAAATTTTCTGTCCGCGCCGGATATTGTGCGTGCGTTAGTTGGTCTGTTGCTACAAAATTTGGCTAAAATATTTTTTGCAACACTACCCCGCTTCCTCCATCAGCTTCTCACCTACGCGGCGCTCACATCTTCGCAACACACCCGAGAAGAACCGCGCGGGCCGCGTGGCTCAGTGAGTCTTAAGGGATTCTATTTAGTCTGGAGGAGGCACGGGGCGTTCGAGAACTCTCATCAGCCTGTCGGGGAAGTCCGTCATGATGCCGTCTGCGCCGAGCGCAAGCATTCGGCGCATGTCCTGTGTCTCGTTGACCGTCCAGACGTGCACCTGTAGATTCCGCCCGTGCGCGGCTTCGACGAAACTCCTGGTCACGACGGAGAGACCGCCGACGTACTCCGGCACCTGCAAAGCCTGCATCGCCGGACTGTAAGCGTTCACGAGTCCGGCCCTTTGGAGGGCGAGGAAGCTGCTTACTTCGGACGTGCTGGCCGAGGTCGCCACCTCCGGGCACTCCTGCCGGAACTGTTCGAGTATCGAGGCTCTGAACGACCCGACCATGACCCTGCCGCTCATGCCGTGTTCACGTATCATGCGACATAAGGGGGCGGCCAGTGAGGGCGCTTCCTGCTTGGGTTCGATGTTGAAACGCATTTCGGGCAGGGCCGCGAACACCTCCTGCAAGGTCGGGACTGTGATGCCGCGTCCCCGCAAAGGAAAGCTGCGCCCGCCATCGGGCGACCAGCGATAACCGGCATCCAGCTTCTTGAGTTCTCCGAGGCTCAACGCATTGACGCGCCCATTGCCGTCCGTCGTTCGTTCGAGGGAACTATCATGAATGACGACGAGCACGCCGTCGGCCGTGCTGTGCACGTCCGTTTCGATCAAGTCGACGCCCAACCTGCGCGCGCGCTCGAAGGCATACAGTGTGTTCTCAGGCCAGAGGCCGGCGCCGCCACGATGCGCGATAACCAGAGGCCCTCCTGTGCGGCCCTGTCTGAAGAAATCGTGGTTGGGTGCAATCTCTCCCGTCGTCAATGAAAACGCCCCGTATAACGCGCCGGCCAACATCACACCGCCAAGCATAAGTGCCGCGAAATATTTAGCACGCCTGCCTCTCACCATTACCGCTTTCCACAGCAAAGCTCAATCCTCTTTTATTGAAGGATAGTACAATGAACAGAACAAAAGAGCGCAAGTGTCACCGTTCGAGGTCGTGTGCCGACTTATCAGAATGGTGCTATAGCCAGCCAAACTTAACTATTATCAATGTGCGTTAAATACTGACAAGTGGATACAGATTTTTTGCTTCTTTCGCTTGAGTAAAAGTATTGACCATCCGCCGAATTTAGAATAGAAGTTATCTGCTTTTTATCTTCTGCCGCGAGGAGAATCGTCATGCCTAAATACGTTATCGAACGGGAGATTGCCGACGCCGGTAAATTGTCTGCGCAGGAGTTGCAGGCCATCTCCCAGAAGTCTTGCGGGGTGCTGAACAATCTGGGGCCGCAAATCCAATGGGTGCAAAGCTACGTGACAGACGACAAGGTATATTGCGTGTATATCGCGCCGAATGAGGAGATGGTGCGAGAGCATGCGAATCAGGGCGGCTTTCCGGCAAATCGTATTTCGGAGGTGAAATCGGTAATTGATCCGACGACCGCCGAAGCATAGCCTGCCCGACAGCCGGTTGAATCTCTCCCCGCAGCCCGACGACGCCGTCCGGCCGACCGCGAATTAGTAGCCCGCTCATCGTTAGCTTGCGTGGTTTCAAGGTTGTGCGCGCCGGAGTTGACAGGGGGCATTAGGCGCTTCGTCGTGTGGCAACATCGGAAAGCGGAGGGAAACTGCGGGGAGAAACTAAGGTCTAATACAATACTTTCCGGCCGGGGTGGTTTCGCCGCTGTCTGCCGGGCCGGTTAATTCGGGCGTTAAATGGCCTATCGATTGTTTCTCAAATCAGATTTTGTTACGCTGGAACTGGAAGGTTTCAGATGGCTCTTTGGTTACGAGGGTTTTGATTGATGACTACCGAAGAAAGACTTCTCCGACTTGAAAATGCTTTCACCACATTAGTCGAGTTGGCTCGAAATATAGATGAACGCTTAGATAACCATGATTCTCGGATGCACACATTTGAGGCGAACCTTAGTGCTTTGACTGATATCGTGGCCGGGATTGCCAGAAACCAACAGCGAACCGACGCGCAGCTTAGTAGTTTAGCCGCTTTAGTTGAGAAATACCTCCATGCCGGTGGAAATCAGTAGCCTAATCACTCGCCGCCTAACAACTCATTGAACACGACCATGATTGTCTCTCATGTACGATGTGCGGGGCAGTGCGTTAATTCGGGCGTCGTGATAGCTTGATGGAAATTCGTTATGAGTAACACTGGAACTTATAGGATGATTATGAAGAAAATACTGTTAATTGTTCTTGCGCTAACCACGTTTGCATTGACCGCGTCGGCGCAGGACGGTCGCAACGAGCGGCCTCTGGAATCTTTGAGAAGTGATTACAATCAGGTCGGGGTTGTCGCGCACGTCAGGGTAAAAAACATCAAGCTCGCCGCGCCTGGTATTCATTCGCTTTACCTGCTTCAGGGCGAGGTCGTCGAATCTTTTAAGGGCCGGGTCAGGCGCGGGCAGAAACTTGACTTCTACATGTCCGTGGAAGAAGGATTCGACATTAATACCCGTCTGGGCGATTGGATTGTGTTTTTGGAAGCGAGCTCTAATACTCCAAATCATAAGCGGGGGTGGTTCGCGTTGGAGAATTCCAGCCTCCCTCATTCAAAAAAGATTGTTGCCCGGATGAGAAAGATTAAATACGCAGACAGGAGAAGGTGAAACGGACGAAGCCTGACACAGCAGCACGCACCCGGACGGTATCAGCGTCTATCTCAACGGCAACTTGCCGCGAGCGGCCTTATCTCGCGGCCGGTCAGAGCGCGCGCCGGGCGCTTTGAGTTTATCCCGTGCTGAAGATGTTCCAAAGATAGTCCTGGCTTGAGGGACAACTCGGATGACCGGACAGCGCTTTCTTTATTCGGCCGTAGGGTTGGCGGCGGTGGTTCTGATGCTGGCATTGGCCGGTGCGATTTATCAAGCCGTTGCCACGAGGCTCGACCGGCGAAGATATCCGCCGCCCGGAAGATTAGTTGACGTAGGCGGATATCGCTTACACATCCATTGCTCCGGGCCTGAAGGTGCGAGCGGCAGCCCGACGGTCATAATGGACGCGGGCATAGGTGAATGCTCACTCGGTTGGAGTCTGGTGCAACCGGAGACCGCTAAGTTTGCGCGCGTCTGCTCCTATGACCGCGCAGGCTTAGGTTGGAGCGACCCGGCACCCGCTGCGCGCACCAGCCAACAGATAGTAAACGAGCTGCACACACTGCTTGCCAACGCCGGAATCAAACCGCCGTATGTCATGGTGGGCCATTCGTTCGGCGGGCTGAACGCGCGCCTGTACACCAGCCGGTTTCCCGAAGAGGTGGCCGGCCTTGTGTTAGTCGATTCGGCTCACGAGGATTATTCCATCCGGCATGTTACGCCGGCGTATATAAAATTAGGATTGCTTACCGCCCCCTTCGGCATCCCCAGACTGTTCGCAGGGGCTTTCGTTTCTGAGAATCCGATATTTGCCGCAGACTCTAAGTACCCGCAGGCTTACAGGGCCGTGGCTACCAGCACAAAATATCTGAATACCGTCGGGCGTGAGTGGTCTGTGGTGGATGAAAGCTGGAGCCAGGTGCGCAATTCAAGGAAAACGTTGGGCGACAGACCTCTGACGGTTCTGCTGGCTGCCTCCGATCACGAGCTTTTCCCTTTGGCTATGAAACTCCAGACGGACTTGGCGGGCAGATCGACCGAAGGCAAATTGATTGTCGTTGAAAACACCGGGCATCACATACAGCATGATCGACCGGAAACGGTGATTGATGCGATACGCGAGGTCGTGGCAGCCGTTCGGCGCAAAACGAGCGGCGTCTAACAACTCGTCGAAACTCGTCGTCCGCAAGCTTGCCTTTCATCAACCTCGCGGCCTGCGATGCCGGTTGTGTAATCTCGCCGGGCGGCGAGTAATGCCGTGCGTTAGACAGCTTTCGATTGCGTGGTCTATTGTCGCTCATCAATGAGAATAATCGTCTTCATCATAACCGCCGTGATTCAACTGGCCGCCTCCGCGGTCGGATTTCTGGTTCTGCTGCTGGGCCTGAACGGGTATGGCGAAAAGCAGGCGACGCCGAGCCTCGTCTTCTATATCGCTCTAAGCCTCGTGAGTATTTTAGGTCTCGGCTTTGCGAGCGCCTTTGCGGCGCAGCGTTTCGTCGAGCGGAAGTCGTTCGGCAGTCTGGCGGCTTCGGCCGCCGCCGTCATAGGCTTTTCGGCCCTCGGCGCATTGATCTTGATTGCCGGTTTTTTTGCCGCCCTGGTGCTTGCAGAAATCATACGCGGGATGAAATAAGAGGCGAGGGCACGAGGTGGAATGAGCGTGTGGAGAAGAGCGGTGGTGGTGGTGGGGGCATCAGGCGCTCGCTCGGCGCCGGTTAATTCGGACGTTTAGACGCAACACAAGTGGTTCGGTTATGGACGAAAGGCATTCTATAGAGGCGAAGGAGATCGATGAAAAAAGGGCGGCTCGAAGCGTTCAGCGACGGCGTGATCGCGATCATACTTACCATCATGGTGCTGGAACTGAAGATTCCGCACGGCGCAGATTGGGAATCACTGCGCCCACTTGTCCCCGTGTTTCTCACCTACGTGTTGAGCTTCGTCTATCTTGGAATCTACTGGAACAATCATCACCACATGCTCTATATGACCGACCGAATCAACGGCAAGATTCTCTGGGCAAATATGCACCTGCTATTCTGGCTATCGCTGATTCCCTTTACCACCGGCTGGATGGGAGAAAACCACTTCGCTTCTTTACCCACGGCGGTCTACGGCGCGGTATTGCTGGCATCCGCCATCGCTTACACTATTCTTCAGAACCTGATTATTGCGGAGCAAGGAGCGGACTCCAAGCTCAAAGCCGCTATTGATAAAGACATCAAGGGCAAGCTTTCACCGCTTTTCTATGTGCTGGGGATACTGCTGGCTTTCGTTAATCAGTGGGTCTCTGACGGGCTCTACATGTTAGTGGCGCTCATGTGGTTGATTCCGGATAGAAGGATCGAGTCAAAGATGAATAAGCCTGCGACTCGATGATTTAATGAAAACTTTACGGCGACCGAGGAATGAGTCGGCCGCGACGGACGGCTCATGCTTTCCGCAGCATGCGGGCAGAGACCGCAGCGGCGAACCGGCTCCTCTTTACTAAGGGACGGATAAACATTGTCTCGCGGCGGGAGCTATGATAATGTCCGCCTGTAATACTTCAAGCGTGTTTGTTTGCCCCACAGCATCGTCGCCCGCATTCGGGCGATGACATTCCTCCGAACATAAGGGTCGCATGAGTTCTCCGATTCCGAAATCGCTTGCATCAGTGCGTGAAAAGCCAGAAAGGACGATAGACATGAGCATGCCCGGATTCACCGCCACCAATAGCCTTGCGCAGACTGAGGGTAACTATTACGGAGGGCGGAGTCTCTCGATAGAGGGTGACGACATGGTCGACCCGCAATTCCTCGGTTTCATCAAGGAAGCATTCGAGAGTATTGGAAGCGCTCTCTCAAGCGCAGTGATGGCGGGGGCCGACGCTCTTTCCAATGCGCTTTCAAATCTTCGAGACAAAGGGGGGCCGGGCGGCCGACCTTTCGTCTGCGGCCAGTGGGTGACAACCGTGCTCGCGTGCAGCGGTAAAAGTCCTGCTTACAGTCAGGCGGAGATGCTGGCCCGCTGCATTTCGACCAACCCGGCCCAGATGGCTGTCTGCGCGGTGGCGAGCGCCGGCCTGTATCCTTTAGTGCAACAAGCCTGCGCTCAGGGCAGCGATACCGGACAACTGCTCGGGCGTGTTTGCAAAGGCTGAAGGGCCGCCGTTTCATCGCAGCATCTTCAATAATTCTTTACATCTTGCGGCTCGAATGTGAGCCGAGCGGAGGTCAACTGTCTCGTGCGAGAGCCGCGCCGGTTGATCTGAATGAAGGATAGCGTGAGTTCCCCCACCCCTTGCGAGATGACGCTGCAACGGCTGTTGCACGGCGTTTCGCCGCGCGACTTCTTCAAGGATTACTGGGGGAAGAAGCCGCTCCTCATCAAGCGCAATCAACCTCTCTTCTATCAATCGCTCTTCTCACTCTCGGACGTGGACGGCCTTCTGTTCTCGGGCCGTCTGCGTCCCGGCGAGTATCGCATCTCGGAGAGCACAGAGGGTATAGACCTTCAATATCGCGACCGGGGCGAACTCGACAAGTCGCCGCCGCTGGCGGAATTTTATCGAGCCTTCAACAGCGGCAAGTCGCTCGTTCTTCACGGGCTGAATCTACGCTGGCCGCCGATGGCGGTCGTCACACGCGAACTTGAACGCGCGTGCGCATGCCCCGTGACGACGAACGTCTACCTGACGCCTCCCAGCGCGCAAGCCTACCCGCTGCACTACGACAGCCACGACTTTTTTATCTTCCAACTGCACGGCTCCAAGCACTGGCGCATCTTCGAGCCGGGTAACAGGGCCGAGCCTGTGCGCGAACTTCTAACGTTAGCGGAGACGGTGCTTCCGGCCCCGGAAGGCTGGATGCCGGGCGCGCTTCGGCAGGAACTCGAACTCGAAGCCGGAGACCTGCTCTATGTTCCGCGCGGCTTCGGCCACGAGGCCGTGAATCAAGACAAAATCTCTCTGCATCTCACGGTCGGGCTGCACGGGCTGACGTGGTTCGGCCTCGTCAACAACGCTCTCGCACATCTCGCGTCGCATTCGGAAAACCTTCGCTCGACGATTCCGATAACACTTGCGCCCGACGGCTCCGGCATGCACGACCTCGGCCGGGGAGCGCAAATCGGAAAGCTTCTCGATGAGAATCTTAATCTGAGCAGTGGTCTGGAAGTCTGGCGGAAACTGTATCTGAACGGCTTGGAACCGATTCCCGACGGATACTGGAAGACGCTCGAACACGTCGCAGACCTCGACGACGCGACCCTCGTGTGCCGTCGTCGCGGCCTGTTGGCTTCGGTCGAGGTGCGCGGCAACACGGCCGTGCTGCGCTTCTTGCAGGAGACCGTCACGCGCCCCGTCGAAGAAATCGAAGCCCTTCAATTCGTGGCCTCGACCGCACGGTTTCTCGTCGGCGCAATCCCTGAAATCGGGTCGGAAGAAAACAGGGTCGGCCTCGCGGCAGACCTCGTCCGTAAAGGATTCCTCAGCATAGTCGTCCCCGTTGAAGAACAAGCAGGAAGCGCATCGCATATTAACCCCGGTTCTACAAACGAACTCTCTGCGGCACAGGCCCCGTACCCCTTAGAAGGAGGCAGACCAGTGAACTACTCCGAAGAAGTCGCCGAAAGCAATATATCCCCGATGAGTAACACGCATGACGAGGCGAGTCCTGCAACTCACCCCGTAGACGGTTCTTGTAACTGCGCCGCCTGCGCGCAGCCTTCGAGTCAGCCGACCGGCTACGTATATTCCATCGGGCGCATCAACGCACGCTTCCCGAGCATCGACATCGAGAAGGAACTGGCGCAAGTCGTCAGGACAACCGAGACCGTCAACCTGACGGACAGGGAAGTGCTCCACCAGGTTTTGAGCCAGAACGATAACGCTTACATCGCGAGGGAGATGTGCTGGGTGTTCAGCGTCGGCGGCGTCGAAGCTTTCACCATCGTACCCCGGTCGGGCATCGAACTCGCAGAACTTGTCGGCTCACTCGCACTGGGCGCGCACGCCGGGGCGACGAACGTGCTGATCGGCACGCGCTCTCCCGTGTCGCTTCCGGCGAGCGCGTGCGGCGGGTTGTCGCTTCCCACCGTCGTCGCGAGCAAAATCTACTCTTTCGACATCGACGAGTTTGTCAAAGAGTTGCCGCTCGACGAGGGGCAGAAGGCCGCGGGCAAAGAGCTTCTGGAGCGCATCAGGCACCTGATTGACAACGTCGGCGACATGGACGAACACCGCGCCGTGAACTACCTTGCGTTGCGCTACATCGCCATGTACAGCCTCGTCGTCGACAACTACAACAGGGATTTCAGCCTGCAAGGCGTCGGCATCAGCCCCGTCTCGACGAGGTCGCAGCGCCGCATCGTCGACGTGACTCTGAGGTTCGTCAGCAGAAAGACCGACGTTCGCGAACTCTACGCCGTGCGCGTCGATGTCACGGGTATGTTTCCTTTCCTTGTGACGCCCCTGCATCCCGTCTTTGAAAAAGATTAGTGGCCGCTGCTTCCGAAGGGTTCGCACGTTACAGAGACAGCCGTGATGCAAAGCGCGTTTGAACTGGTTCACTTAGACCGTTTGATGGCGAAGACACGCGGCCGCCCGGAGGTGCGGGTCGGCCTGATTGACGGCGTCGTCGAGGCCGGGCACCCGGCGCTCAGAGGGGCGCGCATCGAAACTCACGGCGAAGCGGGCAAGTCGCGTTGCCGGGTTTCGAGCAGCATCGGCTGCCGGCACGGAACGTTCATCGCGAGCCTTCTGGTCGGCACGGGCGAGTTGGGCATCCACGGAATCTGCCCCGAAGTAACCCTCGTCAGCCTGCCCGTCTTCAGCGACCAACTTCCTTCCGGCTCCATGCCTTCGGTGAAACCGGAGACGGTGGCCGACGCCATTCATAAACTCGTCGACGCCGGGACGGACGTTATCAATTTGAGCGTCGGCATATCCGCCGGAAGCCTGCGACACGTCCCGGACGTTTTCGACGCCTGCGCCCGCGCGCAGGAGAAGGGCACGTTGATTGTAGCGGCGACGGGTAATCAGGGCAGGGTCGGGCCGGTCCGGCTGTTCAGCCACGAATGGGTTATCCCCGTCGCATCCTGCCTGCCCGATGGCGCGGTTGACCTGCGCTCCAATCTCGGGCCGAGCATCGGACGCAGGGGACTCTGTGCGCCGTCAAACGCGATCCGCGGCGCGGCTGCGCCCGACGGCGTCGGGCGGATGGAAGGCTCAAGCATCGCGACGGCTTTCGTCACCGGCACCATCGCCTTACTCAGGTCGCTTCACCCACAACTGCCCGCCGGCAGTTTGAGAAACGCTCTTTTGCTTGAGCCGAGGCGTTGGCGCAGCATCGTTCCCCCGCTCCTCGACGCGGGAAAAAGCCTCGACTATCTGGGGACGCGATAGACGCCCGAAGGACACCACACGATGCTCATCTACCACTGCGTGCCGAAGGCCGCGCGACGCTTCATCATCAAGAAATTACTGGCCGAGTTTCCGCGCATGTATTCCTACGAGTACTACGAGCCGATGCGGATTTTCGCCGGGCGGCAGAACCCGGATGAACTCGGCATTCTTTTCGACCCCGCGCAGGAGATGTTGCGTCGCTTCGATTTCAAACGTTTAAAGAGCATCGATTTCAGCTTCGGCGTGTTTAGCGCCGACAGGTATCGCCGTGAGAGAGACGACTTCTCATTCACCTTCATCAGGCACCCGGTCGAGCGTTTCTATTCCGGCTATTACCACGCGCACAATCATCTGATGAAGCGGACGGAAAAATCTCAGGACGGCTCGCGCATGGTGCGATACCGCGAGAGGTTTCCGGAAATGGTCGAACTGTTCTGCTCCGACCTCAAGACTTACGTCAGGCGTTTTCTGGATTCCGGGGGGAAGATTCGATTCGATAGGCCGGGCACCGTTTACGGGCCGATTGACGAAATCTTTTTTCTGCCGAAGAACCTTCACGAGCACGACTTCGTCGGCGTCGTCGAACTGATGGACGAATCGCTTGAGATTCTCAACCGCCGCCTCGGCACAAAGATAAAGAACGACGGGCGGGTCAACGAGGGGCCTGCGCGCCCGGCCAAACGCTACGGCGTCAAAGCCTTGACCGAGTTCTTCGCCGAAGACATCGAGAAGTTCAACGCTTACAAAGCGAAAATCAAAGGCTAAGTTAACCGGGCCTCGGATAAGCGTCGCTCGCAGTGCGGAAAAGTATCCGCGGCGTCGGTTTTGTTGTATATTGTTAGGGCTCTACTCAGCTTAGTTCTACTCATCATGTCGCCGGAGCAGTTTTAAAACGCGAGCCTTGCGGATAAACTTTTCGATGCCGTCGCCCGCAGCGCCCGGACATTCATAAAGGCCACACATCGCTGCCGATAAATTCAAACTTAAAAACTTAATGATAACCGGAACTGATTTAGTGTATTCTGTCCATCGTCCTGAATCTAGCTAGTGGTTTAGCGGCCAGCCTCATGACAATCCCCGACAGCAACATAGGTTAACGTAAGTTCGGAGTGATTCTTCAAAAGGGTCGAGAAATCAGCTTTCCGGGTGGTCGGAATTTGGGAGCAATTCTCGAAAACGTGGCTAACAATGATGTCGTCTCGTCGCTTTTACCCGGAACACATCGGGCGTCTTTAAGAGCCGGCCATTTGTTTCTCAAAAGTTAGTTGTTCTCTTGCGTCGAGCTTACGCCAAATTAGCATTCAACCTCGTATGGTTGGGTGAAAAAGTCCCCCTGTAAGAGCCTTGTTTGTGCCTTTCTGCGTCCAGCGATCAGGGCGGCGGGGATGTACTCGTTAACAAACAACATTTCCCCAAAGGAAATCTAAGGAGATTAAGTGAAGAAGAAGACATTAATAGGCGGCGGTTTGGCTGCCGCTCTGCTCGTCAGCGCAGCCTGCTCGTCACCCGGCACGGCCAACAGCACGGCGAACACGGGCAATACGGCGGCCTCCAACACGGCCAACCGAGCGGCCTCCACCGCCAACGCGAGCAACTCCGCGACGACCAACGCTGCGTCGACAAATTCGGCGGGCAATTCAAATTCTGCCTCTTCAGAACAGGGCAAGCAGGACTTCACAGTGGTTAACAAGACGGGCGTCGAAATTCATGCGCTTCACGTCTCGCCGCATAACTCGGACGACTGGGAAGAGGACGTCCTCGGTAAAGACACGCTGGCCGACGGCGAGAGCCTTGAAATCAAATTCAACCGCGACGAGAAAGCCGCCATGTGGGATTTGAGGGTCGAGGACAAGAGCGGCAACCACATCGAGTGGGAGAACCTTAACCTGCTCGAAATCTCAAAGGTCACGCTCCACTACAAAGACGGCAAGGCAACCGCAGAGGTTGAATAAGGGCCGTAAATTACCATCCACACTGCCGTTGAGTCGGACGCGTTTCAGGGTCTCGCCCCGCAAACGCGTCCGACTCGGTAGTTACTCCACGCCCCAAAGCGCGTTTTCATAGACGCAAGTTGAATATGATTCTTGACAAAAGGCGAAGGGGCGCGGCTTCGTCACGAAGGTTAGATTCGTCATTATTACTTGAGATACACAGGCACATTCGAAAGGGTTGAAGTTAGTATGCGAACAATTAAATCAATTTTGCTTTTGGCCGCGATGCTCCTGGGCGCGGGTTTTTCTTCCGTCGCACAGCAAGGCGCGAAGCCGAAGCCGCGAATCGCGCCCGACGCTCTGGTGGCAACTCTCTACAAAGAAAGCGAAGGGAACCGAAGCCCTTTTTTTCAGACCGAGAACCGCGCGCTGGTAGATAAATATTTTGAAAAGACTTTGGCCGAACTTATCTGGAAGGATGCAATCGTCTCGAAAGGAGAGGTCGGGGCGATAGACGGCGACCCTCTGTTCGATGCGCAGGACATGGACATCAAAAACTTCTCCGTGCATAGTCCCAAGTACAAAGACGCCGGGGCGGAGGTCGCAGTCTCTTTCGAAAACTTCGGGAACAAAGAAGAGGTACTCTTTCTCCTCGTCATGGACGAGTCGGACTGGAAGATTGCGGACATCAAATACAAAGAGGGACGAACGCTGAGGGGAATCCTCAAAGGTGACGCGGCGGACAATGCCGGCCAGAGCAATAAGGTCTCTCCTTAGAGAAAATCAACAGGCTTAATGTCGCCCTCTCCGGGTTTTAAAAATCATCGAGACGGTTTTAGTTGTGCAAAAGGATGAAAGCATGAAGCGATTACTCTATACGCTGTTGGCGTTTATCTCACTGATGGGAGTCGAACGCGCCTCGTTCGGCCAGCAAATTCCGATGGCCGGAGGCTACAGCGAGGCATCTACGGCCGCGCCTGATGTCGCGTCGGCGGCAAGGTTCGCCGTCAGGGAAGAGAGCCGCAGGGAACGCGCTCCGATCACGCTTGTCTCAATCAGGCGGGCCGAGAAACAGGTTGTGGCCGGACTCAATTACAGGCTTCAATTAAGAGTTAAGCGAAGGGGCAGAATTCGCGACGCGAGCGCGGTGGTCTACAAAGACCTCAGGCAAAAGTATTCGCTTTCACAGTGGGACGAATCAGGGAATAGAGACGCGTCTGCGTCAACCGTGGAAGTTAAAGTTTACCTCGTCGCCCTTGACGATAGAGGGAAGAGAGGCAGGAGAATCGGTTGCGGCGACAGCCTCGTGCCCGTCACGCGCGCCGTCAATGCGACCGGCACGCCGTTAAAAACTACCATCGAAGAATTGCTGTCCATCCCGCAGGATTACCCGGCGGACCCGCAACTACATAATTTTTGGCTGGGCAGGAATCTACGGGTCAGGAGTGCTTTGATTTCTCGCGGCGTCGCCACCATTCGCATATCGGGAGAAGGCCCGTTCGTTGCGGGCGTGTGCGACGAGCCGCGCATCGAAGCCCAGATCAAAGAGACGGCGCGCCAGTTTCCATCCGTGCGGAGGGTGAATGTCTTCGTCAACGGTCACAGGCTGGAAGAAGCAATTCGTTAAGACTCTCCTTCGGGGCCGTCGCATACAGGGCCTTTATTCCTCGCCGGGGCCGTCGGTCAAGCCGCAAATTTAACCTCACGGGTGAATGATTTTAACTGCCCGCCCGACAGGTTTTCTGTGTGCACCGGATAGTGCATAGAAGTAAGAAAAACGTTGTCCTGCTTGAAGGCGGCCGAGAACGCTAAAAGCGACGGCATCCCTCCGGTAAAGCTCCCGCCATGACAGACGAAATCAATGTGGGCCTCGTCGGTTACGGGATGGCCGCGCGCGTCTTCCATGCGCCGGTCATCAAGTCGGTTCCGAGCCTTCGACTAAAGAAAGTCGTGGAGCGCCACGCGGACGACGCGCGCGAGCGTTACCCGTGGGTTGAAGTCGTGCGCGACGCCGCAGACGTCTTTCAAGATGAAGAGATAAACCTCGTCGTCATCACGACCCCGAACGCTTCACACTTCGAGTTGGCGCAGAAGGCTCTGCTCGCAGGCAAACACGTGGTCGTCGAAAAACCTTTCACCAACACGTCCGCCGAAGCGCGGCAATTGATTGATCTGGCGCGCCTGCAAAACAGGATTATCAGCGTCCACCAGAATCGAAGGTGGGACGGAGATTTCCAGACCGTTAAGAGAGTGTTGGAAGAGAAACTTTTAGGCCGCCTCGTCGAATACGAGTCTCGTTACGACCGTTTCAGAAACTACAGGCGGGAGGGCGCGTGGCGCGAGGAAGAAGGGCCGGGCAGCGGGATTCTCTACGACCTCGGCTCGCACCTGATAGATCAGGCGCATGTCCTGTTCGGCCCGCCGCAAATGATTACGGCGGACATCAGAACGCAGAGGGACTTTGCGAAGGCCGACGATAATTTTGAACTGATACTGCATTACGACAATCTGAAAGTGACGCTGAAGGCGGGCATGCTCGTGCGAGGGGCCAGCCCTCGTTTCGTTCTGCACGGCACGGAAGGCTCTTTCGTCAAGTACGGTTTCGACCCGCAGGAGGAAGCCCTCAAACTCGGTCTCGACCCTTCGGAGCAAAACTGGGGCGAAGAACCGAGAGAGCGGTGGGGCACGCTCGACGCGCAAGTCGGCGGGCTACATTTCAGAGGGCAAATCGAAACGATGCCAGGCCGTTATCAAGACTTTTACCGCAACATTGCCGACGCGATTGCCGGTCGCGCGGAACTCGCCGTCAAGCCCGAAGAGGCTTTGAATACGATCACGGTTATCGAGTCGGCAATTCAGAGCAGCAAGGAAAAGCGCACGCTCCCGTTCCCGAAAACCTGAAAGGAGAATCGTATGAGCACGCAGCCCGACGGCGGCATTCTGGTCGGTACGTGGACGTACCCGAGCTTTATCAACATATCGCGCGCGCAGAGGGACGACGGGGTTTCGGCTTTTGCGAGTAACTATTTCTTCGTCGCGCCTGA
>DATLMN010000206.1:0-8690 GCA_035537255.1 Pyrinomonadaceae bacterium | reverse complement strand
GTAGCCTTCGTAGGTGATCTCTTCATAGTTGACGCCCTCCTCCTCGCCCGTGCCGCGGCGGATGGCGCGCGCAATCGTGTCGTTCGGCATGTTCCCGGCCTTGGCGTCCGAGACGGCCTTACGCAGCCGCGCGTTGGCGTTGACATCGCCGCCGCCCGTGCGCGCGGAGACCTGAATCTCTTTGATCAGCTTCGTAAAGAGCTTGCCGCGCTTGGCATCGAGCGCACCCTTCTTGTGCTTGATAGTGTGCCACTTGGAGTGTCCTGACATGATAAATAAATTCCTTGGAATAAAATTTTCGGATTGGAGCGGAGGGAAAATATAACACATCCTCGCGGCAAGCGGCACATGCGGCGGCAAGCGTAAGCCTACATACTAATAAAGCAGGAGGGGTTAATCGTTGAACCCTGCGGGCGGGGTCTAGGCAAACAGAACAAGCAGGATAAAGACCCGCATTATCTGTATCAGCAGCAGAACGCCATAAGACATGATGGCCCACTCGAACAGAGCAACCAGCTTCAAACGTCGCCAATGAGCTTTGTTTATTCCGGGCATCTTTCGGACTCACGCCGATTTATTTTGAATAAATCCCTAAGCTTTGTCCAATCAGACTACAGATGACCGTCGCGCAGAAATAGTATGATGATGCGTCGCACTATTTCTGCGCATTGATTCTCTTCAGCACGTCCGTGGCGTTCGTGTTCTGCGGGTTTAGCTCAAGTGACTTGCGATAATTCTGAATCGCCAGCTCACGCTGCCCGTCCGCCAGATAAGCTTCGCCGAGGCTGTCATAGGTATTAAAGGCTTGCGGAAAGATGGCGACGTTGAGCTTGAAAATCTCTATGGCATCTTTGGCTCGTCCCTGCGCCAGCAGTGTATAGCCCAGACGGTTTAGCTCAGCCTCGCCGAAGTCATATAACTCCGACCCGCTCTTCTTCAACTCGTGGTATTGCTTGATGGCAGCAGCCGTACCCTGCTCCGCGAGCGTTCTGGTGAGCGGCTGGGCGATGGAAATACGGCGGGTGTTTTTGAACCAGTCGATGGTGCGCCGCAACCTGTCCTCTGCGTTGATCGAGATGGGATGATCGTCTTTCGCGTAGATGATCAATTCGTAGAGCTTGCCAGCCTCGTCCAT
Source organism: Pyrinomonadaceae bacterium (assembly GCA_035537255.1). Taxonomy (GTDB): domain Bacteria; phylum Acidobacteriota; class Blastocatellia; order Pyrinomonadales; family Pyrinomonadaceae; genus DASQYE01. The sequence goes on along the minus strand of DATLMN010000206.1, from coordinate 7,555 downwards.
CTTCTGCGCCAGGGCCATCGCCTGCGTGGGTCTAAGGCCGGGGTCTGCTGCGCCCTGAAGGATAAGCAGCGGGACGTTGAGTTGATCGGCCCAGAGCACAGCCGAGCGGCTGCGTAGATGCTCGTCTTTGCGCTTCTCGAAATCCGGAAAGGCATTGCGTGCGAATTCCAGAAAGCCCTGATCGTTAGCCAGCGCCAGATAGTCTGTGGGCCCACCGACGATGACGGCGGCGCGAAGGGGAGCGCCGCGCTTGACGGCCTGCAAGGTCATGACCGCCCCACGAGAGAAGCCCCACATAAACAGTCTGCTCATATCAACGTAATCGAGCGAGCGCGCAACCTGAATCAAATTCATCACGTCGTTCGTATCCGCGCCGCCGGCCTCGTCACGTCCTTCGCCGCCGTCCGCGCCGCGATACTGCGAGGCCAGCACGACGAAGCCCTCCGACGCGTAGCGGTGCATCTCCCATAGATAATTAAAATTGGCTGGCCCGATGATGCCGTCCGCTAGGCCGCCGCGATTAAAAATAATGGTCGGAAGCTTCTTGCCCGTCGTCGCCTTTGGCTTATAAATAAAGCCCTTGATCTTCAAGCCGTCGCTCATGTAAGTGATCTTCAACAACTCAAGCTCAGGCGAGGTTCGCATCTTTTCCACTTCTTGGCGCGGATAAGCGCCGAAGCGCGCGCTGATCTCCTCATAAGCGGGCAAAGCGTAAACGGCCTGCTCGATGATCTTGCCGTCCGTGTTGGAAGCATTAACGCCCTGCGCCGCTGCGAAAGCGCACGTGCAGAGGATAAGGACGAAAGTTAAAAGAATCGTTTTCATGACAAGCCTCCCGCGAAAGGGTTTGTTAGCGCGTAAGCGTTTTCTGTTACTACGCCTAAGGTCTCGGGCGAGTTTCAAGCGCCACTGATAACTTGCCCGCGACCTCAGGCGCTAACTGACTTTATCTATTTTTTCGTACTGCCCTGAAGACCGTATTTGCCGATGTAGTAAAGCGTCGCCGCAAGCAGCGTAAACATCAGCAGCGCCGTCACAGTGTTCTCTTCGAGCCAGCCGGGAAGATATTGAATGACACTAAAAATCTCTCCGCGACCAATGCTCTGCGGGACGGTGAGCAGCAGGCCCGTGATCGTTCCGCCAGCGATCAGACCAGAGCTGTAGAGAATGCCAGGGCCGCTCTCTTCTTCCGCCAGACTACGCTTGCCTCGCGTCGTGCGCTCGACCAGTGCGCGCACCACGCCGCCGACGAAGACCGCCGCCGACGTGGCGATTGACAAATACATCCCGACCGCAAACGGCAGCGCAGAGATGCCTACGATCTCCAGCAGCACGGCGATAAAGACGCCGATCAGTATCAGCGACCACGGAAGCTTCTGCGTCAGCACGCCGTCCACCAGTATCGCCATCAACTGAGCCTTCGGCGCATCGAACTTGGAGGTCGCACCGGTCGTCACCTCTTCATAGCGCGCCGTTCCCTGATCGTCTATATAGAAAGTGCGCGACTCCGCCCCGTCTGCTCCCCGCACACTCGCGACCGAGTAGATATTATTATCCAGCCCCCGCGCACGTCCCTTGATCTCCACGTTCGCGCTCTGCATGAGCGGCTGCTGCGGAAGATTCTCGTTCGAGACGGCTGTGCGCACACCGCCGACACCCGGATTGATGCGATAGTGAATCTCGCCGCTTCCGTCAACCAGATACTTTCCGGAAGGAATGACCGTGCCGTCATCTGCCCGCGCATCCACGGGCAGGCGATGCACGTAGTACGGCCCACCCGCTAATGCGCCGCCGTGCATATCGCCGCTCGTCCATGATTGCGGCGCGACTTCCCTGTTAAGCTCTGCGTGATAGGACGGATAATAGCTCGGCAAAAGGTTTGTGTAGGCATTGTTCAAATAAGAGAGCGTCCAGGCGATGACGAGCGCAGAGGTCGTCACCCCGACCATCAAGCCCCACTGCATACGCGCGGGCGTGCCGCCCACCAGAAAGCCCGTCTTCAAATCCTGCGACGTTGTGCCAGCGTTCGAGAGCGCGATACACACGATTGCGCCGACCGACAGAGCCAGCACGCGCGAATCCGCCCCGCCCATCCCGAGCAGCAGAAAGATCAGAGAGGTCAAAAGGATCGCGGCTATCGTCATGCCCGAAATGGGATTCGACGAAGAGCCTAGCTGTCCCGTAATCCTTGACGAAACGGTCGCAAAGAAAAAACCGAAGACGAGCACGAGCAGCACAGACAGAATGTTCATCAGCACGCCGCTTGAAGGAACGCCGGTCGCGCTGCCCGCCACTGTCAACCAGATAAAGATCGCCACGGCTAGTATCATGATTCCACCGAGCACGAACGTGATCGGCATATCGCGCTCAGTGCGCGGCACATTTCCCTGACCTTTCGTCTTCTTTCCCAGACCGAAACCTCCGACGGTCGAAACAAAAGCGCCGACGATCATCGGCAGCGTACGAATCAAACTGATGATGCCGCCCGCCGCCACCGCACCTGCGGCGATATAACGTATGTACAAATCCTGCACCTGCGCGGCACTCATGGCGCTGATGAGCGGCCCGCCCGCCGTAACTGGAAAGAGCGGCGCTGTGTAACCTGCGCCGAAGAATTTCACCATAGGGATCAGCACCAACGCCGTGAGAAATCCACCGCCCAGCATCATCGACGAGACCCTTGGGCCAATAATGTAGCCGACGCCCAACAGGTCTGGCGTGATGTTGGCCGCCACGGTCGCGCCCTGATAGCCCCTCAACACATAAGCCGGAGTCTCGCTCCAAAGGCGCGCGCCGCTCATCAAAAATCTGTAGAGCGCCGCGACGCCGAAGCCAGCGAAGACCAGCTTCGCATCAGTGCCTCCCTTTTCACCTACGACCAGGACTTCCGCGCAAGCCGTGCCCTCCGGATACAAAAGCTTGCCGTGCTCTTTGACGATCAGAGCGCGCCTGAGAGGTATCATCAGCAGCACGCCGAGCCAGCCGCCAAGTAACGCGATCATCGTCGTGCGCGAAATCTCCAGATCGTAACCGAGCACCAGCAGCGCAGGGATCGTAAAAGCGATGCCTGCCGCGATGGATTCACCCGCCGAGCCCGTGGTCTGCGCGATATTGTTTTCCAGTATCGAGGCGCGGCCCAATGCGCGAAAGATAGAGATCGACATCACCGCAATCGGAATCGAAGCAGAGACGGTCAGGCCGACGCGCAGCGCCAGATAGACGCTCGACGCGCCGAAGATAATCCCTAAGATTGAGCCCAGTATGACGGCGCGCGGCGTCCATTCGGGCAAAGATTTCGAGGCCGCGATGAAGGGTTTGTGCGCCGCTTGGGCTTCGTGGCTCTCCGCCAGCGGCACGTGTACCTCGTCGGTGATGACGGGCGCGACTTTCTCTCTGGTGATGGTCGCTTCTTTCATCCTTCCTCCTTGCGTCTAGCTTTTGGTACACTCTTGATCAGCACTAAAATGGCACGCTTGCGCCAAGTCAGGCCGTGCTTTTTCGACGGATGATGCGCCCGGCAAGACCCGAAAGTCCTTAAAGGGGCGCTGAAATTTTCTGAAAACTTCTGAAAGCGGCGATGAGCAAACGGGTCGCGCACTTCTACGATTTCGGCCCCTTCCGCGTTGATACGTCGAAGCGACTCCTGCTGCGCGAAGGCCGGACTGTGCCCCTCACCTCCAAAGCCTTCGATACGCTGCTCACGCTGGTGAGCCACGGCGGCGAAGTCGTCGAAAAAAACGAGCTGATCCGCACGCTCTGGCCCGACACCATCGTCGAAGAAAACAACCTCACGCAGAACGTCTCTATGGTCAGGAAGGCGCTCGGCGAGCACCGTAGCGAGCATCGCTACATCGTGACGATTCCGGGGCGCGGCTACAGCTTTGTCGCCAGTGTGCGAGAGGCCGACGCGGAATATGAAGGCGTCCACGAAACAAATGAAGCAGAGGCCACGGCAAATCCCACAGACAATAACGGCGCAAGGCTTTTGCCAGTCGAAGAAGAGAGCGCATCGAACGAGGCGGCTTTTATAGATGCTTCTGCGCAGGATGAGGAGAAGGCATCTGCCGAGCATCAGAACGGGCGAGCAGTTGGATTGAGGCTGCCCCTGCGGCCTGACCGTTGGACTCCTCTTCACGGCGAGGCCGAATCACGTCCCGTCTCTTCGTCTCGCCGTTCGGTTCTGATTTTATCAATTCTGCTGATCGTGACAGTCGCGACGCTCTCTTACCTGTGGTTCTTCGGACGTGCCGCGCATAACGAGAAACCGCCTGCGCCCGGCTCAATCGCCGTGCTTCCGTTCCGCCTGCTCGGCAATGAAGCGAGCGATGAATATCTTGGCTCGGGCATGGCCGACGCTCTGATCACCAAGCTGAGCAATATTCGGCAGATCACAGTGCGCCCGACGAGCGCCGTCATCAAATACGCCGGACGCAATAACCCTGACCCGCTGGCCGCCGGTCGCGAGCTGGGCGTCGATTCCGTGCTCGAAGGAACGATTCAGCGTGCAGGTGATCGCGTGCGCGTGAATGTGCAATTGATCAGCGTGCGCGAGAGCAGGCCGCTGTGGGCAGCCAAGTTCGACGAGCGCTTTACGGACATCTTCACAGTCCAGGACTCCATCTCCGCACAGGTGGCAGAGGCGCTTACCTTGAAGTTGACGGGCGAGGAACAAAAGCTGCTCGCCAAACGCTACACGGACAACGTGGAGGCTTACCAGTCTTACTTGCGAGGCCGCTATTTTCTGAACAAGCGTAACGAAGAGGGCTTGAGAAAAGGGATCGGTTATTTTACGGAGGCCATCGAAAAAGAGCCCGCTTACGCGCTGGCCTACGCAGGGCTCGCGGACGCTTACAGCGTGCTGGGGTTTTACCAGTTCGGCACGCTCGCGCCCGAAGAGAGTTTTCAGAGGGCCAAGGCGGCGGCGATGAAGGCGCTTGAGCTGGACGAGACCTTAGCGGAAGCTCATGCCTCGCTGGCGCTCGCGCGGATGGACGTAGATCATGACGAAGCGGGAGCAGAGCGCGAGTATCGCCGCGCCATCGAGCTGAATCCCAACTACGCGACGGCACATCACTGGTACTCAGATTTTCTGGCGATGATGGACAGGCAAGCGGAAGCAATGACGGAGATCAAGCGGGCGCTGGAACTTGACCCGCTCTCGCTGGTGATTAATGCGACCTTAGGTGAGAGACTTTTCTATGCGCGACAGTACAAGGAAGCAGAGTCCCAGCTTCGCAAGACGCTTGAGATGGACGAAAGTTTTGGCCCGGCACATTATCTGTTGGGATTGACCTATGAGCAGTTGGGAATGTACGAGGAATCCATCGCGGAATTGAATCGTGCGCGCGAGCTGTCGGGCGGAAGCCCCTGGATGGTCGCGGCGCTAGGCCACTCACTAGCGATGGCAGGCCGCAGAGCCGAAGCGCAGCAAATGCTCGTCGAATTAAAACAACTGGCCACGCGCCGCCACGTCTCGCCCTATGACATTGCAACCATCTATACAGGATTGGGAGAGAAGACGCAGGCCTTCGAGTGGCTGCAAAAAATGTACAAGCCACAGACCCGCCGCCTACTCAAAGCCGACCCCCGCATGGACAGCCTCCGTCAAGACCCAAGATTTCAAGAGCTGTATCCGTCCTAAAAGAATCTCTTCAGCCCCTTTCAAGGCTCATTTAATTTTGGCTGACGAGTTTTTCCAGCGTGCTTATTGTCACGCCAGTGATGCGCACATGCTTGAGCTTTGAGGCGTGGCCGCTGGTGATCTCGACTGCGCGCCGGGGCACGCGGAAGGCTTTCGCGAGCGTGTCTATCAACTCCTCGTTGGCCGCTCCCTCGACGGGCGGAGCGCAGACGCGCACGCGTAGAGCCCCGTCATGCTCTCCCGTGATCAGGCTCTGTGAGGCGCGCGGCACAACGCGGACTTTAAAGCTGATGCGCCCATCGTCCTCAAGACATTCGATCAAGTGCTGCACCTTAACGTTAAAGAGTGTGCCGGGCCGTCTAGCGTATCATCGTCGCGTGAACCATCTTCTGCAACAGGTTTAAGAGGATGAGTACGACGATTGGCGAAATGTCGAACATGCCGAGCGGGGGAATGATGCGCTGAAAAGGGACCAGGATGGGATCGGTCAGGCGGCGCAGGAAGACCAGCAGACGATTTCTCTGGCTCGCTCCCCAGGAGATGATGATGCGCATAAAGATGAGCAGCGAATAGATGGCTAGCAACCCGTACAGCGCGAAACCTGCGATTGAAACAACCGCTCCGCTCCTTAAGCTCGCCAGCAAACCCGAGACGGTATACAGGACTGTGCCGACGATCTCAAGCGTAAAGTAGCCCAGGACAATCGCGATCAAAATTGAGATGAGCGGCGCGAACTTAGGGTCAAGGCCAATGCCCGCTAGACGACGACGCACAGGATTGACCAGCGGGTCGGTCAGGCTGCGCACAGTGCGCGCAGGCCAGGCGAAAGGGTTCAGGTCGGCGTAGTTTACCAACAGCCGCAGGAGCATCAGCACGATCACAGTCATAATCACTGTGACCACCACGTACCAGGCCATCAGAGCAATGAAATCGAAGATTGACATAATAAATCGCGTCGAAAGCAGCTTAATAAAAAGGTGACTGACAAAAAAAGCTCGCTCGAATTCGATGAGTCAGCAAGCCAAAGGGTTTATCTGGCGCGTCGCTCGCCGAAGATCGCCGTGCCGACTCTGACCATGGTTGCGCCCTCTTCAATCGCCACCTCGAAATCGTGGCTCATGCCCATCGAAAGCTCTCCCTTGCCGCCGTGCGACGCTACGAACTCGCCGCGCTCGCCGTAAAGATCGCGCAACTCTCGCAGGCGACGAAAGAAGGGACGCACCCTTTCAGCATCCTCTAAGAATGGCGGAAGCGCCATCAGACCCGTCAGGCGCAGATGCTCTGTTGCCCTGACGGCTTTGATCAACTCGGGCAACTCCGCGACGCTTGCGCCCGATTTGGTCGCTTCGCCCGCGAGATCAACCTGTATCAGCACGGGCAACGCTTCGCGCTCCTGTTCCGCGCACAGACGATCCAGACGTGCGGCAAGCGCGACCGCATCAACAGAGTGAATCAGATCAAAGAGCGCGACGGCGCGGCGGGCTTTGTTGGCTTGCAGGTGTCCGATCAAATGCCAGCGCGCCGCTTCGCGCCCAAGCTCCGTGATCTTCGCGTCCGCCTCCTGCACGCGATTTTCGCCGAGGTCGCGCGCGCCAGCCTCGATGGCGAGTTTGAGCAGAGCTGCCGGGTGCGTCTTACTGACGGCGATGAGCGTGACATCATTCTCCTGTCGCCCTACACGGAGCGCAGCTTCGCGTATGCGTTGACGCACTTTCTCTAAACGCTCGCTCAGCTCATCGCGACTCTGCGCTCTTTCCGCCATCTGTTTGACTTGCGACCCACGTTGGAACACCGAAACATCTTAACGTAAGAAAGATTCAGGCTTTAATTTTCAGAGTGCCTGAACTTCGCTTACATCTTTCCGGCTTTCCAGTCGGCGAGAAGCTTTTCGAGTCTTGCCGTGTCGGCCTTGTC
>DATLMN010000205.1:0-3651 GCA_035537255.1 Pyrinomonadaceae bacterium | reverse complement strand
CCTGCGCGAACAACTCGCGCGTCAATCGCCGACGCCTGAGATCATCTCCGTCTCCGACACCATGCGCGAGGTCGTGCGTTTGATAGAGCGCGTCGCGCCCTCTGAAGCATCCGTGCTTATCACTGGCGAGAGCGGCACGGGTAAAGAGCTAGTCGCGCACGCTATTCATCGTCTATCGAATCGCGCCGACGCCTCGTTCATAGACCTCAACTGCGCGGCCTTTCAGGAATCGCTCCTCGAATCGGAACTGTTCGGTTACGAGGCCGGAGCATTCTCCGGCGCTAAGGGTCGCAAGCTAGGATTGATAGAGCTGGCAGACGGCGGCACGCTCTTTCTGGACGAGGTGACGGAGCTGCCCACGCAGCTTCAGGCAAAACTCCTTCGCGCCATAGAGACGCGCACCTTTTATCGCGTCGGCGGCGTGCGCAAAGTCGAAGTCAATACGCGCATCGTCGCGGCGACCAATCGCAACGTCGACGCAGTGGTCGCGGACGGCACGTTTCGCGCAGACCTGCTCTATCGCATCAACGGCTTCCAGATTTCCCTGACGCCTCTGCGCGAAAGGCCCGAAGACATACAGCCGCTGGCAGAGCACCTCTTGCAGCAACTGAGCGCCGCCAATCCCATAGAGCTGAGCCCGGAGGCGCTCTCTGCGCTTCGCGCCTACGGTTGGCCCGGCAATGTGCGGCAGCTTCGCAACTGTCTTGAGCGCGCAGTGCTTCTCAGTAACGATAATCGCATCACGCTCTCTGAGCTGCCGCCGGAAGTCGCGCGCCCGACGGCTGCGCCCGTCATGTTCACACAGCAACAACCGGGCGCTGCCTCCGGCGCAGAAAGCAGCGGCGGCGCGGCCGGTCAGGCTTCATTTAATGCCTCATCATCGCCAGCCTCTCTGCGCGAGGTCGAGCGCCAGCAAATCCTCGCCGCGCTCGAACAGACCAACTGGCATCGTGCCAAGACCGCAGAGATTCTGGGCATCTCGCCCTCCACGCTCTATCGCCGCCTGCGCGATTACGACCTTGATCGCCGCAACTGACATGTGCGCGAACTCTCTAGCTTAAAGAATTAAGGAGAGTACATAAATGCGATACGCCATCGTTATCGAAAAGGCGGAAAATAATTACGCCGCGTACGTTCCGGATTTGTTAGGGTGCGTCGCGACGGGAAAAACAATCGAAGAAACCGAACAACAAATCCGCGAGGTTATTGAGATACATTTGCGTGGCATGCGCGAAGATGGGTTGCCGATTCCAGAGCCCAGCAGCCAGGTCGAATACGTTGAGGTCGCCGCCTGAAGCCCGTCCAACAAATTATTCGAGCGATCTGCCCCTAGTATCTCTTTCGAAACTCGCTTCTCCGGTTTGCCTGAATGCTTTATGCTCGCGGCGGCGACTCGCTCTAATCGTTAACTGATCTTCAACGAGCGACAGAGGGTATCAGCTAAAGGCTGCACGTTCAGTACGTCACACTGTTGTCCAGCAATCTCTAGTGCGTAGCTGTACCGCAAATCTACGATGAAGAAATTTTATGTCGCTTCGGTTTTCAAGCTCAATATTTTAAGACGGTACAGGAGCGCGCCCTTGCTAAAAGTAATTGGCTTTTATCTTTTCTCGGCCCTGTTGGTGATCCTCTGCTCGTGCAGTCATGGGTTGGCCCAAACAGAGAAGAAAGTTGCCTCCGCCGTCCTGATAGATAACACGGGTTCTTTAAGGTCGCAGTTTGACGACGTGCTGTTCCTCGGTAAAGGAGTTGTCGAGCTGAGTCATCGACGAGGCCCCGTCTCGGTATTTAATTTCAAGGAGTCGGACGATAAAAAATTCCCGCAGGCCCTGATCTCTTCGGGCGTGCAGTGGAGTCAGGACAAGAATCTTATTGAGAATTACCTTGATACTCTTTCGATCACGAGCGGGCAGACCAGGCTTTATGATGCAATTTATTACATCGCCGAACAATTAAATGCGAAAGTCGATCAGGATAAAGATGCCTTTGGAGACAAGGCGATATTTCTGGTCACGGATGGCGAAGATAGAGGGAGCACGATCAAGGATAAGCAGCTTATCAAGCTGCTAAGGGAGAGCGGCATCAAAGTCTATGCTTTTGGACTCGTCAAAGAACTGGATGCTGAGGGCGGAATGATTCGTATGAGCCAGAAAGAAAAAGCCATAAAGTTCCTTGAAAAGATTGCCAAAGAGACCGATGGCCGCGTCGTCTTCTCCAAGTCGAAAAAAGATAATGTGGTGAGTCTGTTGAATGCGATGTTCGCCGACCGGAATTGATCGCCTAAACGTGATTTAAAGCATCCTTCAAGCAGAATCTCACGGAAGCAACTCTTTTAAGAAACCTTTCCGCCGGTTTGCTTGAATACTTTGTGCTTGCGGCTGCTGCTCGGTTTCGACCTTCGCCATCTCCGTTTGACGAAAATCTTAGGTGAAGTATGACGAACCTCCTCTCGCAACTCACTTCGCCGACGGCGCTACTTTATATCTATCTGGTCATCACACAAATGATCTCGGGCTTTTATCTCTCTCGCGACGTTGAGCTGCCCGCGACTTATATCTATCTGTATCCGCTCGGACTGATCTGGATTATCGGCTGGTGGCTCGAAAAGGATAGTCGACGGCACGGGGTCTCGTGGGTTTTCGACATGGGGCTGTTTCTGTACATCGCCTGGCCGTTCATCATGCTTTATTATCTGTTTAAGACGCGCGGCGTGCGTGCGCTTTTTACCATCCTCGCCTTCGTCGCAATTTATCTGGGGGCATTCGTCACAGGCGTGACACTCTACGCGCTGTTGACGCCCTGAGGCTCGTGTTAAAGAGTTGGCTCTTTGGCTATAAAGTTTTTGAGCTGATACCGGAAGGAGACTTATGAACTTGATGGAACCGATGATCGCGGAGCTTCAGCACGAAGCGGCGACGACGCGCAGGTTGCTCGAAAGAGTTCCGCAGGACAGGCTCGCCTGGCAGCCGCACGCGAAGTCCATGACGCTCGGGCGACTGGCGGCGCACATAGCGAATCTTCCGGGCATGCTCGTCGGAGCTTTGACCAAGGACGCCCTAGACGCAGACGAGCTCAAAGCGGAGTCGCCGTCAGCCGAATCGGTCGCAAATATCCTGGAAGTATTCGATCAAAAGATCGAGCGCGCGGTTGAGTTGTTAAAGACGCCATCGGACGAGGGTTTTATGCTCACCCCCTGGCGTTATACGAGCGGCGAGCATGTGATTTTCGAGATGCCGCGCCTGGCGGTGATTCGCTTCGTCGCGCTTAATCACATCATTCACCATCGCGGCCAACTCTCTGTTTATCTTCGCCTGCTGGATGTTCCATTACCGTCCGTGTACGGGCCGACCGCTGACGAGCAGGCGGCTTGAGCCGTACTCTATGGAATAACTCCGGCGCAGCGCGCGAGCCTTAGATGTGGCCTCCTTGACAAGCGTCGCCGCGCGGGTTTGAATATAGAGTTTGCTGTTAGAACTTAGTTGTCTCCCGGAACTCTCGACCTTTGATCTACTCGCAGGCGGTGCGTGTGCGTTGTCCGTAGCATTCAGGGCACTGTCGCGCGCGTCCGGTTCAAAAAAGCTGTTTCGTCACTAAAGAATTATGAAAGCACGTCGCAAACCCTCTGTGCGCTCTTCGGTCGGCATGCTCAAA
>DATLMN010000204.1:0-8119 GCA_035537255.1 Pyrinomonadaceae bacterium | reverse complement strand
TTTATTTCTGGAAAAAGGATTTGATTAGATATAAACCCGAGGGATGCAAAGGCAGTTCGTCTACCGATCTCGAACAATTAATTCCGAATCAGGGACGCGCGCCATCGGCCTCTTCTCTGACACGCACATCTTTGAGACGCGGGCCGCCCCTGTCGCGAAGCTTGCGCGCCTCCGCCTCTGCTTCCTCGCGCGTGTAGTGGCCGACGAGAACAGAGAACTGTGAGCCTTGCGTCTTCGCCGTGCTGCGCACATCCCTGTAGCCCATGCGTTCGAGCGATTTGACGAGAGACTCTGCGGCCCTCTCCGACGATAGATTTTCTATCACCAGACTGAAGCGGCGCGTCTGATCCTGCGGTCGTGCGGGTGTTGGTGATGAAGTGGACGCTGTTGGTGACGTGGCCGCCTGTGTGTTCGAGGGTTGTTGTTGAGGCGGCGCGGTGTTTGAAGCTGGCGGTGGCGGCGCGTTTGTTTGGGTCGCAGGCGTCTGTGTTTTTGTTTGCGTCGTCCAGCGCCCGACCATGATGCCTAAGGCGAAGAAGATGGCGGCCAGCAGAAGCGCGCTTAAGAGAATCAAGGCGGGGCGACGCTCGTCGCGCTTCAATTCTTCTAGAGCGGAGTGGCGGGACTCGCGCTCAAGCTGCTCATCGTATTTGTCGGAATCCGTCGCCATAGCTTGCTCAAGATCACCGGTAGGACGCGCAAGAGCCTTGCGTCTCACATGACAGAGGAAAGACTAAAGGGCCGGCTCGACTTCGAGCAGGTGGCCGCGCGCGCCGACGACGCGCACCGTCTGGCCGCGTTCCAGGCAAACGCCCTGGCGTGATCGAGCGCGCCACAACTCGCCACGAATCAGCACGGAGCCTTCCGGCTTCAAAGTCGTTTCGACCACTGCGACCGCCGCGATGAGATCGAGCCTATCGGTAGCAGCTTTTTTATGCCTGGACAGAGCCGCGACCCAAATGATTGCGATCAACAGACCGGCCAGAAAGAGAGTCGTGAAAGCGACGGTCAAACTCATCATGCACAAAAATCTCGCCGCAGATCACGGCGAAGATCAACGAAGAGTCGCAAGTATTAAGGAGGCTTATTCTAACATAAGGGAAAAGGCAAAAGTGAGAACGCGCGTGCCCTGCACTTTTGCCTTTCGCCTTTGTGCTTGCGTCTTTGTGCTTACCTGCCGCCAGTATCGACCTGACGTTGCAGCGCGATGGCGTCCTGATTGTTCGGGTCAATCTGCATGGCGCTGCGCGCATAGGTGACGGCCATCGCGCGGTCTCCGCGCTCCAGGAAGATTCTGCCCAACAGCACATGCGCGTCGATCATCCTCGCATCCCAGAAGATGGCCGTCTTCAAGGCGCTGATGGCTGCTTCCTGATCGCCGCGACGCTGATTGATACGACCGATCAAAAGATACGCTTCGGCGCTCATAGGCTCAATCGTCAGGACACGACGCAACTCCGGCAGAGCCTCGTCATCGCGTCCTGCCTGATAAAGCTCTCGCGCCTTGATTAATAAGTCCTGCGTGTTGGTGGCGGCGATGGGCTCTTCTTTGCGCTCGCGCGCGGCCTCGAAATAGTCGCTGCGATTGAATGAATCGCGCAGGCGAAGCGAGACGCCGGGCGTAGTCTGAGACTTTTGCCACTCGGTCTGCCACTTGGCATAGACCTGTAGGTAGCGGCGCGCCTGATCGTCTGCGGCGTTGGCAGGTTCAGTGCTTCCCATACGCTCCAAGGCTTTGGCGAAAAGAAAGTATGCCTGGCCGTCCTTCGGATTGTCCGTGATGACCGGGCGCAGTTGTTCTGCGGCTTCCGAGTACTTGCCGCTGAGGAAGAGCGAGTAGGCGTAGTTAAATCGCACCATCATATCTTCGGTGGTGGATTCGGCCGCGCGCGCCAGAAATTTTACGCCCTGATCGAGGAGGCGTGCGCGCTCTTCCTGCTTCTTCTCGTCGCGCGCGGCCTGTATGGAGATCGCGCCAGCGTTATTGTAGACACCCGTCAGGGGCATCTCTGTCGCGAGCGGCACAAGCACTCCGAGCGCCTGATCGAGATCGCTCAAACGCCAGTAGGAGAGCCCGGCATAAAATGCCGCTTCGGCATAGTGCGGGTCTTTCTTCTGTAGCTTGGAGAAATACTCTGCGGCGTTTTTCCAATCCCTGCGACTGAGATAAAAGTGTCCCAGCTCAAAGGCAGGCTGCGGGTAGACCGCGCCGGCATTGGCGTCCGCGTAAAATTTCAGAGCGTTCTTAAAATAGTTCTCGCGTTTCGCGTCCGTGTCAGGCGTGAGCTTCCCCTTGACGTAAGCCTCAAAGGCTTTGGGCGGAACTTTGGTGGCCTGCTGCACGAACTGGTTCTGCGAGAAGGGAAGCGCCTTGTCTCGCTGGTAGAGAACCTGATAGGCCAGACGGCCAGTCATGTTTTGCAGTGTCGAGAGCGCGCCGCCAAAATCGTATTCGCGCGTGGCCCAGCGACCGTCCGGCATCAGCTCGCCCATCAATCGTCCCTCGTTGACTTTGATAACGCGCGCGCTGCCATGTAACCCAGCGGGCAAATCACCCTGCGGCGGAGTGATGCTATAAGTTCCGAGGATGATCATGGTCGCGCGTGCTTCGCGCGCCAGTTTGATGGCGGTGGCGCGCGAGGGCAGAGTCGTCTGCGGCAGGCGCACGCGCTGGTAAGCAAGCTCGCGCTCGTCGCTTGAGACGACGATCAAATCGGGCATCACGCTTAACAATTCGGAGAGCGAATCGGCGAAGCTTTCGCCCACCCAGTTATATTCCAGATGATTGGAAGTATTCTCGAAAGGCAGAATGATGACGACATCGCTGGTCGCCCTCGTCTGCGCGTCCACTTGCGCCGACGCTAAGAAAGAGGGCAGGACAAAAAGTAGGGCCAGCGCGGCAAGCTGTACTGAAAAACGTCGAATCAACATGAACACAGACCTTATTATTCTCATCATCACCAAAAAATTTATGCTCGCCGCAATAGTCCTCGCAGTTTTTATCCGCAAGCGGCCAAGTCCCGTTTTGATGCTCCTATCATACCTCCGGTTGGACATAAAAGGCATCTGCTAGAGCGCCCGGAAAGTCGGATTCCAAAACAGAAACTTTAGGAAAGCCTGCATCGCTTTTAAAGCTCACAGGCAAAAATCTCGTGCGCGTGCAGTCCAGACCGTTGGGTAGAAGTCCGATGTGAAAAGAGATCAAAGACAAATGACAAGGTTATTGAGCCGGTTGAACCGGCGGCTTGCGGGTACGGCTTCGCTGATCATGTTGCTGTACGGGTTTGTGTTTGTGACGCCTGCCGGGGCGCTCGCGCGTGAACGCGATTGGCAGCCGCAGAGAACCTGGGTCTTCGTCGTCGGCGCGCTGCGCTTTAAGCACGAAGAGATGTTCGATTCGTTTCCGCAGGAGAACAGGCGCGATGCCGAGCTGGTCTCCTTCTTTCGCCAACAGGGCGTGCCCACGCCGCAGATCGTTTACCTGCGTGACAGAGAGGCGACGGCCCAAAGGATCGAGAGCGCCTTTGCGCGTCATCTCAGTCGCGCGAGGGAAGGCGACTGGCTGTTCCTCTATTACACGGGTCACGGCTACAGGCCGGACGATGATGATGAAAGCGACGCTTACCTGGCGAGCTACGACGCGGGCGACGAAGGCGTTCAAGGGTGGCGCGTGAACTCTATCCCCGCCACGATAGAGCGTTATTTCAAGGGCTCGCACGCCTTTCTCACACTGGACAACTGTTATTCCGGCTCGCTGGTTGAAGCCGTCAGGGAGCGCACCACGCGCATCTCTTATGCTGTGCTTACTTCCGCTTCGTCCGATCAGGTCTCGACCGCCGAATGGACTTTTACGGAAGGCTTGCTCGCGGCATTGCGCGGCAAATCTTATGAGGACTCGAACAACGATGGCGAGGTGACGCTCGGAGAAATGGCCGAGCAGGTCAGAGAAGATATGTCCTTTGCAGAGCGGCAGCGCGCAGTGTTTGTCACGACCGGAGACTTTAGCCCGCAGACTGTTCTGAGCCGCGCAGAGAGAAAACGCGACGCGCGCATAGGCGAGCGCGTGCTGGTTCGCTCCGACGGCGATTGGTTCAAGGGACGAATCATAGATGTGGACGAAGAGGATTCAGAATTTCTGATACATTATTACGGATGGGATGATTCTTATGATGAATGGGTAGAGGCCGGACAGATTCGCAAGCCCCGCGCGACGCGCGCCACGTTTGGTCGAAAACGTTTGGAAGGCCGCCGCTCCAACTCTTTCGGAGCGCACCCCTGATGTCATAATATGCATCGGCCGTCCGTGACTCGGAGTCCGTTTCATGGACGACCGCTTGAATCCATACGCTCCGCTTTTAGAATCTAAAGCGGTGATGTTATTGTGCTCAAACAGCTCTCTCAGATTCCATCTAGACCGGAGATTCTTAATGAAAAAGAGTTTGCAGATCAGTATCATGCTCGTCCTTCTGGCGGGTGTTTTTGGTTGCGTCAATGCAGTCCAGGCGCAGCGTACGGGCGATTATAAAGAGGCCCCCGTTAAGGATGCGGAGGTCGTCGCGGCGGCTAATTACGCCGTCGGTGAAGCGGGGCGAAAAGAAGCGACTTCCATCAAGTTGATCTCCATCGAGCGCGCTGAGATTCAGGTCGTCGCAGGCACCAACTACAGGCTCTGCCTGAAAGTCGAGATCGATAACAAGACTAAGAATGTCAAAGCCATGGTGTATAGAAATCTCAGCAAAGCCCATTTGCTCACGAGCTGGGGAGAAGCGAGTTGTACAAAGAGCGCGTCAATCGGGAATCCCGCAACGAGGCATACGAGAGCAAGATGAAATATTATTGTGTGGCAGAACTGAACATCACAGACCAGAGCTGGCTTCCAGACTACGTCAAAAACGTTACGGAGATGATTGAGCGGCGCGGCGGCAAATACCTTGCGCGCACGCCCAACATCGAAAAGTTAGAAGGCGAGCGCCCGTCGCCGCAAATATTTCTTCTTCTCGAATGGCCTTCCAGAGATGCCGCGATTGCTTTCTATGAAAGCGACGAGTACAAGCCCTATCGTCAAAGTCGGCAGCGGGGAGCGAGCAATGAGCTGCTGCTCGTCGCTGGCGAAGACATCACAAGGACAGCACGGATTGCCGATTAGTAGGCGCGCACCCGACGGCTCGTTCGACACGGGACAGCAAGAGGTGAGTGAGCGGGCTTGCCCATAGTCTGGGAGATTGCGATAAATACGAATCGATGTGCAAAGTCGAACGCCTATCTGATGAAGAGGCCAGAGATATTCTGCCCCAGTTGATTGCTCTTTTGCAGGACTCTGTTAACGGCGGGTCTTCGCTGGGCTTTCTCCCGCCTTTGTCAAATGAGACGGCCGAAGAATACTGGCTCGAAACTTTAAATGAGGTCGCAGAGGGCCGTCGCATCCTGCTCATTGCGCGCGAAGACGGAGGAGAAGTGGCGGGCTCTGTTCAGCTTGCGCTCGCCACGAAGCAGAATGCGCGGCATCGAGCCGAAGTGCAGAAGCTATTCGTTCATACGCGCGCCAGGGGGCGTGGGATCGCGCGCAATTTGATGAACGGCATCGAAGAAGCTGCGCGCGCGGCAGGACGAACACTGCTGGTGCTCGACACGGAACAGGGCTGCACGGCGGAGAAGCTGTATGCCAGATACGGGTACACGCGCGCCGGAATTATCCCACAGTACGCTGTCAGCGCCGATGGCTCTTTGATTAGCACTGTCGTCTTCTACCGTTTGCTGTGAAGGGAAAAACCACACGCGTTTAGTAAGCTATTCGCAGAGCAAGTTATTCGCCGGGGACTTCGAAGCACGGAAAGGTAAATATATTTAATGAGCCAGCCTATAAATATGCACACGGCGCGGATGGCGCTCAATCGCGACGCAGAGTTGCGGCAATGGGCAGAGCAATGGCTAAAGGGTAAAGAGAGAGCCGTCCAACCGTCGATGACGGACGAAGAGTTCGAGAAACACTGGCTCTACGTCCGACCCGAGAGGATGCACGAAGGGGCGATAGAGGCTGTCACTGCATATCAAGAGCGTAATGAAGAGCACTAAGAGTAAACAGAACGGACGCGCGGGGTTCGGAATTAAAACTCAAACGTAGACTGAGAAGATAAAAGCGGCGCTTCCCTGAATAAGCACCGCTTTTATGCTCTTACATCTTTAATGACAGTTGCGCTCTTACTCACTCATCGGCTCACTCATCCAGCGCGGCGTACTTGAATAGACGAAAGCGATACTGCTGCTGATCGCGTATGCTCTCTGCGATTGCGCCGTGCAGGTTCTCGTCCCACTTTGTGTACTGCTCTATAAAGCGGTCTGCGGCGGCCTTGTCGCCCTGATACTGTACTTCCAGCACCTTCGAGAGCAGTTGGCCCACGGCTTCATGATATTTGTCATAGCCGATGCTGAGCTTGCGCGTCTGCGTGTCAAAGCGCAGCACTCCTTTTTCCAGAAAGAAATTCCATTGCATGAGCTGCATAGTATTGTAGGGCTGGTCGCGGCGCGGCTTGTTGTTTTGCAGCATGCGGTTGATGCCGCCCGCGTACAGCTCGCGTAGCTGGGCGGCGGTATAATAGCCCTGCTTGTGCAGCGCTTCCGCGACGTACAAAGAGACAAGGTCTGCCTTCATCTCTTCAAGCAGGCTGGAAGCATCAAGCAAAGCCGCGTCCAGGTCTCGACCATCTTTGGTCAAATCCACGCCAAGGTAATGGCCGATCTCGTGCCAGAGAATGCGATAAAAATTGCCCACGGAAGTCAGCTCGTCTTTGTGTGCGGGAGCGACCGCTGCTTGCCATGCGCGCGACGATGAGCCGAATATATCCGGATTGCGCATGATGTTCGAGCGCAGCAGGATGGTGCGGCCATAACGGCGCGCAAGATAGCTCTCGTTGGGCAGAATGGTGGCCGTGTTGCCGCCGCGCGCCTGACCGAAATCCGCTATCACATCATAGACTCCGACAGGAATATCTTCTCTGACCTTCTTGTGATGCTCGTAGGGCAGAGAGTCCTCCAATGCCTGCAAGCCCTTCATGGCCTTTCGCAGCTCTGTTGTTTCCTGCTGCCGTAGGCTCAAAAGGCTGAAGGCAAAGAAGGTTTTGACGCCGAACAGCTCGTCGTCATAGGTCTCGTAAGAGCCTATCTGCGCGTTGAGGTTCTTAAAGCGACCCGTCACCCACGAGGCATCTCCGGATTCGTAATCGTCCGACAACAGATCGCGCGCGCGATTGCGCAGGTAACGCGCGAATTCCTCATCATCTTTTTGAAGAGCGTCGGCCGCTTCGTTGAGCAGCCCGTGCGAGTGTACAAGCTCATCACTGTACGCTACGGAATAAGGGACAGCGTAAAAGCCTTTCGCGTTGCGCTCGGAGACGAGTCTCTCTAATTCCCGCTTTAGCTTCGGGTGCAAGGTATCCAGCACCGGATACTGGCGCAGCTTTGAAAGATCACGCTGCAAATTTTGTGCGCTCATACGGCGCACTACCGAGCGAGGGTCAAGAATGGAGTCGCGCCTGTCCGGATGCGTCGCCAGAAAAGCTTCTATCTCCTGCTTCGTAGCGCCCTGCGGGTAGACGTTTTTTCCGGGCTCAACGGCCCTGACCGGCAGGAAAGGCTCACGCTGATTCTCAAGCGTGCTGGCAATCGGCCCTTGATTAAGGCGATACAGCGTGAGCAGATTCTGTGTCTCGGCGGAAGAATTCATTCGACGGTCGAGCTGTTGCAGAGCGCTCAGAGATGAGAGCGCCTGCGCGTGTCGCTGGTCTTCGTAAATGGACTGAAAGATTTTGCCCACCTCAAGCAGAGGACGCACGGCCCTGCGCTCGCCTTCGCTCAAATGCGACAAATCCGGAGCAAGCCGTATGGGCTGCGTCTTATCCAGAATCGTACGGCTCTTTTCAAGCGGCCAGTAGCCGGAGGGAAGTCCAGCCGTAGAAGCCGCCCCGCGAGGCACGGACTGTGCGAAAGCGCCGACGAAGAGGGTCATTAAGAGCGTCAAAGTGAGAGTGATTTTCATGATACACACACGCCTATAGGGTTGTTCTGAGCATATCTAAGACTGTTGATGATGAAAGACGCTGGTATGTTATGGAATGAGCTTTGA
>DATLMN010000203.1:0-12259 GCA_035537255.1 Pyrinomonadaceae bacterium | reverse complement strand
AGTTCCAAAGGAGAACAAAATAATGTTTCCAAAAGACGGCAAAGTAAAAGACGTGACGACCCCACGTATCGCCGCCGAAGTCTGGCACAACGGCCAGTTTATCAAGTGGGATGATGCGCGCGTCCACGTCATGTCGCACGTCCTGCATTACGGTTCAAGCGTCTTTGAGGGCATACGCTGTTACAAGACAAAGCGCGGCCCGGCCGTCTTTCGACTCACGGAACACATGCAGCGGCTCTTGAACTCCGCCAAGATTTATCGCATGGATCACCAGTGGAAGCGCGACGAGTTGTGCGCCGCCTCCGCTGAGCTGGTTCGTCGCAGCGGTCTCGAACAATGCTATCTGCGCCCGATCATCTTTCGCAGCCTGGACGAAGCGCATCCGGCCTTCGGCGTCAATCCTTTTCCGAACCCGCTGGCCTGTTACATCGGCGCTTGGGACTGGGGAAAATATCTAGGCGATGAAGCGATAGAGCAGGGCGTCGACGTGCAGGTCTCGACTTGGAATCGCCTGACGCCAAACTCCATGCCCGCGATGGCTAAATCCGGCGCGAACTACATGAACTCGCAGTTGATTAAGATGGAAGCGCTCCTCAACGGTTTCGCCGAAGGCATCGCGCTTGATGATCGCGGCTATGTCTCTGAAGGCTCGGGCGAAAATATTTTCCTCGTCTACGAAGGCAAGGTCGTGACACCGCCGCTTTCGTCCTCTATCCTGCCGGGCATTACGCGTGACAGCATTATAGAGATTTGTCGCGGGCTCGGCATCCCTGTCGAAGAGAGAAGTATTCAGCGTGCGGCGCTCTACGTCGCAGACGAGCTTTTCTTCACGGGCACGGCTGCCGAAGTCACACCCATACGCGCCGTCGACCGCATCACTGTCGGCACTGGGCGACGTGGCGAAATCACCGCACGTATTCAGCAGGTCTTCTTCGAGATCACTTCGGGCGAACGCGAAGCGCCCGGCCCGTGGCTCACCTACGTCAACGAAGAGAAGCAGGAAGTGCAACCGAACAACAACGGCCACAGTAAAGCGCGCGTCACAGACGCGACTCCCACGAGTGCGGCCAGCACGGACGAGCCCGCTGTGAATTACCACGCGGCGGCCTCCGACTAAAAAGAGTTGACGATAAAAGAAACCGTTAAAATAAGGGAAGAAGGAATCATTTCATCATCCTTCTTCCCTTATTTTATGTTCATTACAGGCGCTTTTGAAGTAGAGATTCATTTTGGATTATAGAGTATGCAGTGCACCAGAGACTCACCACAGAGACACAGAGGACACAGAGGGGGCACAGAGTAGTTGAATCTGACTCAAACCTCCGTGCTTCCTCCGTGCGCTCTGTGTCTCTGCGGTGAATTGTCAGTTCCATGACACCCAATTTCAACCTGAACCACTGCCGCTTTTGATAAATCGTTGACGCGCGCCGTCCGCGCGGGCTATGATGAGTGCGGAGCGTGTGCCGGGCTTTAATCATCCGGTGGCGCTTACACAAAAAGCCCGCAAGGAAAGCTCTCCGTTTGTTCGGTCTTCCCTCCTGAAGCATCCGCACATTCTTCCGATATTCAGAATTAGCCACTGCCCCTCGACTGCGTTCCCTGTTCTCTCGCGGAAAGGTTCATGAAGCGTCCCCCTTATGACAGTCAAAATTGATGACCTGTTGAGAAACGTCACTGCGCACGGCGCATCCGACCTGCACATCAAGGCCGGTGCGTTCCCCTTTATGCGTCTAGGCGGAGAGCTGCGCCCCGTCGTCGATTCCGTGCGCTTGACGCAGGAAGACACGCTCGACATGGCTTTTTCGATGATGTCGAATAGACAGAAGCAGCGTTTTAAAGAGGTCAACGAAGCGGACATCGCCTACGGCATTCCGGGCGTGGGCCGTTTTCGCGCCAACGTCTTTCAGCAGCGCGGCACAGTCTCAATCGTCTTAAGAGTCATCCCGGATCAGGTACGCACCAGCTCTGAGCTTGGTCTGCCGCCCGTCATCGAAAAGATTATGGACGAGCGTCGCGGGCTTATCCTAGTCACGGGCGCGACAGGTTCAGGCAAGTCTACGACGCTCGCCGCGATGATTGATCGCATCAACGCCACGCGCAGCGGTCACATCGTGACCATCGAAGACCCCATAGAATTTCTGCACCGCGACAAGCGCTCCTTTATCTCGCAGCGCGAGGTGGATGTTGATACGCGCTCCTTCGCCGAAGCCCTGCGCGGCGCGCTCAGACAAGACCCGGACGTGATACTCGTCGGCGAGATGCGCGACTACGAAACGATTGAGACGGCTCTGGCCGCCGCAGAGACTGGCCATCTGGTGCTCTCGACTTTGCACACTCTGGACGCGACGGAGACGATCACGCGCATCGTCTCAAGTGTTCCCGCGCACCAGCAGAAATCGGTTCGCATACAGCTCGCGGGGATTCTCAAGGCCGTCGTCTCTATGCGGCTGGTTCGCGCAGCGCGCGGTGCAGGCCGCGTGCCCGCCATCGAGATCATGATCGCGACCGGACTGATTCGCGATTGCATCATCAACGAAGAGAAGACCTCGCAGATACGCGAGGCCATCGCCGCAGGCAGTACGCAGTACGGCATGCAGAGCTTCGATCAATCGCTTTTCAATCTCTACCAGTCCGGACTGATTACGCTCGAAGAAGCCCTGCGTCACGCCAGCAACGCGGACGAATTCCGTATGCGCATCAGCGGTATTCTTTCGAGCGCGGAGCACGGAGCGAACGAGCGCGATCAACTGATCAGCGTCAGCAATACCTGAACTGTTTTTCTGTTTGGAGAGGGACGAAAGCGTCATGTCCGAATCGGTCAACCTGCATTTCAAGCTTGCGGAGGAAGAGTGGGTCGCGGCGTCGCGTCTTTATATGCTGCGCCAACCCGGAATCATACTGCGTTTTGTGACGGCCTTTATCCTGCTCGTGCTGGGTCTGGTCTTCTTCACGGCGATCAACGAGGCCGTACTTTCGCTCTTTCTGCTAAGCGTCGGAGTTGTGCTTTTCTCTTTCGTGGCCGCGCTCCTTTTCGTGTTGCCGCGCCAGCGTTTTCGCAACGATCGCAGACATCTGGACGAATTTTTTTTAGAGTTCACGGAAGACGGCATAGGCTTTCGGACAGAGCGCATAGAGTCGCGTCTGGACTGGAGTCTCTACAACAGTGCGATGGAGAACGAGAAGCTCTACGTGCTGGTTTACGGGAAAGGCATGATCACAGTCATACCGAAGCGCGCCTTTAACGCACACGGTCAGGAGACGGTTTTCAGAAGATTGCTAGGGCGCAAGCTTGGGCCCATCAACTCCGGCTCAGGTCAGCTCAAAGAAAAGGCAGCGGAGGAACTGCAAGACGCTTACGTCCCACCCGCAGAACCACCGGACTGGCGCTAAGCTTCGCTTACAGACTTCGGCCTGAGGAAATATTTATCTGTTCAGATAGCGGTCGATTCCGAGCAGCACCAGACCTAAACAGAGGAAGATGGCTGTGGCGGGCCACGCCGCGCCGATGGCGTTTGCCTTCACGCCTCTGGGCGTCGCGCCGAAGAAGATCATCACGCCGATAAAGATGGAGGCGAAGCCTAGCAGAAAGAGCTTTTCCCTGACGAAGTCTTCTTTAAAACCCATCGCTTTATTCCTCTTCGTCTTTCAGATGATGTGACATCATGAGCGGCGTTTCAAAGAGGTCAACTTAGTACGGCGTCGTTTGTCTTACGTGCTCTCCATTAAGGGCCTGCGAGCGCGGCTGTCTCAGCCTGGGCCGAGAGCGGTTTGATCTGTAAGCCGAAGTTCTGCGGATTTTCACCGACGATGGCGGCGGCGAAAAAATGCGGGACGTAACGGGCGTTCTCTCTTCTGAAGACCTCGTCCAGTTTGTCACGGTGACGAAAAAGCGTCCAGAAATTTCTTTGATAGTTCTCCGTATTTCTCAACTGGCGCAAAGCATTGCGCACACCTTCCGGCCCGCGATTGTAGCTTAAGATGACGAGCGTCATACTCTGCGCATCGTCGCCCAGCTCCGCCATGCGATCAGCGATGTAGTGCGCGGCAGCGGGCGTCATACGTTCCACGTCGCACATCTCTTCGTGCGCTACGCCGTACTGCCTGGCGGTCTTCGGCAGAAACTGGAACAAGCCCTTTGCGCCGATGTCGTTTTCCAGACAGGTCTCGTATTCAGACTCGACCATCGGTATATAAATGCCGACGATGACGGGAACTTTGCGCGCCGCAAATGAGCGCGCGATGAGTGGCACAAAGGGCTCTGCGCGCGCGTACACGGCGCGCAGATTGTCCCTGCCGTACCCCGTCGCAGCGCTGTCCGCTCGCGCCGCGTAAGCGTCTACGCCAAGCTTGATGGCGCGCAACGCTTCCTCGTTGAGCTTGACCGGATGCTCGCCCATCATCGCAGAGATACGCTGCTCCTGCGCGTCTATAAAAGCGAGCTGCTCCGCTTCGCTCATCTGCGTATAGAGTTTATTCGCCGTCGCATTAGCCGCGCGTCGCGCAGCCGCACGCCTGTACAAAAGCGTTCCTGTTATCCCAGCCAACAGCAACCCCACCAGAAGCAGCAACGCCAGAGCACGACTATGCTTAGTCTGCTCGGGCTGCGCAGTCGAAGGATTCGTGTCGGGTAAAATGTGCGCGGCTGCCGTGGGCGGACGGTGTGCGAAATCCGCAGTCTCTTCTTCCGAGCGTTCCCTTTTATCCAGGGCGCGCACCAGAGCCAGCATGTCTTGCCCTTCGAGCGTGGCATCAACGTGGATGAGGTCTAGTCTGCGCCTGATGCTTTTCAAATCGGCAAGCATCTCCGTCGCAGTCTGATACCGCTCGCTTCTTTCCTTACTGAGAGCTTTACTGACGACCTCCTGTAAAAGCTTCAACTCCGGCGGCACATCTTTCGTCAGCTTAAAGAGCGGCGCGGGCGCGCGTTCAAGAATGCTGACCAGCGTATCCATGCGCGTGGCGCTCTTGAAGGGCGCGAGCCCGGTGAGCATCTCGTAAAGCACGACGCCCAGACTCCAAATGTCCGTGCGCTCGTCTACATACAGCCCGCGCGCCTGTTCGGGCGACATGTAACCGACTGTGCCCATCAGGACGCCCGCCTCTGTTTGGACTTTGATGCTGGCCGCAGCTTCCGTTGAGGACTCAGATGCAGGCTGCTCCAACAGTTTGGCGATCCCGAAGTCCAGAACTTTGACGATACCGTCCGTGCGCAGCATGATATTTTCCGGCTTGATGTCGCGATGCACGATCCCTGCGCGATGCGCCGCTTCCAAAGCCGAAGCGATCTGGATACTGATGTCCAGCACTTCTGCGAGCGACGTGAACGCATCAGTCGCCAGCAGCGCGCGAATCGTTCGACCGTCGATAAATTCCGTGGCGATAAAATGTGTGTGCGCGTCCTCTCCGACTTCGTGGATCGTGAGGATGTTAGGATGATTCAAGGCTGAAGCGGCGCGCGCTTCTCTCTGAAAGCGAAGCAGTCGCGCGTCATCCGTGACGAAATAGCCTGGCAGAATCTTTAAGGCGACGGAGCGAGAGAGTCGTCGGTCGTGCGCCAGATAAACTTCGCCCATTCCGCCCGCGCCCAGACTCTCGACGATCCTATATGGGCCAATGTTGCGTCCGACGTTGATGTCCGCCGGATCACTAACGAGGATGCGCGCGTCCTGTGCGATAGCTGGCTGCTCTATAAAATCGCCGGCACTGTCAAAGGCGTGGGCCAACTCTGTCGCTTCCCTTTTCAACTCGTCATCGCCACGGCACGCTTCATCCAGAAACGCCGCGCGCTCCGCAGGCGGGCAATCGAGCACCCGCTGCAAGACATCTTCCACCCTCTGCCATCGTTCAGGAGTCATATCAATAGTTAATAGTGGCGAGTGACAAGTGACGAGCAAGAACAAGTATTTAACTCGTCACTTGTCACTCGCCACTCGTCACTGCTTTATAGAGCCAGGCTTTCGCGGCACGCCAGTCGCGGCGGACGGTCATGATGGAAACTTCCAGCACTTCTGCGGTCTCTTCCAGACTGAGGCCGCCGAAGTAACGCAATTCGACGACGCGGCTTTTGCGCGGGTCTAAACGTGCCAGCTCAAGGAGAGCTTCGTCTAGCGCGACCAGCTCGGCGGCACGCTCGCGGCTCATCACATTAGCTTCGTCGAGCGAGACATGGACAGCTTCGCCTCCGCGTTTGGCGTAGTGACGACGCCGCGCATGGTCTATCAGGATATGACGCATGACCTGCGCCGTGACGGCGAAGAAGTGCGCGCGATTCTGCCACTCGATTTTTTGCTGGCCGACCAGCCGCAGGTAAGCCTCGTTGACCAGCGCGGTCGTTTCCAGCGTATGGCCTTCGCGCTCGCGCCGCACATAACGATGCGCGATGCGACGCAACTCGTCGTAGACCAGAGGGGTCAGCTTATCCAACGCCTCTTTGTCTCCGTGCTGCCATTCTTGCAGCAGCTCTGTCAGGCTGTGCCGCGAAATCGTCGTCATACAAGCTCTTCCCCTAAGCGCTTCGGAAAGCCTTTGGGCCAGCGCGGATTCTAACATCTTTCCTGACGGGCATGACCACATCCAATGACTAAAAAATTTCTTTACTTCAGGCGAAAATTATTTTCTTTTTGGTGAACACTTTTCCATCAGTTTCTCGCTTATTAAAGATGGAAGGCGCGCCCAAGCGAGTGTGGCAGCGCGCCTCAAAAACTAAAAACATGTGAGGAGCAAGCGATGAAATTCCAGAGAATACTTTTTTTACTGTGCGGCCTGATCATCTCTTCGACTTTGAGCGGGGGGTCTTTGCTGCAAGCGCAAACAGTGGAGAAGACTTACCAGCAGATGTCGCAGGCTGAGCGCGGGGCGTTCATCTCTGCGCAGGCGCGACGCCTCGCACGCCAGATGTCTGGAACTGAGTACGAGTTCACGCCCGCTTTTGAAGCGGGGATTCAAAAGTTCGTCGAGCACTACGCCAAACGCATAGGCAATAACGGCGGCGACCGTTTATGGAAAGGCGATGCGCGTTTAGTCTTCGAGCGCGGGCAAACGAATGCGCCCGTCCTGATCAACGCATTTAAGACGCAGGGCGTCTCGCCTCTGATGGGTCTCTACATAGCCTTGATCGAATCCGAATACGTCAACATTCAGCAGCCCAACTCCGTCGGCGCTATCGGCATGTTTCAATTTCTGCCGAAGACCGGACAGCGCTTTGGCCTGAGCGCGCAGGACTTGACCGACGTGGAAAAATCCGCCGACGCCGCAGCGCGTTATATCGCGCAGAATCTCAAACGGTTTCAAGCAGACAGGATGAAGGAAGCGCTCGCCCTGCTCGCTTACAATCGTGGCGAGGGCGCGGTCGAGCGCGACGTATCTTCGCTCGTCAACGAAGGGAACAGGGCCTGTAGCATCTGCGCTCTCACGGCCGCCAGCGATAGGCTCGACCAGACCTTTCAGAAAGAGAACGTTCATTACGTGCCACGATTTTTCGCCGCCGCGATCATAGGCGAAAACCCGCAAGCGTTCGGCCTCGAACGACAACCGCTCTCCTATTACGAAACTAAGCGTTGAGCGAGCGCCAACTCTTTCTCTACATATAAACGCACAGGCGATATTGCCTTATCGCCTGTGCGTTTCCACATGCCGTCTCTTTCAGCTAAATCGAAATCAATAATTACTATTGACTTTCGGCGGCGGGTGGGTTATTTTCAGGCGCAGGTAATCGAGGGCTTAAGTTGAAGATGGCTGAGAAGAGACAGACGAATCAGACGGAGAGGCTGCGTCGAGAGCTGGATACGCGCGGCGCTCATTTGACGCGCCAGCGCGCGGCAGTCTTTAACTATCTCTCCGAGGTGGAGCATCACCCGACGGCTGAAGAGGTCTATCTGGCGGTCAAGCGGAAACTTCCAAGGCTCAGCTTAGCGACCGTCTACAAGAATCTGGAAAAACTGGTGGAGTGCGGCGCGGCCTCCAAGCTGACATACGGCGACGGCGCAGCCCGCTACGACATTCGTACAGATCATCATTACCACACCAGATGCCTTGAGTGCGGACAGGTGCGCGATCTGGACTCGGCCTCCGGCACAGAGCTACTAAAACAGATCAAACCCAGATCGGGATTCACCGTCAAGGATTACCGCCTGGAGCTTCTGGGCCAATGCCGGGACTGCCGCCGGTAATTTTTTTTGCGGGCTGAACAATAATAATTATTGTTCTTGATTAAAGGAAGCGGGAAGGAGAATGAAAAAGATGGAGGAAAAGATGGCAAGCAAGGCTTATGCAGAAGATGTGACGCGCCTGGCGCGCGAGAATGAGAACTTTCGTCAGGTGCTCTTTACCACGGAGCGCTCGCAGCTCGTCCTGATGTCTATCCCTTCTGGCGAAGAGATCGGCGAAGAGACGCACGAGGGAATCGATCAGGTTCTGGCCTTTGTCGACGGCGAGGGCGAAGCCGTGATTGAGGGCTCAAGCAGCGCTGTGCGGACGGGAAGCGTCGTGGTCGTGCCCGGCGGCACGCGCCATAATTTCATCGCCAAAGGCGACAGGCCGCTCAAGCTTTATACTGTTTACACGCCGCCCGAACACGCGGACGGCACAATGCACCGCACCAAGCAGGAAGCGGACGAATACGAGAGCGCGCATCATCATTGATGACAAGGCAGCAAGCGGGCGTGCTGGTGGTGTGCTGGTATGGATAATTGAGCATCCGGCTCAATTTAAGATTAACCACAGAGGCACAGAGGACACGGAGGTTACACAGAGGCTTGAATCTATTTCTCTGTGCCCCCTCTGTGTTCTTTGTGCCTCTGTGGTGAACCGCCATCTTCTTCCCGCTCAAGTTCAAATCGACTCACTACCAACGCGTTAGTCGTGGACGGCGTACGCGCTCGCGTGTTAAATTCCACGCTGCTTGACGAACTAAAAGATCGTGAGCCGGGCGGCCAAGGCACCGTCTATCCCGCCAGCCCTCCCAGCCAAGGTAAAACCGCAGCGGACTAGGAAGATGCTCCCGTGCACCGCCCACGCCTTTAAAGGATGAAGCGTTCACGCATATCTCTTGGAGACGAGCCGGAAAGGAACGCGCGTCCGGCCACTCAGACTGCTTCTGCGCGCGCTCAGGCGGCGAATACTGGCAGACTCGACGCGGCGCGTATCCTCCTTGATCGCGGACTCTCGCGTAAAGCCGAAGAACAGCTCACAGACCTCATCAAGCACGCGCGCGATGACGAGACGCTAAAGGCGCAGGCGCGCTGTCTTCTCTCTACGGCGCGGGCGATGGAGGGACATTTTAGCGACTCGCTCGCGGCTATTCAGATGTACGAGTCTGCGGACGCGCGGCGCGGATTAGACCCTGAAACAGACATCCGGTTGCGCGTGCAGCTTGGGCTCGCCCTGAACTACACTGGCGATTATCCGAAGGCCATCGCGCTTCTCAATGCTGCCCTGCGCGACGCGCCTGAGACGGGTGCGGACGCTGAGCGCGGCGCGATCTATTCGGCGCTGGCGCGCATCTACCGCAGCATCAACGAGTATTCGATTGCGCACGATCATTCGCAGAAGGCCCTTGAGCACTATCGCTTCACGGGCGACTGGCGCGGGCTGGCCGAAAGCTACAGCGGGCTGGCCGTCCTGGATACATTGCAGGGACGTTATGAATCCGCGCTGACATACGCAGAGCAAGCAGCCAAGCTCATAGGCAATCGTTCAGCACCTTACCTGCTGGGAAAAATCTACGCCAACATGGCCGGCGCTTGCTGGTTTCTGCGCCGCCCGCACGACGGCATACGCCATCTAGAAAAAGCCATCAAGTATTACGAGCGCACGGAGCACAGGGCGAACGCCGCGCTTGGCTATAACAATCTGGGCATCAACCTCACACTCATAGGCAAGTGGGAGCGCGCACACGAGGCATTAAAGCGCTCGCTGGAACTGGCCTTCGAGGTGGACGAGCGCGGCACGCAAGTGCCTATGGTCTTGGACTCTCTGGGCGAGCTGCGTATGTTGCGCGGCGAGGTCGAGGACGCGCGTGGACTTCTTGAGCGCGCCGTCAAGCTCGCCACGGAGAACGGCAACGAGTGGTACGCCGGACAGACCCTGCGCACGCTTGGGCGCTGCCATCTGGCGGCGGGCGAGGTCGAGCGCGCAGTAGAGATGGGCCGCGATGCCCTGGCGCTGGCCGAGCGTATAGGCGACCGTCAAGCCCTCTGCGAATCAAATTTGTTGCTGGCCGAAGCGCGACTGCGCCAGCATGACGCGGAAGCGTGCGCCGCGCTGCTGCGCCGTGTAACGGATTCGCTCGAAGACTCGGTCGCAGACATGGCGATTGCGAGCGAGGCGCAAAGGCTTCAGGGTCTGCTCGCCATCGAGCGCGATAACGCCTTGCTGGCCGCGCATCACTTTGGTCGCAGCGTCTCGATCTACGAAATCCTGGGCGACCGCTATCGCAGCGCGCGCGCCTACTACGAACTGGGTTGCGCATACGCCGTGGCGCAGCCGGAGCGCGCGGCCGAGCCGCTTGCAACCGCCGCACAGATATTTGGTGAGCTTGGCGCGCGTCTAGACCTCAAGCTCGTAGAGGATGCGCTGGCAGCGCTCGGACGCCACGCCCCTCAGAAAGTTGTGGCCGAGCCTCTCGCGCGCTCGCAGCGTTTTATCCTGAGAATGGTCGAGGCCGTTGCCTCGCGCGAGCTGCTGTTGCGTGAATTCGCGGCCCTCATCCGTCACGAGACTATGGCGCGCAGAGTCCTCGTCCTTGAGCCCACGGAGGGAGATCAATACAAGGTCGTCGTGGCGCAGGGGCTTGCAGAACGCGAGGGCTCGCGCGTTGCAGAAAGTTGGGCCAAGGCGCGCGATAACGAAGAAAGAGAGCGCGTCGCTTCGGAGAATGACGCGGCTGTGATTCGCCTGCGGGTCACTGCCGCGCAGCCCGCGATACTTTTCGTCTCGCCGCGCACGGCGATTGAGCTGGCTGGCGGCGAGTCCGTCGAGACGATGCTGCGCGTGGCGGAGATGGGCTTAGACCTTTGCGCTCTGCGCGAGCACTCGCGCAGCATCGGCGAGGGCAAGCCGCAGTACGGAAGCGCAGGTGCTAGTCCCCTGCCGGGCTTTATTCATTCCAGTCCGGCGATGACGCTCCTGGTCGAGGAGATGCACAAGATTCGCTCTTCGGACGTGACGGTGCTGGTGACGGGAGAATCTGGGACGGGTAAAGAGTTGGTCGCGCGCGCTATTCACGCGCTTTCGTCGCGCTCTGCGAAGGTCTTCGTGCCTTTCAACTGCACTGCGATGCCTAAGGAATTGTCCGAGGGCTATCTGTTCGGTTATCGTCGCGGCGCTTTTACGGGAGCGGTCGCGGACTCTCCGGGCGTCATACGCGCGGCGGCGGGTGGAACGCTCTT
The DNA here is from genome assembly GCA_035537255.1 of Pyrinomonadaceae bacterium. Taxonomy (GTDB): domain Bacteria; phylum Acidobacteriota; class Blastocatellia; order Pyrinomonadales; family Pyrinomonadaceae; genus DASQYE01. The sequence goes on along the minus strand of DATLMN010000203.1, from coordinate 872 downwards.
TATAGATGAAGTGGGCGATCTGCCGCTGGATGTGCAGCCTAAGCTGTTGAGGTTTCTTCAGGAGGGCGAGATACAGCCGCTTGGCGAGCAGCGCCCTGTCAAAGTGGACGTGCGAATCGTCGCAGCCACCAACACAGACCTGGAAGGAATGGTCGAGCGAAAACAGTTTCGCGAAGACCTGTACTATCGTTTGAACGTCATACGCCTGCAAGTCCCGCCGCTGCGCGAGCGCAGGTCTGAGATTCCGGCGCTCGTTAAATACTACGTAGAGCATTATGCGGCGAAGTTCGGGAGGCGCGACATAGAGATTACACCGCAGGCCGTAGACCTTTTGATGGTCAACGATTGGCCGGGCAATGTCAGGCAATTGACCAACGAGATTCAGCGCATCGTCGCCCGCGCAGAGGACGGCACGGTCATCACACACGATCATCTCTCGCCGGAGCTTCGCCGTGTCTCTGTCTCGACGCCTGAATCATCTGCTTCGTCGCCCACCTTATCATTTGCGACTTCTGGCGACCTCCCGCAAAATCTCTCGCTCACAGATGCCGTCGAAAGTCTTGAGCGACGCATGATCGCCGAGGCGCTCAACAGGCACGACGGCAATGTCACGCGCGCCGCGCGCGAGCTGGGTCTGACGCGTCGCGGCCTGCAACTCAAGCTCGGGCGCTACCAGATGGCCGCGACGGCTTAGAGGAATCCATGCATGTGATAAAGGTACTCGTAAAGAGAGAAGAGAAAGTTTGGCAAACGTCTCCGTGGTCAGGCTAACGCGGCGCAGGTTGACGAAATGTTGTGCAAAGTCATTGCTCATAATCTGCGCGGTATTGTTCAAGGCATATATGAGCTTGATATTGAAGTTGACTTTGGCG
>DATLMN010000202.1:0-7443 GCA_035537255.1 Pyrinomonadaceae bacterium | reverse complement strand
TGGCTCGGATGGCGCGCGGCCTTTCTGGCTTTTCCTTTGGTGATCGTGTGCGGGTACGTGGCGATGCGCGCCATCGAAGAGATTTATGATATGCGCGGCTGGTACAGGGCAGTGCTCACCTTGCTCAGGCGGCGCGGCCTCTTCCTGCGACTGCTGCTTGAGCGAAGAACTCTGCACCGTGAGATCGAGCGCTTAGAGCGGAGCAGCGCAGGTGTGCAAAGACAATGATGGAAGACAAAAGCGAAGCTAAACTACCTTCGCTTTTCTCTTCCGGTTCTTCCGACCTCAAGCCTTCTTTCTGTTAAAGATGCTGCACGCCTGGTAAGCGCCGCTGGGGTCAATGGCGGTTCTGCCCTGCTCTACGTGGCGTATGATTCCCTCTTTGTCTATGACGAAGGTGGCGCGCGCCGAGTAGCCGCTCTGTTCGTCCAGCAGGCCGTAGTCTTTGACGACCTGTCGCTTCCAGTCGCTCAGGAGCGGGAAGGTCACTTTGATGTCTTCTGCGAACCGTTTGTTGGCGGCAAAGCTGTCCATGCTGATGCCCAGTATCTGCGTTTCGGTGGCGTTGAATTTAGCAATATCAGACTGATACGCTTGCAACTCCTTCGTTCAACCACCTGTAAAAGCGAGCACGTAAAAGGCCAGCACGACGCTCTTCTTGCCGCGATAATCCGAGAGCTTGACGGGCTTGCCCTCCGTGTCCGTGAGCGTAAAGTCCGGCGCACGGTCTCCGACTTTAAGCTGTGTCTTGGGTGGCGTGGGCTGTTGCTGCGCGGAAGCGGCTACTGCCGCCAGCGCGAGTAAAACAATCAGGCTGAGAATTCTTTTGAGCATCATCCTTATCCTCTGTTTGCGGTGGCGCGAGCGCGTCTGTGCCACCAGTCCGAAATTAACGGTCATTCTTTTTAGACGGACGTTTGATACAAAGCGAAGTGTAGACAGAGCAATTTATCATAGATCGGGCCAAACGTCTCAGGTTTCAGTGGTGGGTCAGTTTGAAATTGAGCTTTATGGAAGGTGGTATTCACCACAGAGGCACAGAGGACACAGAGGAAGGAGTGACATTCGACTCACTGTCTCATCTCTGTGGTCTCTGTGTCTCTGTGGTGAGTCTCAATACACTGGATACTCAATTATCGAATCTTCCCTTAACCTACAAAAGTGGAAAAAGCGCCGGAAAAAGGTTAACTTTAGAGCGAGCTTTAGAGATCAAAAGCCTGCGCGCGATTTCCCAGACCACATGAAACAGTATCAAGACCTGCTCAGATCAATTCTAGAACACGGGCGAGAGCACCGCGACCGGACGGGCGTCGGCACGATCAGTCACTTCGGCTATCAAACACGCTTTGACCTGCGCGCAGGCTTTCCCATCGTCACGACCAAGCGTATTCCCTTCCGCTGGATTGCTGAAGAATTGTTTTGGTTTCTATCCGGGGATACCAACGAGGCTAACTTGCGCGCGCGAGGCGTTGACATCTGGGCTGAGTGGGCGGACGCAGCCCACACCCGCCGCTTCGGTCGCGAAGAGGGCGACCTTGGGCCCATATACGGTTATCTCTGGCGATCCTTCGGCGGCAACTATCCTGCTAGAGACGGCGTCGATCAGATCGCGCGCCTCATCGAAAATATTCAGAGCAATCCGAACTCGCGACGATTGATCGTCACGGGCTGGGACCCGGCACAGAGCGAGATGGTCGATCTTCCGCCTTGCCACACGCTCTTTCAATTCAAGGTTGAAGAGGGACGCACGCTGCATTGCCAGCTTTATCAACGTTCGGCGGATGCATTTCTCGGCGTGCCTTTTAACATCAGCTCCTACGCGCTGCTCCTGCACCTGATCGCGCACGTCTGCGAGCTTGAGGTCGGTGAGTTCATTTATACGCTCGGCGATTACCACATCTACCAGAATCACTTGGAGCAGGTTCATGAGCTTCTCTCAAGAGAGCCTCTGCCACAGCCGCGACTTGAGATCGTGGACGAGGACGCAAAGCTTCGCGGTCTGGAAGGGCTGCTGGCCGCACGCTTTGAGCATTTGAAGCTGGTCGGCTATAAATCACACGGCAAGATAGCAGCGCCGGTCGCGGTTTAAGCTCGCGGCGGATTTTCTCAAAACGATAGAGAGCGAGAGCAGAAGAGATGGCGATCATCGGCATTGTCGCCGTGGATAAAAACGGAGCGATTGGCAGGAACGGAACACTGCCCTGGCATTACTCTGCCGATTTGAGATTCTTTAAGGCGCAGACCATTCACAATGCCTGCGTGATGGGCCAAAGAACCTGGCGCTCTCTCAAAAAACCGCTGAAAGAAAGGCTCAATATCGTCCTCAGCAGGTCGTCGGAGGTGGAAGCGCAAGAGTCCGTCATTACGCTCAGAGACCGCGAGTCCGTGCTTTCCCTCAAACCATATCTAGCCTGCGATCTCTTCGTCATCGGCGGCGCGCAAATCTTCCGCGCCTTTCAAAACGATATAGAGCGCTGGATCGTCACAGAAGTTCCGCTCTCCGTAGAGGGCGCTGACACATTTATGCCTGAGGATTATTTGCAGGGATTCAAAGCAACGGATTCCCTCTCGCTCGAAGAAAACCTCAAGGTCACGTTCTACGAAAGAACGTCGCGGCCATCGTTCCCGAACAATTGATAACATGGAGATGTTTCCTAAGATTTAAAGTTGAATTTAAAGATCAGGCGTCGGCTTTGACATCATATAATGCGTCATTTAGGACGCCTACTTAGAGTAATACCACTTCGCTAATCGGAGCGGGGGTAAAGGGAGTTTCAAGGAAGGATATTCTTTAGATGATGGCACGTCTCTGTGGACTAATGACCTTAGCCGTGATGCTCTTTATCTGGAGCAGCGGTCAGGCCTCTCTGGCCGCAGCCAATGAGGCAAAGATTCGGGCAGCCATTGCTCAATCCGTCCGCACGATAGGGTACGAAGTGACAGACCGGCCATTTGGCAATGATGAGCAGGTAGTTTCGTTGGAGGGTCGTGATGCAGAGGCTTACAAACCTTCGACGAGGATGTTCGTCCGCCTGCGTAGTGTGCGCGCATGGAGGAGGTCAGCCGCAACACACTTTCGTTATTGGCTCTTTCGAGAAGCTTATGATACGGAAGAGCGTGCCGAAGACCGAGTAAAGCAATATCTGGCGAATTACGAGGAGCGTCTCGCCACTCCGGAAATGAGCAGCCATATGATTTCGAAAACAATAATAAGAGTGGGGGTCAGGCGACGGGGTGCGGTGGTGTACATGTTAGTCACAGATGGTGCTTACACGCTCTTCGACGACAAGAATAGAGAAAAGATTCTGAGCGCTATATTGAAGGCAAAGAATGCTTAGTAGATTAAGGAGTTATGCTTAACGGGTATGGGCCTCAGTAGCTTTCTAAAAAATCTTATCTCTGGAAATCAGCCGGACCGACGGCAGGACTTGGAGGACAAGGTCGCCGCTGCCATCTCATCTGCTCCAAATAAGACACTGATCTGTGCTGTGGAGGATCATTACTTACCACACGGCGGGAGAGGTGAGATGTGGGTGACGTTCTCGCCGGGGGGCGGCCATATTTTGAGGACTCGTTCACCTGAGCAGGGCGAGGAGATTAAGCTAACCAGAGAATGTGACGCTGACGAAGCATCGCGGATACGTGAGATGTTGAAGAAAATAGGCGCTTGGAAGCTCGAAGATTCCCAGCAGCCTATTACAGACGGATGGCAGTGTACGATCTGTTTAGCTGAAGGAGATATTCGACACTCGATCAGGATAAATGCCGCTACAGGAGATCATCTACGGCTGATCCGATATCTTTATGGTTTATTGCCTATAGCTGAAGATCAGTATGGGCGGCTGACAGATGTGTTAATGGATGAGGCGAATAACAACTCATTGAACCCGAGCGCGGGTTAGCTCGGCTTCCATCGTTATCTCTGTAAATCAGGTAGAATGCTTTATGCTCGATACGGGTTAATCATTGCGTTATGCCGCTGACAAAGTATGAGCACGTCAACACATCAAATACGTGAGGAGTTTGATCGAATCGCTCTGCTGACCGAGCGTCATGGTAGTGTGGGCGATATTTATCATAATCACCTCGCACACCATATTCCACCCGACGCTGAAAACGCATTGGAGGTTGGATGCGGGACAGGAGAATTCACGCGGCTACTGGCTTCTCGTGCGCGAAGCGTTGTCGCCCTTGATCTTTCATCGCAGATGATTCGTCTGGCTAAATCGCAATCAGCGAACTACAAAAATATCGAATATCTGCACGGTGATTTTATGCGGCTTTCTCTTCCCGCCGAAGCCTATGATTGTATCGTGTCAATTGCCACGCTTCATCATCTTCCATTAGGTCAGGCATTACTAAAGATGAAGAATGCGCTGAAGCCAAACGGAGTGCTCATCATACATGATCTGGTCGCGGATGACGGGATCGTTGACAGAAGCTTGAGCGCGCTGGCATATCCGGTCAGCGTTGCGAGGCGCTTCTGGAAAACAGGTCACATTCGAATGCCAGGAGAGGTAAGTAAAGCTTGGGCCGAACATGGTCAGGGAGAAGTTTATCTGACGATTGCCGAGGTGAGAGAAATGTGCAGACAGTATTTACCGGAAGCTCTTGCCGAACGCCACTTATTATGGCGATATACGGTTGTCTGGTGTAAGCGCGGCGCAGCTTAACTACTCATAGAACCCGACGCCTCAATAGCATTTCTTTCATCGTCAACTGAACTATTTCATCAAAGCCCCGTAAGCCGGTTCTCAAGAAGAATCCCGTACCGGAAGAAGAAACGTCATGCTTCTTAGCCTGTACATTTAAACCAAAGTCCCTCTCTGACGAACGCGTCAGCCGCGCGTATTTCCGGTCGGCGTCGTGTCCAGTACGTCGTGGCGTGTAATGATGCCAGTGATGCGCCCGTACTCTTCGACCAGAACAGCCGGGCTCGATTGCAGTTGGTGAATCACTTCGGCCGAGCTGGCATCCACGTCCAGTACAGGGAAACTTGCTTCCATCAATTCGCTGACGGGTGATTCGAGCAGCTCGCGATTGCCCAGGGCTTTGGCGAGCACGCGATTCTCGCGCAGAGAGCCGACCGCGCGTCCGTCTTCGAGCACGGGCAGTTGCGTCAAATCATATTCGTTCATCTTGGCCAGGGCGTCCGCGACGCGCTCCGTCGGTGTGACGGTGATCAGGGTGCGCGGAGAGTTCTGCCCCTTCGTCTCGTGGATCAGCCCGGCTGTGATCTTCTGCGGCTCAAGCAGGCGCTTCTCCTTCATCCACTCGTCTGAATGAAACTTGGTCAGGTAATGCTCACCCGTGTCGCAAACGATAAAGACGACGACGGCAGTCTCATCAAGATTGCGCGCCACGCGAAGCGCCGCCGCCACGTTTGTTCCCGTCGAGCCTCCGCAGAATATTCCCTCCATGCGACCCAATTGTCTTGACAGCTCAAAGGATTCACGGTCTGTGATGTTGATGACCTCGTCCACGTATTTGATGTGAACGTTGTCCGGCAGCGTCTGCTGGCCTATGCCTTCGACAAGGTAAGGCGTGGCCTCTATGACACGGCCCGTCTCCTTGAAGGTCTTAAAGATCGAGCCGTAAGGGTCTGCGCCGATGACCTTGATGTTAGGATTCTTCTCTTTGAGAAAGCGTCCCGTCCCGGAGATCGTTCCGCCAGTCCCGATGCCGGAGACAAAGTGTGTAATCTGTCCTTCGGTCTGTTCCCAAATCTCCGGGCCTGTGGTGTGGTAATGCGCTAAGGGGTTCGCCGGATGAGAATACTGATCAGGATAAAAAGAGTTCGGCGTCTCGGCGGCGATGCGCTGCGCCGTGGAGACGTAATGATCCGGCGTGCCCGGTTTGGCCGATGCTGGCACGACGACCACGTCCGCGCCGAGCGCCTTGAGATAACGCACTTTCTCGACCGAAGCTTTGTCCGTCATCACGAACGTGCAGCGGTAGCCTCTGACCGCCGCCGCGAGCGCGAGGCCGATGCCGGTGTTGCCGGAAGTCGCTTCGACAATCGTGCCGCCGGGCTTGAGTTTGCCTTCGCGTTCCGCCGCCTCGATCATAGAGATGCCGATGCGGTCTTTGACGGAGTAGCCGGGATTCAGATTCTCCATCTTGGCGAGCACCGTCGCCTTGATGCCTTTGGTCATGCGGTTGAGTTTGACGAGCGGCGTGTTGCCGATGAGACCGAGTATGTTTTCGTGGACGTCCATAAACTCTCTTTTGCTACCAGATGAAACTATCCGCTAGTTCGTGCTGCGAGAAAAATTTAACTCCTTATAAAAACTTTTCTTGCACGCTTTGTCAAAGTTAACGGCCAACCCGCGCGCCGCGCCGGACTGTGGCAGGTCTGAATAACTTTTGTTTCATCTGTGAAATATTGTTGCACTCGCGCCTGAAACATGTTAGAGTGCCGATGTTTTCGAGGAAAACGCTCTAGTGCTGCTTGAAGTTTTTTAGGATAGGCACTCCCGAGAGCGGTCGCTGTGAAAAAGTTTTTGGCGGGCGAACACGCACCAACCGTCACCCTAAAAGAAGAAACATTGAAGGAGCATCTAGTGATGAGCAACACAAGAAAACCGAAAGTTAATCCGCTCAGTCGCCGTCCGCGTCAACAGCGTCTGGTGATGGCGGTGCGCGGCGGCGCGGGCGTGGGTAAGAGCCATTTCGTGCGCAGCATGGCCGAGGCGGGACTCGGTCGCCTCTGCATCTTCGACGTGGAACGCAAGACGCGCCTCCTCGGCGGCAACGGCACGATCTTCGACGGCTTGGAGATCGAACACCCCGACGAATTGCCCGAGTTCATCGACTGGGCGCTCTCCGGCGAAGGACAGGAGCAGAACTACGGTTGCTTCGCGCTCGATTCGTGGGCGAGCTATTTCAGCGCGAAGCACAGCGAGATGGTCGCGGCGGTGCGCGAACGCACGAATGATCCGCTCGCGCAGCCTTCCGCCGAAGAACTCGCCGCCGACCAGATGATCCTGCAAGGCGTCCTGCGTCGCCTGTGCATCGAGAGCGGCAAGTCGGTCGTGATCGTGGATCAGATTCCGGCGAAGGGGAAAGAGTCGAAGGAAGATAACGAAGTCGGGCGCGTGTTGCCGATGACGGCGAGCGGGTTGGAATACTTCGTGGACATCATGGTCGAAGTCTCGCTGCAAGAGCGCGACGGCGAAGTGGTGCGCGTCTTCCAGATCGTGAAGAGCAACAGCCCTGCGTTCGAAGTGGGCTTCGAGTTGACGGGCGCGGTCACCTTCACAGATTTTCTCAACCACATGAAGCGCGAATCCGGCACAGACTTGCCGATGGAGACGCCGCGCGCACAGAGCGTGCCGGAGACGCTCGAAGAGAAGCCTTCCCCCCTCTCGCTCGTGCCGCCCACCATGACGATTCAGGAGTTGATCGCGAAGGCCGAGCAGCACGGTTTCAAAATCGCCGACA
>DATLMN010000201.1:0-11985 GCA_035537255.1 Pyrinomonadaceae bacterium | reverse complement strand
CTTCGCGGCGTGACTCGCGCGCTTCGCTGATGGCTGCGCGCGCATCCTTGACGCCGGAGAAGACAGCGGAGAGGGGAATAAATCGCGCGCCGCTTTTTTCCGCGAGCAGTCGCGCGAGCGTAGTCTTTCCAGTGCCGGGCGCGCCCCACAGAATAAGCGAGGGCAGCGCGGCAGCGCCCTCTATCAGGCGACGCAGCACGCGCCCTTCGCCGACCAGATGTGTCTGGCCGACGAACTCGTCCAACGTGCGCGGGCGCATACGCTCGGCCAGCGGCGCTCTTGTGCTTATCTCACCGGAAAGCTCTTCGGTCTCCGGCTCATTAAAAAGCGTCTTTGCGGTACGGCGCGGCATAAAGCAAAATTTAATCGGCGGCCCTGTGGCTTACTTCGGCCCGAAAAGGGCTTGGAGCGAGCGAAGGCGAGCCGCTTTAGTAACCTTTATTGATGAACAATTATCTGAACGAGCTTAACACAATCCTTGGCTTTCGTGGGACTCTCCTGGCAGGTCAAAAAGGCTGAAATCTTAGGCGGAACGCGCGCCGTAAGTTCTGCGTATATGGAGGAGAAGCGCGGCGACCTGATATGGTCAGTCAAAGCAGGGTGCGGCGTGAGAGTTTTGAAACATTCAGAGGTGGGAAATGAAAGAAGCGAAAGATGCAGTCAGGGTCGCCGGGATTATTCTTCTAGGGTTGTTCGTTCTGGTCGTGGGCGTGCCGCTTGTGTTGGCCGCCGCCGGAATCACTTTGCACGTGGTCGGGTTTGTCTTCGGGCTTGCCGTGGCGCTCATCAAGCTGGCGGTCGTCATCGCCATCGTCTATCTGTTGCTGGTCGGTGTGCGCGCTCTTTTAAAATGAAGGGTCTGACGGTTAAGATGTCTCGGTGGTAAAAGAATAAGATGAGGGCTTGCGGCAAAATAAAAGCTGGCGAGCCCTTGATCTTTCAGGCGGACTGAAGATTAAGCCTCTACAGGTTCGCTTTGTCCTGTCCCACGCTGGTTACTATCCAAAAAGTTTTATAATCCTAAGGAGAAGATGATGATGGATTTCTCGCGGAAATCTTTTCGCCCCGTCTTGCGGCATCAAAGCGGAGCACGAAGCGCAGTCATAGTTTCGCAGAACAGATTGTTTAAGGCTCTCTTTGTCTTCGGTCTGGCGCTTTGCCTGACCACGAATCTGTTTGCGGCCTCACTCGGAGCGGGCACAGAGAGCCTTGAAGCGCGGCGCAAGCAATTAAACGATCTGCTCACCGAACAGTGGGAATATGTTTTAAGGACGAGCCCGGAGTTCGCTTCCATCCTCGGCGATAAGCGTTACAACGATCAGGTCTCGGATTTTTCGCAGAAGGCGATTGACGAAGACCTGGCGAAGACGAAAGATTTTCTCACGCGCTTTGAAGCCGTCGACACGACAGGCTTTCCCGAACAGGAAGCGCTGAATAAAACCCTGATGGTGCGCCAGCTCAAGGAGTCGCTCGATAACGCGCGCTTTAAGAGTTGGGAGATGCCTGTCAATCAGATTTCCGGTATTCATCTGCAAGCCCCGCAACTGGCAAACTATCTTCCCCTGACATCAGTCAAGGATTACGAAGACTACATCACACGCCTGAAGAAATTTCCCACGCTCATAGACCAGCACATCGTCCAGATGCGAAAGGGAATGGCGGACAATTTGATGCCGCCACGCTTCCTGCTGGAAAAGGTCGTCACGCAGGCCGAAGGCATAGGCAATCAAGCGCCGGACAAATCTCCTTTCGCGCAGGCGCTCTCGCGCTTTCCCAAAGAGATTTCCGAGGCCGATCAAAAACGTTTGAGCGAAAGCCTTCTTGCAGCGATACGCGATTCCGTCAATCCCGCTTATCTGAAGTTTGCGAAGTTCGTCAAAGACGAGTACGCGCCAAAAGGGCGCACAGAGCCCGGCATCTGGTCTTTGCCGGACGGCGCGGCGCGTTACGCGGCGGCGGTCAAAAGCTCTACTACGACCGACCTGACGCCCGAAGAGATTCACCAGATCGGCCTGCGCGAAGTCGCGCGGATCGAAAAAGAGATGATGGAGATTGCCACCAGGCTAGGCTTTAAGGATTTGAAGACGCTCAACGCCGCGATTGAGAAAGACCCTAAGCTTCATCCTCAATCGCGCGAGCAGATTTTAGAGATTTATCGCGGGCACGTCGAAGCCATGCGGCGCGAGATGCCAAAGCTCTTCGGTCGCCTGCCCAAAGCGCAGGTCGAAGTTCGTCAGACGGAGGCTTTCAGAGAAGCGGACGCTTCCGGCGCGGAATACAATCAGGGCACGCCGGACGGCTCGCGCCCAGGCTACATCATGGTCAACACCAGCGATCCGACCTCGCGTAAAACGATCACGATGGAATCAACGGCCTATCACGAAGGCATTCCGGGCCATCACTTGCAGATTTCGATTCAGCAGGAGTTGCCCACGCTTCCGCCTTTTCGTCAGCAGGGCGGGAACACTGCTTACGTCGAAGGCTGGGCTCTCTATTCCGAGCGGCTGGGCAAAGAGGTAGGCTTCTACAAAGACCCTTACAGCGATTACGGTCGCTTACAGGACGAGATGCTGCGCGCCATACGTCTGGTCGTAGACACGGGCTTTCACTACAAGCGCTGGACGCGCGATCAGGTCGTGCAGTATTTCCACGATCACTCTGCGACCGACGAAGTTGAGGTGCAGAGCGAGACCAACCGTTACATCTCCTGGCCCGCGCAGGCGCTCGGTTACAAGATCGGCCAGTTGAAGATTCTTGAACTGCGCGAGCGCGCCAAAAAAGAGCTTGGTAAAAAGTTCGACATACGCGAGTTCCACGATGAAATTCTGGGCGCAGGCGCGCTTCCGATGAATGTGCTCGAAGCGCGAATCAATAATTGGATCGCGGCCAAGAAGTCCGCCAAGGCGGAGTAGAAGGCCGAAGAGAAAATAGAGGGCCGAATTAAAAGCCCCGAAGGGGCGGCAGAGTATAGCCCATGACGTAAGTCATGGGGAAAACATTCACCCAAACAACAGAGCCCCGGAGGGGCGAAAGATGTTCACGTTTGAGTGCGACTCAAGATTGAACATCTATCGCCCCTCACGGGGCTCTAACAATTTTATTAACACTAACCCCAAGGCTTGCGCCGTGGGCTACACTCTATCGCCCCTTCGGGGCTAATCTTACTAGGTCCCTCTACGCCTGCTTAGACCTTATCGCGGACTATCAGCCAGACGATCAACCCTATCGGCCAGGAGATGAACGCGATCAGGAGCGCGACCAGAATCCCGCTCTTACCACGGCGCTCGGCATCACGATAGACCCACACAAGGCTCGCTATGTAGATGACGAAAAACACCAGGCCGACGATGAGCGCGATGATGATCGCGATGGCTGGCAGAGCGCCGGAGTCGTCGCGCCCGGCGTCCTGAAAAAACAGGGCCAGTGCGTTCATTTCTTACCGCCTCTCTTTTTGGCTGCCCCCTTCCTGCCCGAGCCTTTCTTCGCGCCGCCTTTCCCCGAAGCGCCCTGCTTTGATTTAGAGCGCGCGCCGCCGCTGCTCTTACCGCCACTCTTGCCACCGCCTCTTTTGCCGCCGCTTGCCCCGGCTGCTCTGGATGCCGCTGTGGTTGCGCGGCTGGCGACTGTGCTGCTTGCCTTGGCGGCCTTGTTGGCAACTTTGCTCGCGGCTTTAGTCCCTTTCCTGACCATCTTCCTGTTTTCGCTTGCGCCCTTCTGCACAGCTTTGGTGACGGTCGAGGTCGCGCCGCGACTACGGCTTCCGCCGCTACGACTGCCGCCCCTTGAGCCGCGACCTCTGATCGTGTCCGTCAAAGGACGCGCGAGCGTCCCTGCCACGCTGGATACTGTGTCGACTGCGCTTCTGGTGACTTCGGAAGCCTGGTTGACGGCCTCGCCGATCACACCCGAAGCCTGATTAAGCATCTCGCTGGCAACGCCTGTCGCGGAACTTCCCTGATTGCGGTTCTGTTTTCTCGCCATACACGTCTCCTCTTGATTTTGATTTCTTTCTTGCTCGGCGCAGATTATTGCTGATCGTCGCGTATAAGACAATAAAGATTTTGTGGCACAGTGTGAAATAGATTCGCCATCCATAAATTTGTATCCGCTTCCATGGCGGATTTCAGACTATACATTCAGCCTTTCCTGTATCCGGGAACTCGCAGTTGCGAAAGCGGGACGCACAGAAGCCCGGCATAATTTTTCATCTTAAGTTTTGACTCTTGATCTTTCACTCCGATTTCGGCACACCTTTTGCCAAGCTTTTATCTTGGTGTTCTTCGTCGGATTCATTATTGCGTGCGGTTGATACGAATTTCTAAATCTTCTGCTTTGGAGGCCGTAAGGATTGAGAAGCGTCATGAAGTTACACACAGTGTTGCGTGCGACCGTCAGCCTGTTAGTGTTTGGCTGGGCGCTGCTGACAATCCCCTCGCTCTACGGACAACAGCCACGGCAGCAGATCGCCGCACAGGCAGACCAACTGGAAAGCATACTGAAAGCCGCTCCTGCCTCCGAACAGGTGACGTACGATCTGCAAAGGCTTGAGAGAGCGCGCAGCGCCCTCAAATCCGGCTATCTCTACGCCAGTCTTTATTACCTGCAAACCGTCATGGCCCACGCCGCCGGTCGACAATATGTAGAGTCAAAGAAGGAACTGGAAAAGGCCGGCTTCGATGCCTTCGAGAAGGAGTGGCAACTGCTTGGCCCACAGTTGAGCCAGGAAGAGAAAGGTTTGACGGAGGCGCGCCTGAACGCTCTTCCGGCAGCGGTGCGGGCGCTCGTCCAGACCGCGCAGGAGCAGAGCCGCAGCTATTATCAGGCCGGACGATTGTACGCGAGGGAAACGACCGTTCCCTACGGGCTGCATTACATCGGCGAGGCGAAAGGGCTTCTGGCCTTCGCCAACTGGGGCGCGGGGCTGCGTTTTCCTCAGAGTCCATCATGGAAAGGGGCGTCTCCGGACAGCGAGATCAGTGAGCTCGAAAAAGAGATTCTTAAATCATACCAGCGTCCTGATGCCACCAAGCAACAAGAGCTATTTAATGAAATCAACTCGCAGCTAAATTTTGCCCAAATCCTGACGCGCAAGGGAAAATCTGTGGCCGCGCTTCAGACCTATCTTGAGGCGTCTCGTCTTTATAGCCTGCTAGACCCGCCCAATGTGCAACCCTCCGACTCCGGGAAATTTCAGGAACAGGCGCGCGCCGTCAAAGCTCGTTTAGACGCGGGCCAACTTGATCAGAGCGTCGGGCGTATGTACTGGGAGATTGTGCAGCTCAAGCTGGATGCTGCTGACGATAACAAACTCGCTGAAACGGACGCAAGGCAGGTCAGTATTATTCTGGACAAGGTCTTGCCGAGATATTTTCAATATCTTGGAAATAATAACGCCGCCGCTACTGCGCCCCCAGCCGCTGCCACGGCACATGCGAAGGTCAAGGTGACGCTGGTCAGATGGCCCTACACTTGAAGCTTGTGCGATCCGGCAAGTTTGCTGGCCAAGGAAGTCGTGCAGAACTATGGCAATCAGGTGGAGTTCGTCAGCGAGGACTGGGGAACTTCAAGGCTCGCCGAACGCTTCGGCCTCAAGCGTTACCCCGTCGTCTTCGTCAACGATGTGCTCATCGCGCGTCCGGACGACTTCGGCTGGTTCGGCGCGAAAGGTCGTTACACTCCCTGGCTTGAACCGTCCAATCACGAAAAGTTTAAGAAGGACTTGGCCCACGTCATCGACCTTGAACTGCGAGGCGACACGCAGGCGGCGCGCGCCGCAGGATCGTCCACGCTGCCGGAGACAGAGCTTAAGTCTTTGCCCAAACTGAGGCTGCAAGACCTGCGCGGACGAACGGTTGACCCGGCAACGCTCAACGGAAAAATAGTGATCGTGGAGTTCTGGGCTACATGGTGTCTGCCTTGCCACGCGACTCTACAGTGGCTCAAAGAGCTGCAACGCGAGCAGGGCGACCGCGTAGAAGTTCTGGCCATCAGTATCCAATCGGAAGAAGCGGACGTGCGCAAACTGACACAGCCAATGAGCTTGCCTTATCACGTCGTGATGGGCGGCCCCGATGTGGCGACCTCGTTCGGCGACATCAACAGCGTGCCGACGATGTTCATCTTCAACTCAAGCGGCCAGATTGCAGACGTGATCTACGGCGCTCCGCCCGAACTGCACCAACGAGTGAGCCGCACGATCAATTCTTTAATCGGGAAATAAGAAACGGAATGTCAATGAAGGCCGCCGACTTGATGATTAAGAGCAAAGCTTTATCGGCGCGCTGACGCTCTCGCAGACAAAATATCTCACTTGCTCCCGGATTTGTTTCTGTACTCTTCGGAATCCATAAAGAGCGCGACCAGTTCCTGCAAACTCTTGTTAGTCCTGATGTGCGATGTCCAGTTACGCCATCCGTCTGGATCAGGCTCCCTGTTCAGCAATAAACGATAACAGTAGTAGACATCTCTTGGTGTCGCCACGTCCCAATCCACATTGGAGTTTAGTCCAGGCTCTGCGGCCTTCCATTCTGTGAAGGGGTTTGATTCGGCTTCAGCTTGCGGAGGAGGCTCCTGCTTTCTATTCCAGAAGGGCAGGGCCTTAACGTGATTTGAAAAATTGACCCTCTGTCTGAGAAGGAAGGGAGACACACTCTTGCGTCGCGCGTGAAAGATGCCGTCGGCAGGGCCGTGCGGAGTCAGCTCGACCGCGAACCCTTGAGCTTCTAGAAATCTCTTTAGCGAATGACGATTAAATTCTTCGACGCCCTTAACTCTGGCGCGTAGCGGCACGATATTAGTTGGAATCTCGTGATACTCCCCGCACATCTCTTTTACGATGGCCAGATATTTAGAGGTGAAGAGAATCGGATACTCTGCGCCCTCGCAGTCTATCTTGAGAAGATCAACGGGACGGGTGAGACCCTCAGATGCTTCAAGAAGAATCTCGTCGAGCCCAATCGCTTGCACCGCCAACCCGAAATCGTTGTAAACCACTGAGAAGCCGCCCGTGTTGGGTTTACTGTAATTGGCCAGAGGATCGTTAAAGAGCTTTTCGCCTTCGCTGTCGGAACGCCACACGGCAAGCTCGCGGCACACGGCCCTGTCACCAAATCTTTCAAGATTCCTGACGGCGACGACGTAATTGATCGGGTGCGCCTCGAATGCATAAACTCGGGCCGCGCCGCGCATCAATGCCGCATAGGTGAAAGAGCCTATGTGCGCGCCGATGTCTATCAGGACATCATGGCTCTCCATGCGATCGGGCAATCCGTACTCGTTATGCTGAACAACGCTATCGAAGATATTGAAGTCATTGGTCTCCGGTCGGATGTAGAAAAAATCGTCTTCAGCACCAATCACCGGGCATTGAACTATCTGAACTTTTTTGGGCCCTTCGCTAGTAACGACCGTGAAGGTGTGCGTGTTTTCCATCTTATCTTCGAGACCTCTGCACGGAAGTTTCTAAGAGAGCCTTAACGCCCAGCGCCCGAGTTCGACAAATTCTGAGGAGGCGTTAGACTCGGCGTAGAAAGTCTCAGACGTTAAAGCGAAAGTTAACCACGTCGCCTTCCTGCATGATGTACTCTTTGCCTTCGAGGCGCATCAACCCCTGCTCGCGCGCCGCCGCGTACGAGCCAGCGCGCATCAGTTGATCGTAGCTGACGACTTCGGCGCGTATAAAGCCGCGCTCGATGTCCGTATGAATCGTGCCGGCGGCCAGCGGCGCGCGCGTGCCCTGCCCGATTGTCCAGGCGCGCACCTCTTTTTCACCCGCCGTCAAAAACGACATCAGCCCGAGCAGATGATAGGCGCTCTTAATCAGTCGATCAACGCCGCTGCCCTCGACGCCGAGCGCTTCCAGATAATCTTTTCGCTCGTCCGGAGGAAGCTCGACCAGCTCTGCTTCCAATTGCGCGCAGATCACTACGCATTCGGCCGCTTCGCTCTCTGCAATCTCGCGCACTGTTCGGACATGCGCGCTCTCTTCGCGGTCTGCGAGCGTCGCTTCGTCGACGTTGGCGGCGTAGATGGTCGGCTTCATCGTCAGCAGAAAAAATCCGCGCGCGACTGTGCGCTCTTCCGGCGTGAGCGTGACTGTGCGCGCGGAGTGGCCCTCTTCGAGCGCGGGCTGCAATTTGTCCAGCACATCCAGTTCGGCGCGCGCCGTCTTGTCGCCGCTTTTGGCGGTCTTCTGTGCGCGCTCTCGGCGTCGTTCGACCGTCGCGAGGTCTGCCAGCGCCAGCTCTATCTGGATGGTCTCAATATCGCGGCGCGGATCAATAGAGCCTTCGACGTGGACGATATTTTCGTCTTCAAAGCAGCGCACGACCTGCACGACAGTATCGGTCTCGCGTATGTTGGCGAGAAACTGGTTGCCCAATCCTTCACCCTTGGATGCGCCGCGCACCAGGCCAGCGATGTCCAGAAATTCTACGGTCGCCGGAACAATGACGGTGGTTTTGACCAGCTTCGCCAGCGGCTCTAAACGCTCGTCAGGCACGGCGACCACGCCGACGTTGGGCTCTATGGTGGCGAAAGGGTAATTGGCCGCGAGCGCCGAAGATTGCGCCGTCAGCGCATTAAAAAGAGTGGACTTGCCGACATTCGGAAGCCCGACAATACCTGCCCGAAGCATAAACACACCTCACACGGAATAGATCAGCGCACCAGGGTGAAACCAACTCTTTTACACTCTGGCTGCGCGCCCTGTCCAGTCGCATGGTGCATCTTTCTGGTAATGCGCTGATGAAACTGTAAGTGGGAGAGCCGCGGCGCGCTGCCGTAGCTTGACAGGATGATAAGTGAAAAAAGTTGTGCTCTCGAACGGAGCACGACCGTTGCGCGGGCCGCTTCGGAATCGAGCATAACCGAAATCAACGCTTTTACCGTGGATTGGCCGGAATGGGGATCATTTTGCCGTTGAGGACGACCATATTGATCTTTTTAATATTGCGAATATCGGCCAACGGATCGGCATCGAGCAGCACGAGATTGGCCGTTTTCCCTTTTTCGATTGTGCCGAGCGTATCAAGCATATTAAGGAACTGCGCGGGATTACGTGTGGCGGCCTGAAGCGCCTGCATGGGCGTGAGCCCAGCTGTGACCAGTAAGTAAAGCTCGTCGTGAAGCCGTACGCCGTAAGGGGTCACATCCGTGCCCGCCATAATTTTGACGCCGGCTCGCGTCATGAGTTGAAGCATCTGCATGTATCTCTGCCACATTCTATCTGCATACTGCCTGTCTTCATCATTCATCCCCTTCCGCTGAGAATCCCAGACATCTCTTAATGCGACAAGGGTCGGAACCTGCCATGTTTGATTTCTCGCGAAGCGCCCGAACAGAGTTGCGGCTTTATGCTCGTCAAAGCTCTCGACGAGTGGGCGGACGAGAGCAGCCCGGAAAAGCTTGGTGTCGGCGGCCTCATCACCGCGCATGGCGGCCGTCAACAAGCCCTGCACAACTTTGCTCAGTTCAGTCTCGCGCGTCGAGCAGGCAAGGATTACGCCGTGATAGCGCGCGCTGCCGAAGTGCTCGATGCTGCGCTGACCGGCGGCGGAAGCTTCACCTGCGCTCACGCCGACGGGCAGATGTCCGACAAAAGAGATCTGCTGCCTTTTAGCTTCGGTGGCCAGGACGAAGTAGAGGTCTCTCGGAAGCGTGTCGCCGAGCTTGATAAAATCGGCCCCGCTCTTTTTCAAATAATTTACGGTTTCCATTACTTCCCGCGCATTGCTCACAGAACGCAGCAAGGCCATTTTAAAAGGTAGTGGGCCTTGAATGATCGGGCCCGCCAGTATAATTTGCGGCCCCGTAAGCGTTCCTTCAACGGTCTCCTTGCGGAGTCGCAAAATATCTTCCAATGGTGAAGCCATATCACGCACGCCTGTCACACCATGAGAGATCAACAAAGGCAAAGCACGCTTGCCGTCCTCATAACTACCCAGATGAACGTGCATGTCCCATAAGCCGGGAATCAGGAATTTACCTGCCGCGTCTACGATCTCTGCTTTCGCCGGAAGACGAACTCTTCCGGTTTTACCGAGCGCCGTAATGCGATTACCTTTAACGACCACCGACATATCATGTTTGGCTGGAGCACCGGTGGCGTCGATGACGGTTACATGGATAAACACCAGCGCCTTTGAGTTTAAGGCGGACGCGGTGGTTTGTCCGTGCGACAAACTGGATAAGACGCAGAGCATAGCGGCGAAAGTGATTCCGGTACGTAGAGACATTTCGAGTTCTTCCTTAGCGAAACTTTGAACGGAGGCGGCTTGATTAAGGACGCTCGCCGTGAAGGGATTGTTAACCGGACTTCAGGCCCGGCGGCTGGCGCAAAGAATCGAGCCCGGATGAGCCTGCGGCGCGGCGTATGCTTGCTTGACAGGCCACCGGGCAGATTTATTCAGGCGCTCACCTTTGCAACTATTCGCCCTGTTTCGCGTATAATCGTTTTGTCCGGCACCGCTTCGGTTATTATTCAAAACTGCAAAAGCTCTTCATTCAGGAGACCAAGAGATGAAAGATTTGGCCGATGTCGCTTTGAACGGCGCGCGATCCAAGGGTGCTTCTTATGCTGACATACGCATCAGTCGCTTTCTTAACCAATTCGTCATTACGCGCGAGGATCGCGTGCAGAATGTGACGAACACGGAATCCTTCGGCTTCGGCGTGCGCGTGCTGGTGGACGGGACGTGGGGATTCGCCGCTTCGAGCACGCTGGAAAAGGAAGAGATCGCGCGCGTCACGGAGCGCGCCGTCTCCGTCGCCCGCGCCAACAAGGTGATTCAGAAAACACCCATCACGCTCGTGCCCGTAGAGAAATACCCGGACGCGAAATACAACACTCCCGTCAAGCAAGACCCCTTCACAGTCTCGCTCTCTGAGAAGGCGGACTACCTGTTGAAGGTCAACGCCGCCGCGACCAAGGTCAAGGGAGCGCCCGGGCCTATGTTCGTCAATTCCATCATGTTCTTTACCAAGGAAGAGAAGTATTTCGCTTCGACCGAGGGCTCTTACATAGAGCAGACTTTGATTCGCTCATGGCCCAGCTTTACGGTCACGAGCGTCAATACCAAGACGGGAAAGTTCGAGCAGCGCAACTCGCTTGGCACGCCCGTCGGCAAAGGCTACGAGGTCGTCGCAGAGTATGATCTCCTGGGTGAAGCCCCGCGCGCGGCAGAGCAGGCGATTCAAAAACACACGGCCAAGCCGGTCGAGCCCGGACGCAAAGACCTCGTTCTTCATCCGACGCACCTGTGGTTGACGATTCACGAATCCGTGGGCCATCCGACGGAGCTTGATCGCGTGCTCGGCTACGAAGCCAACTACGCGGGAACAAGCTTTGCCACGCGCGAGAAGCTTGGGAAATTCCAGTACGGCTCGAAGATCGTCAATATCAAGGCCGATAAGACGCAAGCGAACGGGCTGGCGACCTGCGGCTGGGATGACGAAGGCGTTAAGACTACGGAATGGGACATCATCAAAGACGGCGTGCTGGTCGGCTATCAAACCGTGCGCGACAACGCGGCTGTGATCGGCCTTGCACGCTCGAACGGCGCAAGCTATGCGGATAGCTGGCGCTCCGTGCAGTTCCAGAGAATGCCTAATGTGAGCTTGCAGCCCGCCGCCGGTAATCAAAAGATCAGCGCGGACGATCTGATCGCCGATGTCAAAGACGGCGTTTATATCGAAGGCGACGGGTCATTCTCGATTGACCAGCAGCGCTACAATTTTCAGTTCGGCGGGCAGGTCTTCTGGGAGATCAAAAACGGCAAGCGGACGGGCCTGCTGCGTGATGTCGCTTATCAATCGCGCACGCCCGATTTCTGGGCTGCCTGCGATGGCCTGGGGTCGAAAGAGTTTTACGGGCTCGGCGGCTCGTATTTCGACGGCAAGGGAGAGCCCGGACAGATCAATGCCGTCTCGCACGGTTGTCCCCCGGCGCGCTTCCGCAATATCAACGTGATCAATACGGGGAGGAAA
>DATLMN010000200.1:0-40520 GCA_035537255.1 Pyrinomonadaceae bacterium | reverse complement strand
CCTGGTTATGAGTAGTAGAAGGAGAAGAGAAGAACCAAGCGAGTCGCCGTCCTGGCGCGCGCGTCTCGCGGCGCTGCGCTATGTGCCTGCCCTTTTGAGGCTGGTCTGGAAGACGCATCGCGGCATGACCATGTGGGTCGTCGTGCTGCGTCTGCTGCGCGCCTTCGTCCCCGTAGCGACGCTCTGGGTCGGGAAGATGATCGTCGACGCGGTGGTCGCCGCGACGCGCGATCAGTCGGCGGGGCTCACGCGACTGTGGGAATTGGTGGCGCTCGAAATCCTCATCGTCCTCGTGGGCGAAGCCCTTGCGCGCAGCTCTTCACTGACGGAGAGTCTGCTCGGCGATCTTTTCTCCAATCACACCAGCGTGCGTTTGATGGAACACGCCGCGACGCTTGACCTCTATCAGTTCGAAGACCCTTCCTATTACGACAGGCTGGAGCGTGCGCGCAGACAAACCACCGGGCGAATCAATCTGCTGACGCAGCTTCTGGGCATGGGTCAGGACGCGTTGACGCTGATCTCGCTCGGGGTCGCGCTCCTTCTTTACAGCCCCTTGCTGCTTCTGCTGCTGGCGGTCGCCGTGATGCCAAGCTTTCTGGGCGAGACGCACTTCGCCTCGCTACAGTATTCGCTCCTCTATCGCTGGACGCCTGAGCGCCGCCAACTGGATTACATCAGAGTCCTCGGCGCTGGTGATCGCGCAGCCAAAGAGGTGCAGATGTTCGGTCTTGCGCCGTGGCTCGTCGAGCGTTACCGCGCGCTTGCCAATAAGTTTTATGAAGAGAACCGTCGCCTCTCCGTCCGGCGCGCGCTCGTCTCGACCGCACTCTCCGTGGTCGGGACGCTAGGCTACTATGGCGCTTACGTTCACATCCTGCTGCGCGCGGCGCGAGGCGTCATCACTCTGGGCACGCTGACGTTTCTTGCGGCCTCCTTCGCGCGCAGCCGCGACCTCATACAGCGCCTGCTCTCCGGCGCGAGCGACATCTTCGAGCAGGCGCTTTATCTGAAAGACCTCTTCGACTTCTTCGAGACGAAGCCGACGATCACTGCGCCCCGCGACGCGCCGCAAGTGCCGCAGCCCATACGCGAGGGCTTTGTCTTCGAAGATGTCGGCTTTAGCTATCCGGAGAGCGACCGCTGGGCTGTGCGCCACGTTAACTTTAGTTTGCGGCCGGGCGAGCGCGTAGCCTTCGTCGGCGAAAACGGCGCGGGCAAGACCACTTTGACGAAGCTGCTGGCGCGCCTCTACGATCCGACCGAAGGGCGCATCCTCCTGGACGGTCGCGACCTGCGCGAGTACGACCTGCAATCGGTTCGCCGCGCCATCGGCGTGATCTTTCAGGACTTCGTACGCTACGACCTGCGCTTTGACGAAAACATAGCCGTCGGCGAAGTCGCAAAGGTACAAACCTATCTGGACTCGCAGAACGAGGATGAGACGGCAGGTGGCATGGGAAAAGAGTCTGGGAGCGGCGGCGTATCTTCTAACGGTCGGGAGACAAACGACCGCCGCGTGCCGGAAGTGATCAAGGCTGCGGCTGAGAAATCGCTGGCGGCCACCTTGCTCCCGCGATTCGCTCGCGGCTATCGTCAGATGCTGGGGCGGCGCTTCGAGGGCGGCGTTGATCTATCCGGCGGGGAATGGCAGAAGGTCGCGCTGGCACGCGCCTACATGAGAGATTCGCAGGTGCTCATTCTGGACGAGCCGACGGCGGCCCTGGACGCACGCGCCGAGTACGAGGTCTTCAAGCGTTTCGCGGAACTGGTCGCGGGCCGCATGGCCGTCATCATCTCGCACCGCTTCTCTACGGTACGCATGGCCGATCACATCATCGTTTTGAACAACGGCACGGTGGCCGAAGACGGGACGCACGAAGAGTTATTGGCGCGCGGGCGGCTCTACGCCGAACTCTTCCAAATGCAGGCGGAAGGCTATCGCTAAACATCCCTTCACAGGCAAACCAATCGATACGAAAAAGCATCTTAAAGGTTCGTCTGTCAGAGCATTTCCCCCACGCATCAAACCTTTCGGTAAGCGCAACTCAAATCGAGTTTAATTAGACAGAGTTTTTTGAGCCGCCCGGAAGGCTATTCCACTAATAGCCTGACCAAGACAGAGCAGTTCTTAACCTGCGCCATCATGAAATTTACTAATCGTCTCCTTGCAAGCGCGATTCTAGCCGTCATCATCTTCATGCAGCCAGGGTTTTCCGCCAGTGCTTCGGCTGCTGCGGCGACGCTCAACTATACGGCTCTGGGTGATTCGCTCGCGTACGGCATTCTGGATTTCAGCAGGGGCGGCTATGTGCCGCGCTACGCGGAATATGTTCAGGCTGACACGGGGTCGCCCGTGAGCCTCAACAACCTTGGTCGAAACGGCTGGCGCAGCGATCAATTGCTCGCGGCTCTGCGCACGGACGCAAGCTTTCGTAACTCCATCTCTAATTCGCAGGTGGTGACGTGGGATATTGGCGGCAACGATTTTCTACGTCTGATGGACGACTATCGAAGCGGGACGTGCGGGGGCACTGATAATCAGAACTGCCTGAGGGATGCGGTCTCGGGCTTTAAAGCGAACTGGAACGCCATCATCACGGAAATCTTAAGTCTGCGAACGAACAACAACACCGTCATCCGTACGATGGATATTTACAACCCGCTCGTCAATGCGCAAAAGGCTTCCAACTCCTGGGCCAACGATGGCGGTCTCAATGATTTTCAGATCATCAAGGCGTACCTTGACGATGCCAACGGACACATCCTGACGACGACGGCGGCGAACAATATTCCCTGCGCCAGAGTTTACAGAGCATTCAACGGCCCGAACGGCGACGAAGATGCAGGAGATAAAGGATATATCTCCCAGTTTGATCCATCGAGGGTACATCCGAACGATACTGGCCACAGGGTGATCGCAGACCTTTTCCGAGAGCTGGGTTATTTACCGCTCGTCGGCCAGCCGCCGACACTTCAATTCAGCCTCGGCAGCTACAGTCTGGCCGAAGGCGCTGGCAGCATCGCTATCCTCGTAGAGCGCACGGGTGACAAAAATATTCCCGTGACGGTCAACTATGCGACCGCAGATGCGTCAAACTTCCTACAGAACTGCCACGTCGTCAACGGCGCAGCCACTTCTCGCTGCGACTACGTCTCCCTGGTCGGCACGCTGCACTTTGCCGCAGGCGAGAACTCGAAGACTCTCTTTCTGCCCGTCGTCGACGATACTTACTTGGAAGGAGTAGAGACGCTTTCTCTCTCATTATCCAATCCGACCGGCGGCGCTCTGCTTGGAGCAACTTCATCGGCGACTATCACCATCACGGACAACGGCAATGATGGGAGCGGTCAACCAAATCCAATAGACGGCACTAACTTCTTCGTCCGCCAGCACTACATAGATTTCCTCGGTCGCGAGCCTGACCCTGCCTCTATCGGATGGAACAACCAGATCAATAACTGTGTGCCTTTGCAGCCAAGCTGTGACCGTCTGTCAGTCTCGCAGGGTATCTATTCCTCACCGGAGTTCAAAGATCGTGGATATTTTATCTACAAGTTCTACTCTGTGGCTTTTGGAAGAAAGCCCAGCTATGACGAGTTCGTCTTAGACAGAGCGAGAGTCAGTGGATTCCAAACTGAAGCGGAGCTGGAACAGAGCAAGCTGGATTTCATCGCAGACTTTATGTCTAGAGCAGAATTCTCTGCTTATGCTGGGCTGACCAATGATCAGTATGTGCAGCGCCTCTTTAGCCTCGCGGGAGTCACGCAGGTAACGGTCAACGGTGTAGTGTTTGATCTGTCAGCGATGCAGCAATCGATGAACTCTGGGAAGACCAGAGCGCGAGTCTTGAGAGAGATAGTGGAGAGCCCGGAGGTCAGTAATAGATTCCTCGTCGAGTCAACGATAGTGATGCACTATTTTGGATACTTGCGACGTGACCCGGATGCGGCCTATCAGGACTGGATTAATATCTACAACCAGACGGGAGACAGCCGCAACGTGACCAACGGGTTCGTCAACTCTCCGGAGTACAGGATGAGATTCGGTCAGTAATACTGACGAGGACTTTAACCTATGAAGGGCAGATGCTTGAGTGTCGAGCATCTGCCCTCTCTTCTTTTCTAAATAAATTTGCCTTTACAGTAATTTTGTCGTAATCCATAAAGGCGCTTGTTTCGCCGCGAGTGCGTGGTTTGTGCTGGTGGATTTCCCGCATGCCGGACGGGTACACTGAGTCTTGACTGTGCATTGAGAGAAGCTGTGATGAATCGTCAGGAGATATTGCAAACCTTTGTGCTCGGCAACGAGTTTAAGGAGGGCGATTTAGCGGTCGGGGGACTGTGCGACGAGCACGTCCGGCAAGAGGCGAAGGCCAGGCTGAGTGCGCTTAGTGTCGCGGAGATAGCGCGCATCACATTTGTTGAGGACGGCGTTACGGAAGCACTGGCGCGCCAGCTCGACTCAAATCTTCAAGCTGAAATCCAGCACCTGACGATTGACGAGCTGAAGAACATCTTGCTGAGCAGGGAGGGCTCTCTCTGGGCGCGGCGCTATCGTGACGGGCTGGCAAGTGAAGTGATCGCGGCGGTCGTCAAAGTGATGACAGGCGATGAACTCTCACGCGTGGCCCAAGCTATTTTTAATCCGCTGCCGGGAGAAACAATCGCGGTCGGCTCTCCCACACACTTCGGCTCGCGTATTCAGCCGAACAGTCCCGGCGATGATGAAGAGGAAATTCTCTTTTCGATTCTTGAAGGGCTCACTTACGGCTGCGGTGACGTGATCATCGGGCTTAACCCTGCCAG
The DNA here is from genome assembly GCA_035537255.1 of Pyrinomonadaceae bacterium. GTDB lineage: Bacteria > Acidobacteriota > Blastocatellia > Pyrinomonadales > Pyrinomonadaceae > DASQYE01. The sequence goes on along the minus strand of DATLMN010000200.1, from coordinate 35,711 downwards.
CGATGATGTGGAGACGATCATCCGGCTCGAAAAGCTGCTTCAGAGTGTGACGGAGCGCCTGCGTCTTCCCACTCGCTACTGTGTCCTCTCGGACATCGTCAAACAATCCAGCGCCCGCGTTCAGTGCAAAGTCGACGTTGGCTTTCAGAGTCTGGCGGGCACTTCCAAAGCCATCAATGGGATGGTCGGATTAAGCGTAGAGGAGTTGCTGGATTTGGCGCGCGGCTTTCCGGGCCTTTACTTCGAGACGGGACAGGGCTCAGAAGTAACCAACAATGCCGCCGAGGGCTTGGACATGCTGACGCTCGAAGCGCGCACGTACGGCGTGGCACGTTATCTACAGCAGCGGACGGGCGCATGGACGATTGTCAATGATGTCGCCGGATTTATTGGGCCGGAGGTGTTTCGCACCGGAGATCAGTTGGTGCGCGCCTGTCTTGAGGACACGGTGATGGCGAAGCTGCATGGTCTGACGATGGGCTTGGACGTGTGCTCGACCTTCCACATGGGCATTGAACCGGCGGAGCTTCAAAGACTGACCGGTTTGATCGTCAAGCAGGCTGCTCCTGCTTACCTGATGGCCGTCGCGGGACAGGCAGACCCTATGCTCGGTTATCTGACGACCTCTTTTCGCGACCACCCGCGCCTGCGCCGCCAGACCGGAAAAAGAGTCTCAGGCAGGATGTCCGAGCGACTGATCGAACTAGGTTTGATGGACAAAAGCGGAGAGCTTCTGACGAACAGGGCGACGACCGCATCGCTTTATGCGAGCTACATGAAGGCTGGCGGCGACACGCGCTCGAACGATGCGCTCTGTCAGGAAGGCGCGAAGAAGATCGAGCGTCTACAGCGTCTGGGCTACGAGCTGGGTAACACGGATGGGCTGGGTGATGATGCGCCGCCGCATGTTGAATCTCGTATTGAGGCCATCTACAGGAATGCGCAGCGTGCGCTTTACGCCACGACGGATGAAGCGTTGATCCGAGATGTTTCGCCGCAGGCTTTGCGCGTCCGCACGTTGGCGAGCGACCGTGAAGAATATCTGGCGCGTCCGCTCTCTGGCGAGAGAATCCAAGAGAAAGACGCCTGGAAAATTTCTGCGCTTTACGCTTTGCGCCGTCCGCAGGTGCAGTTCGTGCTCTCGGACGGACTCAATGCCAATGCGCTCAACGAGAATCTGCGCGCCGTGCTGCCAAGCTTGCGCGGTGAATTGACGAGCGCGGGCTTTCATGTGGGCGAAGTGGACATCGTGGTCACAAACGGTCGCGTGCGCGCTGGCTATCACGTCGGCGCGCTGCTGGACGTGGAGGTCATCATACACTTGATCGGAGAAAGACCGGGCACGGGCCTCAACACGCTCTCGGCTTATCTGACCTACGGGCGAGACCCTGCGGGGCGCTCACGTTGGAGTCCCGATTTAGAGCATGCTCATACGACTGCCGTTTGCGGCATACATGCCAGAGGAAAGCCGCCCGAGCTGGCCGCTGCGGAGGTCTTGACTTGTGTCAAGCGGATGTTTGAAGAACGCTGCTCAGGTGTTGCACTCGGGACTGCGTTCGGGTTCGAACCCTGAAGCGGGGAAATGAAGGAGAGCCGTTTCCGACCGTGTGACGGCAAACAATGACGCGCGGAAGTTGCTAAAGTTAAGAACCACATGTAGACTAATAGCAACTGGGCGGAGGGTGAATCTTTCCGCTCTCCCGGTTGATGGGGTGAGGACATTGACCGGAAACTGAACAGGCGCGAGGCCACCATGGCTGACGCGCCTGTTCGCTTTTTACCCCGATCACAAATAAAGCAGCACGAGTGGAATGATGAATCCCAGTGCGATCAAGCCTAACACGACGCGCTTATCACGATTTAGTTTGAAGGCCAGCACGATGCCCAAGATGGTTGAGCCGATCAGGCCCACCGACATGAGCACTACGAACCATTGCAGTGGAAGAGAGCGGCGCACCCCGGCCCCATGCTCCGGGCGTTGGTCTTTGTGAAAGTCTGCCAGTCGCACGATCCAGGCGGGCGGAGTGTAAGTGCCCCCAGTCTTCGGAGCATCCTGTAATCTGAAAGTTTGCAGAGCGCCGGATAGCGCAAAGATGATAATCACGGGCGCGAAGAACACGCCCAGATAAAAGTGTATCTGTCGAATCCGTTTCATTCGGTCTTATCCCTTAACATCTCACGATTTAAAAAATTGCCTTGGCCCAACCATATTACCGTCAGGCTTCGCCAACTCTCAAGCCACGGCCCTGATTGTTTGAGGCCCTCAGAAGTCAAGCGCCAATCTTTGACGCTCCTGGTCTGGCGTCCGCGAATGGCTCTCTCCGCGCTCTCTGTGGAAGTAGCCCTTGGCGGTAATAAATTTCTGGCAAAATTCCGGAGCTATTGTCATAATGGGCCGTCCCTGTTCGAACTGTAGCGGCGATTGGCGAGCACTCGTGCTTACGCGCCCCGCGCACCTGTATTATTAAGCTAACCCTCGCGCAAGATTCTGATAAAAGCGGAACACTTATGGATAAATGGTCTATCCTATTTGTCCTGATCTTATGCGGGATCGCCTTCCTGTTAATCATGGAGGTCAGCCCTTACGAATGGCGTAAGAGCGCGTCCGAAAACCCGGATCGTGAAGCGCAGCGTGCGCAGCTCAGAGAGGCGCATCGCATCAGGCGGCAACGCGACAGGGTCTGGTTCAGGGTCGATAATCTGTACGCCGAGTTCGTCAATAAGACATCAAGCGAGCGGCTGGCGCTGGAAGAGCAAAGGACAGATTCCTACACTCAGGCAAACGGCGGAGCAGCGGCGGCGGCCGATAACTGGAATGATGTCACTCTCACCTACATCAAAGAAAAATACGAATCGTTTCTGAATAAAGATTAATCCGCCCGGGCTTTTATTCCCCCAAGGTCGGGAGTCCAGGCCCTTCAACCGCTCACAACTATCCTCACAAGGAAATTCTCTAGGGGTTATCGTCTTCGCTATGATCTAAGGCGCGAATGTTTTGAGGCGTATCTTTCTCACGGTGCGTCAGGTCAAGGCGAGACTGGCGACAAACTCCTGCTCGGAGCTTGCCGCCTTTAATTTATACGGCAGCGGCCGTGGGCCAATCCTCGTCAGTTGAGCCATGACGCGAATCATTTGTTTCCCGGACTGTATTAGGAGGTGAAATGCCTGGTACGAAATCTAAGAAGAGAGCAAAGAGTGCTACATCTTCCGCTAAAGCCCTGCGAGGGAAAGGCGTGGCTAAGGGAGCGTCAAAGAAAAATAGTGTCCGAGAGACAAAGACTGCGAAGGGTGCGTCAAAGAAGACGACGCTTGCGGCGAAGGCGGAGGTCAAACGCGCAGCCGTTAGAGCCTCTGCAAAAATTAAGCTGACGAGCAATCTGGGGCGTGTGTTTGAAAAGATTGGATTGGCGCGCCCGATTGAATTTCGCGTCTCGTTCACTCGTCCGGATGATCTGCTCATCTGCGACTTTATCTTCGACAACTTCAGGCTTGAGTCCGCGCGCCTGATACGCAAAACCCCTCAACTGGCCTCGACGCTCGTCGTCGAGTTGCCGCCGCAGAGCTTCGGCGAACAGGCATTTCTGGATGCCACAGGGCCGGAAGTCGCGCCCGGTGGCGAAGAGTTTCATGACATATCCGAAGTCGTCAAAGGCGTGCCGAAGAAAAATATCCCTGTGCCGGACACGGACGCCGAAGCATTCGGCCCGCTCCCTTTCGCAAAGGTTCGTATGGCCGGGCCGAGCCGTCTGGCCTTCAGTATGCCCGCAGATGAAACAGAGCTTCCATACGCCATCGATGCGATTCTTGATGCGTGCCGTCGTTGGCCCATGCGTCTGGATTTCAACGCGCTGCCTGAGCCAGACCCACGCCTCATCGTTGATATTCCGCGCAAGGACTTAAAATTTTTCGACAAGGCATGGCTCAAGACCATCTCTCACTCACCCGACTGGGACAAAACCCGCGAGGTTTTGATGACCAGTCTTAATGAGCTTGGCCCACTGGAGAGACCGCTGTCGGCGGCTGCCAAAAGAATTGCCGGTCGGGTGGCTGCCGCGTTGCAGAACAAAAGGACTAGAGGGCTGAGTAGTGCGCTCGCGCGTGCGATGAATGAAGAGCTTGACAGGCTGGCGAGAAAATTCCCGCTCGTCAGTGAAGGGAACAACTACGAAGCGGCTGTGGCGGCGCTCTCTCTTTTGACCACGCAGGCGGTGGCGACGGGTAAAGGCGAATTTACGCTTGAGCTGATCAAAGATCTGCCTTTTCTAAAACTCCTGTTGACTCCGCACCAGCCCTCATTAACCGTCACAGCGCTTGAGCTGCCCTACCGCGTCGTCATCTCACCCGTCCCGAAATCGAATTGGTGGCATGAAACAAAGCCCGTCGTCCGCAATGGTCGCACGGAGCTATGGCACACGCGATTAACTAACAGGCGGGACGGCATCGGCGCTTATCTGCCGACGTTTGTGCGCGCCTTGTGGTCGCCCGATTATGCTCTGTCCGACGAAGAGGTGATTAAGGCCGTTAACGACATCGCGCTTAAACCACCCAAGGCGATTCGCATGAGTCTGGATGCGCTTGATCGGAAAATGCTGGTCAAGCTGATGGCTGGCTTTAACGAGTTCGATGTGTCGGGCAATCCGTTTGTGCCTCACGCTGCGCGCTCGCAAAGGCTCTCGCTCTCAGCGCTCGGCGCGCTGCTTGATGTCGAAGGCAACTGGAATATTCTTCCGGAGAAGGTCGGCCTAGAGCAGTGGCGGCATCTGGCAAACCTTGGGCGCGATCATTACGTGCGTGTCGTCTACAGAGGTTTCCTCTTTCCTTCGGGTCACGCCGCCTCGCTGATCAAAGTAACCGAGCGGAAATTCGAATATCACAACAAGACGAGTAAGAACCGCGTCGCGGCACTGCGCCAACGCTTCTTTATCGTCGTGCGCGAGCCCTTCAGGACATACGACGGTGCAGGACACGAATTCGGTGGAAGAAACTTTCCGTTCACTTCCGTAGAGGTGCTGACGCGCGTCACGCCAAATTTGCGCCCGCCGGAAGAATGCATGCTGGGCTTTTCCGGCGACCCCTTTAACGACAAAATCTACGGGTCTAAGGTCGGAAAGATGCCGCACCGCGCATGCTTCTGGCCCATGCTCGGCAAAGATCATGACTTTAAGTTTCAGCTCGCGGCGACGGACATCTACGGCGCGCGCACGACCTTTCCGCTGCCTCTTTTATTCGTCGGCGTCGAAGCCAATGAGGGCGAGCTTGCGGGCGTCGGGCCAGATCAGGACAAGCTGGTCATCAACGAAGTCATACGCCGTTACAACGCAGAGCCTGCGGGCAAACGGCGCACGGCTTCGATAAATAACGCGACCGTCTGCTACGCGCCCGTAGATGAAGATTCCTTGGGCGATACACGCCATCCGACGGGGAGCATTACTTTCAAGAGCGCGAGCGCGAATCTCAGAAAACCGAAGCCGCGCTTTTATCCTGAGATTCAGACGGCCATTTGCGGCATCGCGGCCATTCAGCGGCTCTTGCAAAAGCCCGACGCGATGGTCGAGGTAGAATACCCGGACACATACAAAAAGAGTGGCTTCGGCGGAGAAAATCAGGGCGAGTTGTTCCTCAAAACCCGTGTGCCGTTTGCGCTCAACTTCGGCGGTGCAGTCAAAAGCGAAGCGCTCGGCGGATTGGCTACGCCTGGCATGGCGATCATGGGCCTGTCGCGCATCATGGGCCCAGTGTCCGGCAAACCGCCGACGGGCACGAAAACGATAGAGCAGGCGCTTGAGAATATCAAAAAGAACAGGTTCGACCCGACGGACTTTTTTCAGGGCGCGAAAATCCTGGGCGGCGTCGAACTCGTAGAGATACTCAAAGCGGCCTTCCCGCTCGCGGGCGAAGAAGTGCCTAAGCTCTTAAGCCGTCAGTCAGGCGACCGCATCGAAGCCCGCTTCGATTGGAAGACGCCGATCAATAATACGGACTCGAAGGGATTGTTCGTGCCGAACCCTTTGGGCCAACAGACTGAGCTTGAGATGCACGGGCTGGTCAGCTCGCCCATAGACCAGCCTGCGGCGACGACCTTTCAGGCTCAGGCGACGCTCGTCAATTTCCGAGTCAACCTGTTCGGCTTTATCACCGTCTGGTTCGACCGTCTCAGCTTTAACTCCAAAAGCGGCGCTAAGCCGGACGTGGTCGTCGAGCTGCATCCGGGCATTGATGCCGTGGCGTTTGGCGGGCCGCTGGAATTCGTCAACGAGCTGCGCAAGATTATTCCTTCAAACGGCTTTAGCGATCCGCCTAACTTGTCTGTCACGCCGAGCGGGATCAGCGCCAGTTACTCGCTCAATGTTCCGTCACTGGCGGTCGGCATCTTCGCGCTCGAACACCTGTCGCTCGGCGCGGGCTTTTCACTTCCCTTCGACGCGCAACCGGCTGAAGTGCGCTTTAATTTCTGCGAGCGTCATCGCCCGTTTAGCCTGACGGTCTCGCTGCTGGGCGGCGGCGGTTTCTTGGCCCTGGGCGTCGGCACGGAAGGCGTCAGAGAGATCGAGGCGGCGCTCGAATTCGGCGCGGCGCTCTCCATCAACCTGGGAGTCGCTAGCGGCAGCGTAGAGGTCAAGGCGGGCGTCTATTTTCACTGGATGCAGAAGTCCGTGGAGCTGGCGGGTTATGTGCGTATTCACGGCGAGCTAAGCGTGCTTGGGTTAATCAGCGCATCTTTGACCTTCAATCTGCAACTAGCCTTCCTCAAAGATAATCATCATTCGGTCGTGTGGGGCGAGGCGAGCCTTGAGGTCGAAATAGAAATTCTGTTTTTAAGCTTCTCAGTTTCCGTGAGTGTGCGGCGCGAATTCGGAGGCTCGGATTCCGACCCGAAGTTTCAGGAGCTAATTACGGATCAGCAAACGTGGACGGATTACTGCGAAGCGTTCGCGACGGAGGCAGCGTAAAGTATGGCCAAGCAAACTCTACTCTGGACTGCGTTGCCAAACGGTTACACCGAAGATGGAAAATGGCTTCGCCTCTCTCTGCTGCTTTCGCCGCGTCTGGATGCGATGAAGGATGCGCCGCAGCTTAGCACCTTTCCTGATTTCGTGGATTGGCCCGCGTCGCTTTCGAGTGCAGCGTTCGTCATTCACTGCGGCAGCGCTCCTCCCGTTACTATCGCGGCCAATGATACCGTCAGTCTCAATCGCGTCGACGACCGATTGGGCACGCCCGATTCCGGTGTGTGGCGGGCGCTCTTTCCAGACCCGAACAAAGTTTTTGTCGAGGGCTACGAGTTCAAAGATTTGTCCGACCATGCCGTGCTCTCTTACGCGGCGGCGAGGATGGATGAGCTGGTGCGTGATCTTTACAGTCGTCTCGCGGCGACGGCTGAGGATCAGTTGCCGACCGTCTCGACTATCCTCGGCCACGCGAATTGGCGAAACCTCGTCGACGCCGTCGAAAGCAACGATGACGACGACAGGTTTACTGATTACCGTCTGGGCCTGCGCAGACCCGAGCGCCAGTTTGAATCGTTCATGCGAAACGAGCTGAAAGACCTTAAGGGTTTGAGCCGAGACCTTGCGCTCTTCCAGCTTTTCCACACGCCGAATTCTGTGCCTAAGATTGAGAGTTACAAAAACGTCTCTCCAGAAGACCCTAAGGCGTACGCCAACTGGCTCTCATACGAGCGCGCAGAACTGCCCCGCGCCAAGGATTTTCAAAAGCAGATAGACTTCCATCGCATCATTTCCGCGATGAGCCAGTATCCGACGCTGCTTCGCCTGCTAGGTCTGGTCGTGGACCTGATCATTCGCCGTGACGCTTTTACTCCGACGGCCAACGCCTCTATTTATGCTGAAGTGAAGCTGTCTACGCCTGCGCAGGGTGTGACGCGCGCACGCGACGCCTCGCCGCGCACGCGGCTGGTGTTTGACGACCGCCGCTTCGAGGCGCTTTCCAGAACACATCCGAAGGACGGTGATTACCGGACGGTCGACGGCCTGCTCGACCTTGACCCGGAACTCTTCTCTCTATTGCAGGCGGACGTGGATGGCTCCGGACTGAAGGTGACGAACTTTGCACGCTCGCTTGTCCATCTCAAAAAAGAGCCGCAGCAGAAGATTGACCCTGTGACAAAGCATGATCGCGAAACGGGCGCGCCTGCCTTGCGTAACGCAGGCTTGATGCTGGTCCACACTAACCGCGCTGGGATGCTCAAAAACAGCTTCGACCGCCAGAAGGGTTACAACAGCGCCGCCGAGAAGTTTCAAAAAGATAATTCGTTACAGCGTCCCACGCTTTACGCGGAAGATTTGGTGCGCGGCTGGCGCATAGACATCTGGGACGACAAGACTAAAAAGTGGCACTCGCTTTGCCGTCGCGTCGCCGACTACGACTTGAACGACGGCGAAGTCCAGATCAACGTGCCGGAAGAAGAAGGCACAGTCCGCCTGGCCGCGACCAAAGCGATAGACCAGAAGAGCAATCCGAAACTGATCTGGCTGCACGAAGCCCTGGTCTCCTGGACGGGTTGGAGTTTGTGCGCTCCGCCGCCCGGCAAGACTATTCTTCATCACAGAGAGAGTGACCCGAAGCGCTCGGAGAAAGATCACACAGACCCGGTGGGCGAAGCGGAAGCGGAAGTGCCGCCCGGATTACACTTGCGCAGCACCTTCCGTGCTGTGCAGGGTTCACTGCCACGCCTGCGTTACGGTCGCGGGTACTGGATACGCGCGCGCTCAGTCGATCTCGCGGGCAACAGTTTGCCCGTCAACGAAAATGATTACGGCCCTGAGAAGCCGCTCAAAAACGCGCGTCCATACTTGCGCTACGAACCCATCGGCGCGCCCGCGCTGGCGCTCGTCAAGCCTGCGCCGGATCGCGTTGAAGCTCCAAGAGAGGGCGAGTCTATGGATCGACTCGCCGTTCGCACCTTTAACGAGCAGTTCGACGACGAGACGCCGAGCACAGAGCGCGCGCGCCGCTTCTGCGTCCCGTCTCGCACCACGCACAAAGAGGCCGAGTATCACGGCATGCTGGACCGCGACGGTATCGTCGACCCTTCGTTCTTCGCCATGCTCGCCGCGCAGGACAATTCGATCAGGGAAGAGAAGATACTGTCTAGCGGCCCGCTCGCAGGAGGCCCGCCCGTCGAGACCTCTTACGCCGTGATGGAGGAAGGAGAAGCGCTGCCTTATCTGCCGGAGCCTTTGGCTCTCTCAATCGCGGCGCGCATCTTCGATCATCCGACTTTCTCATCCGGCACGATCATCTCAATTCCACTTTATGAAAAGAATACTTCGTGGCCTGAAGCCTTGCCCTTCAAGATCGAGCTGTATGAAAACACTGCCGACAAGCCGCGCTTTGAAGAGGCCGTGCGCACGCTCTTTGTACCGCTTCCGAAAGCTGTGCGCGCCACTTTGCGCCTGAGCGTGAGGCCGACGCGCTCTGCGCTGGAAATCCTGGGCGTCTGGAAATGGCTGACAGATGCGCAGCGCGAGAAGCTGATAAACATGGCGCGAAATGGTCAGCACTGGATGCTGACGCCCTGGCGTAACATAGAGCTTGTCCACGCCGTGCAGAAGCCTTTAATCACGCCGCAGATCGTCAAACACGAGATGCACCGTTGGGCGGGCGTCACTCACGCGATGCCAGGCTTTATCACCACGTGCAGCATCAAAAGCACTGCTCATCTTGACCTGATGGCGAACTGGAACGAGCCCGTCGAAGATGTTGAAAAGAAGACCGGAGGGAATCGCGAGCGTAAAGATCACGCCTACTCAGTGAAGATCACAGAGCCGCGCTCTTACGCGGACACTCCGGAATTTCGTCTGGACGCGCCTGATCGTATACGCATCGGTAGTCTCTTCCACGACGAGGTCAATAAAGGGCATCGCGAGGTTATTAAGAAGACTCACGAGTTCAACGACACGCGTTATCGTCGCATAGAGTACTGGTTCGAGGCGACGACCGCTTTCCGTGAATACATGCCGGCCGAACTGCTCACGACGGAGGTGGATGGCGAGGTCGTACCGACCAACGAGCATATCAAAGTGGTTGGGCCAAAGCTTCGGACTTGGATTCCGAGTTCCGCCCCGCCGCCCGCGCCTGAAGTGCTTTACGTTGTCCCGACATTCGGCTGGGTGCGAGCGGAAGATAAAGGCTACAAGGGCAGTTGGCGCAGGGGCGGCGGCCTGCGCGTCTATCTTGATCGCCCTTGGAACGCGACGGGCTATGGCGAGATGCTGGCGGTCGTGCTGCCTTCGTCTTCATTTCAGGAAGACCCCGGCACGAAGCCCGACGCGCAGCCCTTAAAGAACTTCGTCACGCAATGGGGAAACGACCCCGTGTGGCTCAGCTCCTTTGTGCCCGGCGTTGGCCCAAAGCGCGCAGACTTTCCGCTCGCTCGCGCGAAGGCAGACCCCCTTGGGAAATGGCTGCCCGGTTTCGCGCCCACAGAAGAGGCAGATCAGCCCGCAGGCCCTTTTCAAGTTACGGGCTTGGTTCATCCCGAATTGTCCCCGACCATCGAGAATCAGGCGCGCGTAGAGATTGCGCCGCACGATGTCTTTTATGATGAAGAGCGACAGCTCTGGTACTGCGACATTGAAGTGAATTGGGGCACGGCTTACTATCCGTTTATCAGGCTCGCGCTGGCGCGCTATCAGCCCGTCTCAGTCGACCGCACACACCTGTCTAATATCGTGCTCGCGGACTTCGCCGCGCTTGTCCCAGACCGCTGGCTGAACGTGACGAGGACGCGTGACGCGCGCACGCGACGCATCAATGTCTTTGGCTCGACTTACACGGATTCGAGCGGTCATCTGGAAGCGGGGCGTACTCTGCCAGTGGCCGCTTCGAGCGTGGTCGAAATCTGGGTAGAGCGCTTTTACCCAGCGCTTGGCGAGGACTTCGGTTGGAAGCGGGATACCAATGCGGTCGTCGAGCGGGACAGCAGACCTGTGAGAAAAGAGCAGCTCAAGATAAGCAGAGAGCAGCAGCTCAAACAACGCGCGAGGGCGAGGGATTTGTTACGCCGACGTGAGTTTGACGTGCTGCTCAAAACGAAGCTGCTCGACAGGGTCTTTGTGACGCCGACGCTGTGGTCTGGCACTGTGAGGTTGCCGTCTGAGGAGTACGCAGATCAAACTCGTTACAGACTCGCGATTGCCGAGTACGAGGAATATCTAGTCGACGACGATCCGATTCACTATGACAGGATTCCGACCAGCAAGGACAGGCGGCTGGTATTCATCGAACACGTGGAGCTTAATTAAAGCATCGGCCCGGTGTTCTTCATAAGAAAAACATCCCCTGCTCTTTGCTTTGTAAAGCAGAGAGCAGGGGATGAAGTTTTTTTGAACTGTTCTTATTGATCGTTGAAGGTGCAGTTGGGAGCCTGTGTGGGCGTCGTGATGTGATTCTTGGCGTTGGAACAGAGCTGGCCGCCGGAGATGGCGAATCCGTTGCTCACGTTGTTAGTTATCTGCGAGCCTGTGACGCGGATAACAGAGCCTGCGTTGACTGAGAAAACACCGTTCTGGCCGTTGTTGGACGAAGTGCTGTTGTTGATGTTCATCTCGTTGGGAGTGCCCGCCGCCGTGGCTATCGCCACATAGCCGTTCAGACCGTTGTCCGACGCGACGCTGTTGATGATCGTGGCTTTGACTTTGTCTTCGATGCGCACGCCTTCCTGCACATTGAGGCTGGTGTGCGTATTGTCTATGGTCAGAAAGACTGTGTTCGTGGTGCTGTCGGCGCGTATGCCCGCCGTGCCGTTGTTGTTGATAGATGAGTTGCGCACGACCAGATGGCCGCCCAGATTGTTGGCCCACAGGACGCCCTCGTTGACGAAGTTGTCGATGATCACTTCGTCAAGCGTGACGTTGACGGCTCTGGTATTGGCGCTGCTGACGTTGACACCGCGAATGCCTGTCCTCGTCCCGCAGCCTACGCCGCAACTTCCTGTTCCGTTGACCGACAGTCTTCGCAGACGAACGGTGCTGACCGGATCGTTAGCCACGCTCGTCGTGAGATTGACTGTAAAACCCGTGGTGCTGGCGGCGAGAACTCCTGCGAACATCCCGCCTCCGTCAACCGTGATTGACTTGGTCGCGGTTAATGTTCCGAATGAGCCCGGATCGATGACATCTATCTCGCCGTTGGTCGCCGTCTTGGAGATCGCACCGGCGAAAGTCTTGCACGGCGCGGTGCGGCTGCAAGGATTGACATCGTCGCCCACACCCGACACCCATGTTCGTGTAGCCTGCGCCTGTGCCAGAGAGCTTGCTGCGAAAGTGAAAACTACTATGGCTATCAAGCTGTAGATTGTGCGAATACTTTTCATCTGTTTCCTCCTCAAGAAAAAGTTATTTTGGTGATGGGCCTGATTGTGATGACCCGTTAGAGTAGAAGCGCCTGGCCGCCCGCGACCTACGGGGGAATAGCTCCTTCGTGCTTGCCCTTCGCGGCGGCCCTGAAAACCTGTGGTTGAATCATGCGTGGTCTCCCTCATCTCTCATCTCTATAGGCGGTCTCTTCGTCGCTGGCGAGGATATTAATGCTCTGGACGAGAGATAGTCTTTAGAAGCAACTGAATTTTGGATGAAAGAGTTATGAAGAAGAAACCCGCCACGGAAATTGGACGCACGCGTGCCGCGCTGCCCGTAAAGCCCCCGGCTGCCGCTAAGCGCAAGACAGTTTACCTTCCCAGTCTTTTCTATCAAAGACCTGCTTGAACATTTTCGCTTAGCGACTTCAGGCAGAGGACTTCTTCTCCTTCGGCCGTGAAGCCGGAGTGAATCGCTCCCTCTTCCACCATGCGACGGATGACGCTCGGACTGAAGCCCGCAATCAGCGCGGCCTCGACCGGCGTGACCATCTCGACCTCGGAATCGCAGCGCTCGCACCAGCCTCGAACGGCCTTGTTACGCCTGTGAACTACCACCAGCCGCTCGGTCTCGACCGTGATCTCGATGATTTTCTTCGTCATGTGAGGTGACTCCTCTTGATGCACTTTTTGCTTTCCCCTCAAAAACTTTTTCAACAGAGGACGAACGCTTAAGGGTATAATGTCCGGACACCTCAAAAGACGTTCGCCGGAAAATTTAAGTTTACATCTCCCACTTGCGGACAGGCCCAACCACTGTCACTAGGGGAAAGTTACCGGAAAGAGCCGTTTGAAGTCGTTAGCGGCTTTTGAGATTTTTCTGAAAGAGTCCTGATGGCGCTCCTCATCGCCCGGGGAGGCACAAGATGGAGTTGAGACAACCCGTCCGCGCCTACACCTTCGGCAAACTCCTGCTGGACCTGCGCGAGGGGTTACTGCTGTGCGACGGCGAGCCCGTGCCACTCACCCCCAAAGCCTTTGAAACACTCGTCGTGCTGGTCGAGAATAGCGGCCACGTGCTGAGCAAAGACGAGCTGATGAAAAAGGTCTGGCCCGACAGCTTCGTCGAAGAGAACAATCTCTCACAGAACATATCTCAATTGCGTAGAGCCCTGCAATGCGCCGGCGAAGAGGCCGCGCACTATATCGAGACCGTCCCGCGTCGCGGTTATCGCTTTAAGGCGCAGGTCACCGCGCGAGCCGCAGAAGAAGACACTTCGGAAACGGTCGTCGTACGCGAGCGGACGAGGACGCGCATCCTGATCGAAGAAGATGACGATCAAAACCTACGGCCTGAAGAAAAGGTGATTACCAAGGCGATTCCAACGGTCGCCCGCGAAAAGAGACTTGAGCCGGACGAAGGTTCTGCGAAGGCCACACAGGAGTTCGCGCCGGAGTTGATGCGCGTGCCGGAGTCAAGGTACGCGCAGAGCGGCGATGTCAACATAGCCTATCAGGTGATCGGCGACGGGCCGCTCGATCTGGTCTTTGTGATGGGCTGGATTTCTCATATCGAATACTTCTGGCGCGAGCCTGGCTTTGCGCGCTTCCTGCGCCGTCTGGCCTCCTTCTCGCGGCTGATCCTGTTCGACAAACGCGGCACGGGTCTCTCTGATCGCGTGCAACTGCACGAGCTGCCCACGCTTGAGCAGCGTATGGACGACGTGCGCGCAGTGATGGAGGCCGTCGGTTCGGAGCGCGCGGCGCTGTGCGGCGTCTCGGAAGGCGGGCCGATGTCTGCGCTCTTTGCCGCGACTTACCCTGAACGCACCGCCGCGCTCGTGATGATCGGGACATACGCCAAGCGCATCTGGGCTCCGGATTACCCCTGGGCTCCGAGCGCAGACCATCGCGCGCACTTCTTTGAAGAGATACAGGAGCATTGGGGCGGCCCCGTCGGAATTGACGAGCGAGCGCCGAGCAAACGTGATGACCCGCAGTTCAGAGAGTGGTGGGCGACCTATTTGCGCATGGGCGCGAGTCCGGGCGCGGCCGTGGCCTTGACGAAGATGAACGCAGAGGTTGACGTGCGGCACGTCCTGCCGACCATACGCGTGCCCACACTCGTGCTGCATCGTGCGGGCGATATGTGTTTGAAGGTCGAGGAGGGACGCTACGTGGCCGAACGCATCCCGAACGCGAAGTACGTAGAGCTGCCGGGCGTAGATCATCTCCCGTTCGTCGGCGACCAGGACAGCCTGCTGGATGAAATCGAAGAGTTTCTCACGGGCGTACGTCATACTCCTGAGCCTGAGAGAGTCCTCGCCACAGTGCTCTTTGCGCGCATCGTCGAGACGCCTGAGCGCACGGACGCGCACGGCACAAAGAGTTGGGCCCATCTTATAGAGCGCTTTCGGGCGCATATCAGTAAGGAGATCGCCTGGTTTCGTGGGCGCGAAGTTGACATGATGGGCACAGGGCCGCTTGCCACCTTTGACGGCCCTGCGCGCGCCATACGCTGCGCCATTGCCATCAATGAGTACGCCGCGCGTCTGGGCATAGAGATTCGCGCAGGGCTGCACACGGGCGAGTGCGACCTGCTGGACGGCACACACGTCGGCGGCGTGGCCGTAGACATCGGCAGGGAGATCAGGAATCGCGCAGGCGCAGGCGAAGTTTTGGTCTCGCATACGGTCAAAGACCTGGTGGCGGGCTCCGGACTGCATTTCGCGGAATGTGGGACGGCTGTCTTTGAAAAGATTCCGGGCGAATGGCAGTTGTACAAGGTGGAGCGCGCCGCGTCAGTTTAAAGATAAGCGATAGGGGAAAGGAAACGCCGCGCGGGCATGCAAGATTATTTTGCATGCCCGCTCAGCGCCCCCTCCCGATTCGAGTGTCAGCTTTGAGTATCAGCCGCGCGCACAGATGCTACGGCTGAACCTGAATATTGCCTTCTCCATCTATGACATCGACGAAGTCATAGGACGAGAGCGGAAAGCTCTGACAGGTTCGTGACCACTCCCTTGTGATCTTGATGCCCTCGTCGTCGCGCCGATCAGCATCGGTTGCGACCCAGGTCAAACTCCATCCATTGTCTTCACGCAAATCCGCATCCGACGGTATCCAGGTTATCTCCTGTGGCTTGTAAAGCCCCCAGGAAAATTTATCTCCCGCTTTGGCGATGCCGTCCCCGTTGTCTTCGACCACGAGCAGCACGCGGTGTCCTATGTATTCGCTCAAGGTCGAGCCCGTGACCGTCCCGCTCATCACGGCGCGGTTGCGCTCTACCAACATGCCGTCAATCTTTGCAATAATCTGTAGGTCTTCCAGACGGCCGCTAAAACCTTTGTCGCCGGTGCCGTCCACGTCCTGCTCCGGAATCTCCGCCGGGCCGCTAAAAGTTATGCTGCCGCTTGCCGTGCCGTCGCCGTTATCTCTGGCGCGGAACTCGATTGCTTTTGTGAGGCCGTCTTCTAATGAATATCTGAAGCTGCCGTCGGCGTAGGTCTGGGCCGAGGCCGTCTGGGGCGATAACAGGACGCCCAGCAGCAGCGCCAGCGCGAAAATCGAAGCACAGATTATGTTCTTCATTGACGAACTCTTTATAAAACTGACCTGACTCATTGTGGAATCTCCTTTGGGCTGAGTGTTAAAGGGTTTCAAGGCGTAAGACATGTGACATTGACAGGTTTTCTGCCTCTTTTTGCTTTTCAAGGTTCGCGACATCTTCGGGCTCTGTTTCGTCGCTTTCAGGATTTCAATGTTGCTCACTGAAATGGAGCTTAGTCTCTGTGCCCGCGCGGCGTCTTTAGAGCGCGTTGAATTAGCTCTGAAAGAGTTATGAAGATTAAATGAAATACCTGAAAACGGCGGTCGTGGGTCATTTTCAATCTGGCCCACAGATAGATATGCAAGCTTAGCTTGTGGCATGAAAAGGGAGTCGTTAATTCTCGCCAGATGCTGTACTGCGGCTGATATGCCGTCACGATTGTCTGCGCATATCAGTTGAAAGCGCGGAGTCGACGCCGTAATTAAACAGCAATACTCGTGCCATCCACGTTACCGCCCTCATCTGATCTCTATTAAGCGGATAAAGAGAGTTTGATTTGCGGTAGGGTGATGAAGGTGTCTCTCAGAGAGCACACGTTTGGATAGCAGGTGTGTACTTCTGTGGAATCTTACTGTCTATTCAACAATGAAAATGACCCACTACTAAAATGGCAAACCTCTTGACTTATTTATAAATTCCATTAAAGTTGAGTTGTTAGTACCCTGACTTGCCCGCCCCTCACTCAAAAATTTGAAAGTTGTCATGAGTCAAAGCCTATGAGCATTGCCTATTCGTGCGCGCGTGTGCGCCTCTATCTTGATATTCGTTCGATAAACGCAGTCGTTCGAGCCGTCATCGCCGTCGCCTTCGTCGTTTGTGCAGTGCAACAGTCGGCGAGGAGCGCGCCGGAATTAATCAGCCAGGCCAACACCACGCGCGCCGTCGCTCTGGAATCCGTGACGCGCCTGCGCGAGCCTTTTCCGCCCACCCAATTGATCTCGTTTGGCGCTGACAGCCGCACGCGCATTATGCTCTTCGCCAAAAATCTGGATTTGCTCCCCGGCGAAGACGCTTCCGTCGTCAAAGTCGAAGCAGAGGACGGCACGCGCACGCGCTATCCTTTGACTGTAGAATATGTAGGCAAAGTGGCGGGCTTCGATTGGCTCAGTATGGTTGTCGTCAGATTGCACGACGAGCTGGGAGATGTCGGAGACGTACTGGTCGGCCTCAAATTGCGCGGCGTGGCAAGCAATCGCGTGCGCGTAGGCATAGGGCACATAGGAGGCGGCCCGCCGGATGATGTGCCCGTAAGCGCGCCTGTGCCAGACCTCGGCGCGGGCGCGAGCCTGCACGGCAAGCGCGTCTTTCCCGCAGACAATCCCTGGAATGAAGACATCTCCGGATTGCCCGTCGACCCTAACTCCAACAACCTGATCGCCAGCATCGGCCTTAATACAGGCTTGCACCCGGACTTCGGGACAGTCTGGGCGGGCGCGCCAAACGGCATCCCTTACATCGTCGTCTCCGGCGCACAGCAGAAAGTGGCCATCAACTTCACGGACTACGCGGACGAGAGTGATCCCGGCCCGTATCCTGTGCCGCCTAATGCGCCCATAGAAGGCGGGCCAAACGGCACGGGCGACCGCCATGTGATCGTCATTGATCGTGATAACTGGAAGCTGTACGAATTGTTCTACGCTTTTCCGGTGGGCGGGGGCGCAAGCTGGAGGGCTTCGGGCGGCGCGGTCTTCGATCTAAACTCCAATGCATTGCGTCCAGCAGGTTGGACTTCCGCCGACGCCGCAGGGCTTCCAATCTTTCCGGGGCTGGTGCGTTACGACGAGGTCTTCGAGCAGCAGGAGATCACGCATGCCCTGCGTTTTACGGCACAGTCTACGCGCAGAGCTTACGTCTATCCGGCGCGCCACTTCGCCAGCAACAACACCAATCCCAACCTGCCGCCGATGGGCATGCGCGTGCGCCTGAAAGCCTCCTTCGATATTTCGCGCTTTTCGCCACCGATGCAGGTCATTCTCAGGGCTCTGAAGAAATACGGAATGATCCTCGCAGACAACGGCAGCAGTTGGTACGTCAGCGGCGCGCCAGACCCACGCTGGAACGACGACGAGCTGAGCACCTTGAAAGCGATCAAAGGCTCGGACTTTGAAGTGGTGCAGATGGGAACGATCATAGACAAGTAATTGACGCCAATTAGGATTGTTCCCCTCTAGCTGTTTGCAATTAGGTGGAATTGAGACTCACCGCAGAGACGCCGAGGGCGCGCAGAGCGGCGCAGAGAAGTTGAAAGCTACTCAATCCTCTGCGCCACCTCTGCGCGCTCTCTCTCAGCGCCTCTGCGGTGAATGACCCGGTTAAACCCATTTGCAAGCTGCTATATCTCTCCTAATAATAATTAAGAACAATTGAAGCGCGTGTGATTTCGGGTAACGTATAATTCGTTTTCCGAGCAGCGCTGCCGTGTCCGAAAATCTCTTCGGAGAGGAGGGAATTCGAGTGGGCCTGAAACTCTTTACCTGCGAGGGCGGGCACATCCTTCTCCCGGATCGCACGCTTGTGCTGGTAAGTCGCGAGGATGGCGGCAATCTGATTGTCATTCCGCCCAGGGAGGTCTGGGAGAGAAGCGAGTTGACGCCCGCAGAGCTGACGCGCTGGTCTTTTTTAGTGGCCGCAACGGGGAAAGCCATGCTGGACGTGTTGCCTCAGCTTGAAGGCGGGTGCATCAACTACTGGGAAGCAGGAAACTGGGCGCTTAACGACGGGGCAGAGCCAGTTGGCCCAAAGACGGCTCAAGGCTTTCGCAAAGTTCACATTCACCTGCTGGGCAGAAGTCGCACGGCGTCTAGTCCCTCTTGGAAGTGGGGAGAAGCGCCGAAGTTCCCGGATTTCGCAGAGCGCCACGTTTGGGCGCAAAAGTTTGAAAGACTAACCGCAGAGGAGTGTCTAAATATCCTGACGCGTGTCGAAACTATTTTGAAATCGCGTTATGAGATGACCGCCGACCAGCTTGCGCCCTGGTCGCAGTGCAGTGTATGCAGATACCCGACTCCGTTAGAGCAGGGCCAATCACAAAACGTGTGCGCAGAGTGCAGGCATAGTTCACACTCCTAGCGCGACAGTGAAAACGCGCAGAGCTTTTTAAGCTTTGTTTAGAGTCCGCACGTGACGGAGTTGATTCGATGGACGAGGTCAAGCTGGTTGTTTTCGATCTGGCGGGAACGACCGTCAGAGACAGAGGGCAGGTGACGGATGCTTTTACCGCCGCGCTCGCGTCGCATGACATCGCAGTCACACCGGAGCAGTTGAGCGAGGTGCGCGGCTCGTCCAAACGAGAGGCCGTGCTGCGATTTATTCCTGAAGGGCCACAGAGAGAGCGCCGCGCCGAGCTTGTCTATGATTCGTTTCGTCAACATCTGATGCACAGCTACGGCAGCGACGGCGTAGAGCCCGTTGACGGAGCGGAAGAAATCTTTCGTTGGTTAAGGACGCGTGGCGTTCGCGTGGCTCTCAATACAGGTTTTGACAGAGACATCACAGAGCTATTGTTGACGGCCTTGAATTGGAAAGCCGGAGTCTTGGTGGATGCAGTGGTTTGCGGCGACGAGGTAAGAGAGGGGCGTCCCGCTCCGTATTTGATCTTCCGCGCGATGGAATTAACGGGCACGACTGCGGTGCAGCACGTAGCCAATGTCGGCGACACAGTGCTGGACTTAGAGGCAGGCAACAATGCGGGCGTGCGCTGGAATGTAGGCGTGCTCTCGGGCGCGCACGACCGTCAAATTTTGGAGCGCGCGCCGCACACACATATCTTAAGCTCAATCACAGAGCTGACCGATATTGGTTTTATTAAGTGATTGGCGCATCCTTTGCTGGCCTGATAACACGAGTTTCGTGAAGGCTGATACGGACTCTGACTTAAACTTAGGGACAACCAATTCTATGAAGAGAAACATAGCGACGGACAAAGCACCTCTCCCGATTGGCCCATATTCGCAGGCCGTCGTGAATGACGGCTACGTATTCGTCTCGGGGCAGGTTCCATTCGACCCGCAAACAGGCGAGTTCGTTGAAGGCGACATCGCGGTGCAAACGGAGAGGGTGTTGCAAAACATCTCTGCGATACTGTTGGAGGCCGGAACGAGCCTCGATCACGTTGTCAAGACCACGGTCTTTCTCGCCGACATGAATGATTTTGTTTCGATGAACGAAGCGTACGCGCGATATTTTAAGAGCACTCCACCGGCGCGCTCGACCGTCGAGGTGGCTAGACTCCCGCGCGACGCGCGTATAGAGATAGAAGTCATCGCCGCGATACCGACTCGCTAGTGTGAGCGAACAAAAAGAAATTAACAGGGATGGACAGGATGAACAGGATAAAAGAGGAGGAAGAAAGCAATCGTGCTTTAAATTTGAAATTTAAAATCTCAAATCACTTTGCCAAGCGTTGCTTTTATCCTGCTTATCCTGTCTATCCTGTTTGAATCCACTTCAGGCGTACGGACATCTTTGGTTCAGCTTCTGCGAGCAAGGTTCTGACGCATGATTTCCGCCACCCCTTCGTTGTCTGCGACATTTGAAGCGGCGAACTGTTCCACAATATTCTCCTGATCGCGGATTGAGCGGTTCTGGCTCATCTTGAATTTGCCTTCCAAGCGCTCGACCTGAATCTCGAAAGCAACGATTGCGCTCTTCATCGTCTCCCGATACTCTTCGGGCAAATCGTTCCATTGCTCAAGGTAAGCCTGATCGTAAAAAGCGATCATCTCTTCCAGCACAGCGCCCGTATCCTCGCTTACCATTGCTCTTCCGTAAGCATGCACGACAGAGTAGTTCCAGGTCGGAACGCTTTGCTCGCTCTCATACAGAGAGGGTGAGATATAGGCGTGCGGCCCTTGAAAGATAATCAGCGATTCATTCGCTTCAATGAGCGCGCGCCAGTGCTGATTCGCGCGGGCCATGTGGCTGGCAAGCGTGAGCGTGGGCTCTGTACGCACGACGAACGGAAGATGAGAGACCTGTGGCTGCGGGCCAAAGGTGATCAAAGCGGCAAAGCTGAACCGACGCATAAACTCTTGCAGTAGAGCTTGATCTTGTACTTTGAAATGGCCGGGTGTGTACATCAGTCCTTTCCTCACACTACGCGCAGGAATTTAACGATCAGGTTTAGGCTGAGGCTCGCTGGATGATAAAACGAAACTGAAGTTTTTCTTATTCCTCAATAGCGCCGTCCATACTTCGCAGATGCTGGCGAAGTGTGTAGGTAGGATCGTGTGCGCGCTTCGCCAGGTATTCATCGAATCTCAACTGGGCTCGAAGCAGTTTGCCGTCCCGTATGGACTCGGCCTGCCGTCGCTCTGTTTGCCAGATCGTGCGTGCGGTCGTCAGGAGTTCTTCCACGACAGCGACGGGCGCGAAAAGCAGGCCGTCATCATCTGCGAAGACGACATCATCTTTTGTCACCTCGAAGCTGCCGAAGCGTGCCCATTGGAGCGCGTCCTGCTCGCGCGCGTTTAGCTTCTGCGGGCCAAACGGACATGAGCCGTAACTAAAAACCGGCAGCGCGATTTGCCTGAGTTCCGCTGTGTCACGATGCGCGCCCCACACGATAATGCCGGACAGGTGGCTGGCACGCGCCTCAAGCGCCGTTAAATCGCCGATGCAGGCTTCGTCCGCGCGACCGCCGTTATCAATCACAAGCACGTCGCCAGCTTTCGCCGTACCAAACGCTTCCAAAAAGATGTCGACGCTTCCGTAATGTCTGGCGGGAAGCGCTCGTCCTGCCAGACGGCTGCCCGTCGTGACCGGACGTATCCCTGGTGGGGCGACGCGCAGGGGCAGCTTCAAACGCAGGGCAGCATCCGCGACGAGCGGCGTGGATAATTCATAAAACTTTTCGCTCAACCATTGATTGTCCATTCCATCTCACCTTCAGTCGCAAAGAGATTCATCACAGAGACACAGAGAGAGCGAGCGCGCATAGAGATTGTACAGAGCCCTGAGTGCCATTCAAAACTTCTGTGCCTCCTCCATGGCTGCCTCTCACTCTCTGTGCCTCTGTGATGAATCTCATCTGACAAATCTTCTGCGGCTTCGTATGAATAAGCGGTTGGTGCGCCGTCACAAACCTTCGACCACGATCATACGTGTGCGCGCGGACGCATGACGCAGAGCCTTGACATCCGCATATTCATCCGAGTCCAGCCACGTTTTGGCCTGCGCGGCCGAAGGAAATTCCAGAATGACGATTCGTTTGGGTTGCCACTCGCCTTCGAGCGTCTCAAGAGCGCCGCCGCGAACCAGATAACGCCCGCCATGCGCGGCAATCATCGGCGGCACAAGCTGCCTGTAGACGGCGAACTTTTCCTCGTCGAACACCTCGACTTCGGCCACGATATAAGCTGGCATAGAGCGCCTCCTCCTCAATCCTGTACTCAAACGTCGAAAGTATGTACGCCCCGAGCGCCACGGAAGTCTTTAGGACGGCGCTCAATATTTATTAGTAATTCTTTGGCGAGGGATAACTTGTTGTGAAAGAAATCCAGACCAGTGTTCAGTCAATCAGTCAACAAGAATTCGCTTTAGAGAATTGAGAGGCAGGGTGTCGGCGTATCGTGCAGCACCTCTGCGATGGTGTCCAGGCCGAGTTTGAGCTGAGCGCGGCTGCGCGGCGGCCCCAGACAAACGCGCACGGCGTGCGGCGCTTCTTCGCGTCCGGGAACGAAAGCCTCCGGCGGCGTCACCAGCACGCCTCGCTTCTTGAGTTGCGTGGCGAACTCATTACTGCGCCAGGGCTCAGGCAGATGCAGCCAGAGATGAAAGCTCAAAGGGTGCGCTTCAAAATCGAACTCGGCCAGCGAGCGCCGCGCAATCTCCTGTCGCGCCAATGCCTCTGCGCGCTTCTGTTCCACCAGACGGTCAGCCGTGCCATCCTTGATCCACTCGGAAGCAATCTCTGCCATCAGCGGCGCTGCCATCCAGACTGTCGCGCGCAGCGATGTGGACAGCACTTCCACCATACGCTCGGGCGCGTGCAAGTAGCCGACACGCATTCCGCCCGCGATGCTCTTCGAAGTGCTCAGGATGTAATAGCTGTGCTTTGGCGCGAACGAAGAGAGCGGAGGCGGCGGCGCGGGCAGCATAAAGCTATGCACATCGTCTTCGACGATTGACACGTCATGAGCTTCGGCGATGGCAGCGATCTCTCGCCGCCGCTCCAAAGGCATCAATGTCCCCAGAGGATTTTGAATAGTCGGGATGGTGTAAAGCACCTTTGCCACGCCGCGCTTGCAGGCTTTACTGAAAGCATCCGGCATGATGCCTTGATCGTCCATCGGCAACCCTTGCAGACGCAGGTGCAGAAGATGCGCGAGGTTCTTCATCCCTGGATAGGTCAGACTTTCAGTCATGATTGTGTCTCCCGGTTTGGTCAGCGTAGAGAAGACAACAGTCATGGCGTGCAGCGCGCCGCTGCATACGAGAATCTGTTCCGGCCTTGCTTCGAGTCCGGAGCGCGTGACCCAAGCGGCCCCTGCTGTACGATGCCGCTCAGCGCCCGCAGCGGGTTGATAACCCAGCAGTGCAGAGAGACCGTGGCGTGTAGAGAGACTTTGCAGCGTCCCTGTTAAAGCCTGACCGAGCAGATCGCCTATGGCAAGCGGCGGAATATTCAAGCTCAAGTCGATCAGCGAATCGTCTTCGGTCGAAGAGGATGCACTGAACTCTTCGTCGAAAAGATTCCCCTTGACGAACGTCCCGCGCCCTGTCTCGCCCACCAGCAGCCCGCGCCTCGCAGCCTCCGCGTAGGCTCGCGTGATCGTTCCTGTAGTAACGCCCAAATGACTCGCCAGATCACGATGCGTCGGCATCTGGTCGCCTGGCTTGAGACGCCCGCGTTCCAGGTCTTCGGCAATGGCCTCGACAATCGCCACGTAGCGCGGGCCGCCGTACTGTGTCAAATCTGGAGTCCACATTGTCATGATGAAAATATTGTTGACAGCGTCAATGTCGCCGGATATATTAGTGACAATCTCTCGCAATTGTCAAATTGTATGCGTACAATTTTATGGATCAACCTTTTATAATTCGGGAAGCGGCGTTAAATTCTTGACGTGTACGAACGCGTACGCCAGGGCTTAAACGGCCTCGCCCGACTCGGAAAATAGGGTGTAAAAATGAAGATTCCCCCTTTCACGCTGGACCGTTGGCTTAACCAGTACCACTTCGCGGACGCTCCGCCCGAATTCGACTTTGCTTCAAGCACAGGGCCGCACTGGACGCTTGGCGAACTGCTCGCATTAATCAGCGCCGACGAACAGGCCAGTCTTTTTGAGACGGAATTGGTCTACTCAAGCGCCTCCGGCAGCGAAAACTTGCGGCAGGCCATCGCAGAGATGCAGGGCGCGAGCGCCGAACAGGTACAAGTCCTGACGGGCGCATCCGAAGCCCTGTCGATTCTCTTCTGTGTAGCTTCCGAACCCGGCGCAAATGTCATCTTACCATTTCCGCTTTTTCCATCCACGGCTGCGCTCTGCGATCTCTTCGGCCTCGAAACGCGCTTCTATCACCTGCGTCGCGAGAATGATTTTCGCGTCGACGTGGATGAGATCAAAAAATTGACGGATAACAAAACAAAGCTGCTGCTCGTCAATACGCCGCACAATCCGACGGGCGCGACTTTGAGCGACGAGGAGCTGCGCGAGCTACATGATTTCGCGACGGAGCGCGGCGTACAGTTCGTCTCGGACGAAGTCTATCATCCGATCTATCACGGGCGGGAAACAAATTCCGCAGCAAGCCTTCCGCACGCGACGGTGCTTGGCAGTTTCTCTAAGGCGCTCTCTTTAAGCGGTCTGCGCGTCGGGTGGATTATCGAGCGCGACGCAGCGCGCCTTCGTCAGTACACGGACGCGCGCGGATACTTCACCATCTCGAACCCGCCGCTCAATGAAAAGTTTGCTTTGATAGCCCTCAAACACCGCGAAGCAATCTTTGCGCGCACACAGAACGTCGCCACGGCAAATCTTAATCTGCTCGATCAATTCTTCGCAGAACACGCGGACGACCTCGGCTGGGTTCGCCCGCGCGGCGGGCTGACATCTTTTCCCTGGCTCAAGCGCGAGACGAACGCACGCGAGTTTTGCAGCGCGCTGGCCGCAGATGCGGGCGTGCTTTTAGTACCGGGCGACTGTTTCCAGATCGCGGATCATTTTCGACTGGGGTTCGGAGTCACAGGCGAAGGATTCGCCAGAGGATTGGAGCGCCTCGCCGATTTTCTGCAAGCACGCAAGATGAGCGGCGTCGCCACAGCCTCTACCACTACTTCTTCGCGTAGCGCGATATTGACTTCGGCATGAAGGGAGTTTTTGAAAGATGAAAAAATCGGATTCGGAAGATATGGGTTTGCAGACCAAAGTCCTGCATGAATCTGTTAAGCACAACGAGACTCATGGCGTGAGCGCGCCGATCTGGCAGACCTCGACTTTTATCGCGGACTCGCCCGCTCATCTGGCCGAGCTGGGTGTCGCCACGCACCCGAGCGAGTTTTATACGCGCTACGGCAACCCTACGCACAAACAGGTCGAGGCGACGGTCGCGGCGCTCGAAGGGGGCGAGGCTGCGCTAGTCGCGAGTTCCGGGATGGGCGCGATCTTCGCCGCCGTGATGACGCTCTTGCAGAAGGGCGATCACGTGGTGGCGCAGCAGAACCATTACGCAGGGACGGCCAAACTCTTCCGCGATCTGTTGCCGCGCTGGGGCATCGACCGCACCCTTGTCGATCAGACGAATACAGAAGAGTTCGCACGCGCGATCAGACCCAATACGAAGTTGATCTACATAGAGTCGCCCTCGAATCCGCTGATGCACCTGACGGACTTAAAGGCCATCGGTGAACTGGCCAAAAGCCACGGCATCAAGACGATGATCGATAACACCTTCGCGACCCCCGTCAATCAACAACCACTTTATGCGGACATAGACGTGGTCGTACACAGCGCCACTAAATACTTGGGCGGCCATCATGATTTGAGCGCGGGCGCGATCATCGGCTCAAGTGATTTTATCGAGGAGGTCTGGGAATTCTCCATCGTCTCGGGCGCGGTGCTCAGTCCTTTCGACGCGTGGCTATTGCAGCGCGGCCTCAAGACCTTAGGACTGCGCGTCGAGCGCCAGAACCAGAACGCGCTCGCGCTCGCACAGTTTTTCGAGTCGCATCCGAAGATCGAGCGCGTCAATTATCCTGGCCTCGAATCTCACCCGCAGCACGCGCTCGCACGGCGTCAGATGAGCGGCTTTACGGGGATGATGAGCATTGAGCTGAAAGGCGATTTCAGCGCGGTAGAAAAATTCATCTCCTCATTAAAACTTGCCCGGTGCGCGGTCAGTCTGGGCGGGATCGACACATTGGTTGCGCACGTGGCGGCGATGTGGAGTCACCAACATTCGCCGGAGCAGCGCCGCGCCGCTGGCATCAGCGACGGTCTGGTGCGTATCTCTGTCGGCGTAGAGGACGAGCGCGACCTGCTTGCGGACTTCGCGCAGGCTCTTGCTAAAGTTTAAGGACGAAAGCACAGGGAAGCGACTCTCCTTGAGGGATAAAAGTGAGAAGCTTCGGTGAAAGTAAGATGGCGACAATCAATCCTGCGATAAACAGTGCTCAGAATAGTTTCTACGAATTCGACTCGTTCGGCGTCGATGTCGAGCGTCGGCTGCTGCTGCGCGACGGCGTGCCTGTCCCGCTTATGCCCAAAGCCTTTGAGACTTTGCTCGCGCTTGTCCGAAGCGGCGGTCGTGTCATGAGCAAGGCCGAGATGATGTCTGTGATCTGGCCCGACAGCTACGTAGAGGAGGGTAATCTCGCCCAAAATATTTTTCTGCTACGGCGCGCGCTCGGCGAAGGGAAAAACGAGCACCGCTACATCGTGACGATTCCCGGAGCAGGCTATCGCTTTATCCCGCGCGTGCGAAGGGCGGAGAGGAAACCTGCGCGTGGTGTCTCAACCGCAGACGAGCAGACGATCAACTCGGTCGCCGTGCTCCCCTTCAAACCGCTCTACGAGAGAGAGGCTGACAGGTTTCTGGGCTTAGGCATTGCCGACGCGCTGATACGCAGGCTGAGTCACTTGAAGGCGGTTAAGGTTTTACCGACGGCGGCCGTGTTGCGTTTCACAGAATCTACGCAAGACCCCTGGCGGGACGCAAATCTGCTTGGAGTCGATGCGCTGCTCGACGGGTTTTATCAGCGCGAGGGCGAAAAGCTCAGGGTGTCCGTTCAACTTTTCAGGACGGAGGACGGCATCACGCTCTGGGCCGCAAAATTCGACGAGGAGTTTACAAACCTCTTCGCCGTGCAGGACTCCGTCTCGGAACAGGTACTGACGGCGCTCAAGCCCAAACTCTGCTTAGACAGAGAGGAGCGGCCAACGCATTTGGCGGTTGTGCGCGATACACAGGAGACGCGATTTCGTCGTTGCCTGTAAATTCCGAAGACCACGGCTACCCGTAAGTTTCGCTTATCTTTTAAGGTGCAAAGCACGATGGCGATAGCGACGATCAATCCGGCGACAGGCGAGCTGCTAAAGAGCTTCGACGCGCTCAACGATTCGGAGCTTGAAGAAAAACTTCGGCTCGGTGCGGAAACTTTCCGCGCGTACAGGCGCACGTCGTTCGCTTCGCGCGCTCGTATGCTCTTACGAGTCGCCGAGCTGCTCGAAGCGGAAAAGAATCGTTGCAGCCGTCTCGTAACGATGGAGATGGGCAAACCCCTCACGGCTGCCGTACGCGAGATTGAAAAGAGCGTGCGCGTCTGCCGCTTCTATGCGGCGGAGGCGGAGCGCTTTTTGTCGGACGAGCCGGTGCAGACTACCGCGCACGCGAGTTACGTTCGTTACGAGCCGCTTGGGCCCATCCTCTGCGTCATGCCCTGGAACTTTCCTTTCTGGCAGGTCATGCGTGTGGCTGCGCCCGCGTTGATGGCCGGGAACGTAGTGCTTCTCAAACACGCCTCGAACGTTCCGCAGTGCGCGCTCGCGGTCGAAGAGATTATCCGCCGCGCAGGATTTCCTGCGGGCGCGTTTCAAACGCTGCTGATCAGTTCCGAAGAGGTCGCGCGCGTCATCGCAGACCCGCGCGTCGCAGCCGTCACGTTGACGGGAAGCGAGCTTGCCGGAAGCAGTGTCGCGAGCTGCGCGGGCAGGCATATCAAAAAGAGTGTGCTTGAGCTTGGCGGCTCAGACCCGTTTATCGTGATGCCTAGCGCCGATCTGGATGAAGCCTTAAAGGTGGCCGTCAGGGCGCGCACGGTCAACAGCGGCCAATCCTGCATCGCGGCCAAACGCTTTATCATCAGTGAAGAGATTTACGAGCAGTTCGAGAGCCGCTTTGTTCACGCGATGGAATCTTTGCGCGTCGGCGATCCTCTCTGTGAGAAAACGGATGTTGGCCCACTGGCAACCCTTGATGTTCTTAAAGAGCTGGACGCGCAGGTGCAAAGCCTGGTGTCGGCTGGCGCGCATCAGGTACTGAGAGGCGGGCCGCTCTCGCGCCAGGGGTTTTTCTACGCGCCGACTGTGCTGACGGAGATTCCAAGGAGCGCCCCTGCCTATCGCGAGGAGCTGTTCGGGCCTGTCGCGATGCTCTTTCGCGTGCAGGGCGTTGAAGAAGCGATACAACTTGCCAACGATACGACCTTCGGGCTAGGCGCGAGCGCGTGGACGAATGATGAAAGCGAAGCCAAACAATTTATCGAAGAGATCGAGGCCGGCTCGGTCTTTATCAACGGCATGGTGGCTTCAGACCCGCGACTGCCCTTCGGCGGCGTCAAGCATTCCGGGTACGGTCGAGAGCTTGGCCCGCAGGGCTTACGTGAATTCGTCAACGTCAAAACTATCTGGATACAAAACGGTATACGCTAGAGCAAATCTTAATCGAGTGTATGGGGAGAGGCATTCACCACAGAGGCACAGAGGACACGGAGATAACACAGAGGATAGATTTTCTCTGTGCTTCCTCTGCGCGCTCTGTGTCTCTGTGGTGAGTCGCGGCGTTCCTTTCATTCAACTTAGAACTGGTATGGAAGAACCCACGCGCAACTAAAGAAACGAAAGCGCAAGAGGTGAAGCACCCTGTTATGAACAGATCAAATTTGCCATCGGCGGCTTTTATCGATCCGAAGGGTGAAAATAGGCAGGAGATCGAGCGCTTAACCGAGAGAGTCTTCGCGCTGCTTCTTCCCTACCTGACCGAGGCGACTAAAAGGTCTCCGCTTCCCGTCGCACACGTTCAAGAGGCAGCAATTCCTGAGACTCCTGTCGCTGAAGATGATTTGCTTGAACGGCTGCGCTCCATTATTGCCGATTCGGTGAACATCGCGCATCCGGGCTTTATAGGCCACATGAACTCTATGCCGACGACCATGTCCATCCTGGGCGATCTGGTCGCTTCGGCTTTGAGTAACAACATGCTGTTTCAGGAACTCTCGCCGGTCTTTACTCCGCTGGAGTTGTCGCTGATGAAACAGTTCACCGCGCTGTTTGGTCTGGGCGAGCAAGCGGGCGGAGTCTTGTTGGGCTCAGGCACGATGTCGAATCTACAGGTGCTGGCCGTGGCACGTAATCTCAGGTTCAATGCTCTGGAAAAGGGAATCGGCTCGTTGACGAAAACTCCTGTCGTCCTGGCCTCCGAAGCGGCGCATGCATCGGTTCGCAAGGCGGTGATGATTCTGGGACTGGGCGCTTCATCTTTGATCGCGGTCGCGACCAACGAGAATTCGCAGATGAAGCCTGACGCACTGCAAGCCGAGATTGAAAAATCAAGGGCAGATGGCAAAGAGCCTTTCTGCATTGTTGCGACCGCAGGCACGACCGTCACGGGAAATATCGATCCACTGATTGAGATCGGCCACATCGCGCGCGAGCAGGGTTTGTGGTTTCACGTCGATGCGGCTTATGGCGGCGGCCTTATCTTCTCTGAAAAATATCGTCATCGGTTGGCGGGGATTGAAATGGCCGACTCCGTCACGTTCAATCCGCAGAAATGGCTTTACGTCAGCAACGGCTGTGCGATGGCGCTGTTCAGGAATATGAAAGAGATGCAGAGCGCCTTGCTTATTCCGTCTCCGTATTCGAATGACGCTGGCGGCGAGGTCGTCAATCTGGGCGAGGTTACTGTTCATGGAAGTCGCCGCGTAGAAGTTCTCAAGCTCTGGCTCTCGCTGCAACACATAGGCAGGCGCGGGTATGCTCAACTGGTCGAAGAGGCTTGCGATCTGACACAGTACTTTCTACATCAGATTGGAGAGCGTCCCTTCCTGCAAACAGTAGGGAAGCCTGACATGAACATTTTATGTTTTCGCGGCACGCCACAGAGAATCCCTGCGGACGATTGGGATCAGTGGAATGCAGGACTGCAAACGCATCTGCTTCGCGAAAGAGATGTGTTCCTCTCGTTCCCGCCCTACAGGGGAAAGCGCTGGCTGCGCACTGTCCTCCTGAATCCTTACACGGACGAGCAAATGATCGACCGGCTCTTCTCGGATATTGATGCTTTCGCGAGGAGCGTTAATTGAAAGAAGCTGTCTGAAAAAATCTCTGACAGGATAGTTATGCTGCTTCGCGCTCTTTTCGTTCCTGCGTCGGGCATTCACGCCTGAGAAGTTCTCTTAGCTTCATTCGCGCCTTGTGCAGTTGCGATTTGCTTGTGCCGACGGAGTTGCCACAGATGCGCGCGATCTCCGAATGTTCGTATCCTTCTATGTCGTGCAGGATAAAGACTGCGCGATAGCCTGGCGCAGGTTTGCTGATCGCGTTGTCGAGCGTGAGGCGATCCACGGCCATCGTCTGCGTCGACGTGCCCGAAGGTGGAGCAGTGGATTCGGGCGTCTCGCCGTCTTCGGTTGTTCGTTCGCGTCGGACGGCGGTCTAGTCGTCGAGATCAGTCTACCGCTCAGGGAAAATTCGTAATAGAGATTCAAAGGTCGCCGTCTTGGGCGAAGTGAGAGGCCCGCACTATCTTACCTTCGGCGTCCTTATTGCTTCAGCCACTCGGTCTATTTCAGATTTAAGCTGAGAATCAAGCTCCAAACTTTTGCTGAAGTCCTGCTTAGCTTCCGTTTCTTTACTCTGGATTAATCGCAGGATGCCGCGAAACTCATACGCTCTGGCATTGGTCGGATGAGAGAGGATAAACCGGCTTAAGTCCTTAACGGGTGTGGTGAAATTTCCTTTGCCTTGATCCGAGACAGCGCCCGGATTGAGCGCGAGCCCTTTCTTCAAATCCTCTATCGCAGGGTCTATGTCGCCTTTGAGGCCGTGGGCCAGGCCGCGAGAGACGTAAGCGGATGAATAATCCTGCTTCAGTTCAATCGCCCTGCTGAAATCCGATATTGCCCCGTCAAAGTCGCCCTTTTGGAAACGGTAAGCGCCTCGACCGTAGTAAGCGGAAGGCAGCTTCGGGCTTAACGCCAGAGCTTTCTCGTAATCGGCGACAGCGCCATCCGCATCGCCGCTCTGGAGTTTAATGATGGCTCGCTGGTTATAGAACGCCGGGACCACGGGATTGAGCTTGATCGCCATATTTATATCTGTCAGAGCGCCGACGCCGTCTCCCTTGATCAGCCGGATCAGACTGCGATTGTTGTAGGCGGCTTCAATCCCAGGGCCGGCGGGCATCAAGTCAATCGCCGTGTTGTAATCGGAGAGTGCCCCTTCTTTATCGCCCTTCTGATCGCGCACGCTGGCACGCAGCAGAAAGGCTTCGGCAAGGCGTGGATTAAGTTTGACGGCTTGATCAAGGTCTGTGAGGGCTTTGTCCGGCTCTTTGCTGCGAACATGTCCGATAGCGCTCTTTAAATAGTCTTCGGCGGAAGGCGCTGTCTGGGCGTGCAAATCAAAAACAGCGATGAAGACTACTAAAATTATAAAGCCGAATTTACGCATGTTCAGCAGATTGGCTCGTAATGAGCCACGAAAGTTACAATCTGGCGAAACCTCGAATGTGATTGGCAAGAATCTTTCTCAAGCCATTTACAATATAAGGGTGCAGTATATACTCTAGCTCTCTTGCTCTCAATCCATAGTCCGCTACAGGGGCTGGCACGCTTCTTTTGAATCAAGTATGATCGAAGATAGATTATGACTTTAGAAGAATCCGTCACCTTGATTATCTCCGAGGCGAGTGCTGTCGGAGACAGCCTGCTCGCGAGCGTCCGCAGGGGCGAAGAGCCCGGCGTTGAAAGAATGCGTCAATTGATCGCTGCGCTCGGCACAGTCTTTCGCTCGCTCAAAGGCTACACGGAGCTGGATCGAAATCTGGCTGCGGCGCTCTTTACTCTGGGCTCCGATGTGCCTTTGACGATCAGCTCTCTGGCGAGCAAGGGCCACGCCTGGCGCAGCGGATTTATGGAAGACGAGATTTACGAGCTGCTCATGGGAGTGCAAAGCATCTTCGAGGATAAAGGGTTCGAGCCGGAGCCGCCGGAGGTCATACACTAAAAGACGATTGGCCCAGAGCGCCGCGCGGGGACTGGCCGAAGAAGCCGATTTTCCTCCGCTTTCAACCCTTTATCGCCCGTCCCGGGAATTAAAGGCCCTTTGGGTTTGTAAAGAAGAGTATTTACATATCGTCGCAAGCTAGGTATAAATATTAATGCCGGTAAGGATTCCGGCACAATTAATTCCCCCACACATCTCTCTCTAAGGAAACGGCGCGCCCCCAGTTTTGTCGCGACGGGCGCGACCCGTATTACAAATCTCGAAAATATACTCTTCGGAGCTAGGAACTCTTTAGCAATTAAGATCAACTCCCGGCACAAGGGATAGTTGTCGAAAGGAAGCGATGCGAACTCAACAGCCCGATAAGAATACTCTGGATACAAAGCTGCTGCTGAAAACCCTGATGGCTTTCAAGAAGGGCGACTTTTCCGCGCGTCTCCCGACCGAATGGACGGGCGAGGCGGGAAAAATCGCTGATACTCTTAATGAGATTATTGAACTGAACGAAAAGACTGCCAAGGAATTGGAGCGCGTCAGCCGCGTCGTTGGCCGCGAAGGCAAGATTACGCAACGTGCGACGGTGCCTGCGGCGGGCGGCGCATGGGTCAATCTGGTGGACTCTATCAACGACCTTATCGACGACATGGCGCGGCCCACCAGCGAGATGGCGCGCGTCATCGGCGCGGTCGCCAACGGCGACCTCTCGCAAAGGATGGCGCTCGATGTCGAGGGCCGACCCCTCAAAGGCGAATTCCTGCGCTCCGTCAAAATCGTCAATTCGATGGTCGACCAGCTAGGCTCTTTCGCCTCTGAAGTGACGCGCGTCGCGCGCGAAGTAGGAACGGAAGGAAAGCTCGGCGGCGAAGCGAAGGTCAAAGGCGTCGCAGGCACCTGGAAAGATTTGACCGACAGCGTGAACTCGATGGCCGGGAACTTGACGGCCCAGGTGCGCAACATCGCCGAAGTGACGACGGCAGTCGCCAACGGAGATTTGTCCAAGAAAATCACGGTTGATGTGAAGGGCGAGATTCTGGAATTGAAAGACACGATCAATACGATGGTCGACCAGTTGAACTCGTTTGCTTCGGAAGTGACACGCGTGGCGCGCGAAGTAGGTACGGAAGGCAAGCTCGGCGGGCAGGCACAGGTCACGGGCGTCGCAGGCACTTGGAAAGACCTTACTGATAACGTGAACTCGATGGCCGGAAACCTCACTGGTCAGGTGCGTAACATCGCGGAAGTAACGACGGCCGTCGCCAACGGTGACTTGTCCAAGAAGATCACCGTCGACGTGAAGGGCGAAATCCTTGAGTTAAAGAACACGATCAATACGATGGTCGATCAGTTGAACTCGTTTGCTTCTGAAGTAACGCGCGTGGCTCGCGAGGTAGGTACGGAAGGCAAGCTCGGCGGGCAAGCTGAAGTAAAAGGCGTGGCCGGGACGTGGAAAGACCTGACAGACAATGTGAATTTCATGGCAGGCAATCTAACAAGTCAGGTGCGCAACATCGCAGAGGTGACAACAGCGGTCGCTAACGGAGACTTATCCAAGAAGATCACCGTCGACGTGAAGGGCGAGATTCTTGAACTGAAAGATACCATCAATACGATGGTCGACCAGCTTAATGGCTTCGCTTCGGAAGTGACACGCGTGGCTCGTGAAGTCGGTTCGGAAGGGAAACTCGGCGGCCAGGCCGACGTGAAGGGTGTGGCCGGAACTTGGAAAGATTTAACAGACAGCGTGAACTCGATGGCCGGAAACCTCACGGGTCAGGTGCGTAACATCGCGGAAGTGACCACGGCGGTCGCTAACGGCGACTTGTCCAAGAAAATCACTGTGGACGTGAAGGGCGAGATTCTGGAACTGAAAGATACCATCAACACGATGGTCGATCAGCTCAACGCCTTTGCTTCAGAAGTGACGCGCGTGGCTCGCGAGGTGGGCACGGAGGGAAAGCTCGGCGGGCAGGCCGATGTTCGAGGAGTCGCCGGAACGTGGAAAGATTTGACCGACAGCGTGAACTCGATGGCCGGAAACCTGACTGGTCAGGTGCGCAACATCGCAGAGGTGACGACGGCAGTCGCTAACGGAGACTTATCCAAGAAGATCACGGTGGACGTGAAGGGCGAAATCCTTGAGTTAAAGAACACGATCAATACGATGGTCGATCAGCTCAGCTCTTTCGCTTCGGAAGTAACGCGCGTGGCTCGCGAAGTAGGTACGGAAGGAAAGCTTGGTGGTCAGGCGCAGGTCACGGGCGTGGCCGGTACTTGGAAGGACTTGACGGACAATGTGAATTTCATGGCCGGGAACTTGACGGCTCAGGTGCGTAACATCGCAGAGGTGACGACAGCGGTCGCCAACGGAGACTTGTCCAAGAAAATCACTGTGGACGTGAAGGGCGAGATTCTGGAACTCAAGATGACCATCAATACGATGGTCGATCAGTTGAACTCGTTTGCTTCGGAAGTGACGCGCGTGGCGCGCGAAGTGGGCACGGAAGGAAAACTCGGCGGGCAAGCTGATGTGCGCGGGGTCGCCGGTACTTGGAAAGATTTGACTGACAATGTGAATTTCATGGCGGGCAATCTGACCAGCCAGGTGCGTAACATCGCCGAAGTGACAACAGCAGTCGCTAACGGAGACTTGTCTAAGAAGATCACGGTTGATGTGAAGGGCGAAATCCTTGAGTTAAAGAACACCATCAACACGATGGTCGATCAGTTGAACTCGTTTGCTTCGGAAGTAACGCGCGTGGCTCGCGAAGTGGGCACGGAAGGAAAGCTTGGTGGTCAGGCAGATGTGCGTGGGGTCGCGGGTACGTGGAAAGATTTGACCGACAACGTGAACTCAATGGCCGGAAACCTGACCAGTCAGGTGCGCGGCATTGCGCGGGTTGTGACCGCCGTGGCTAACGGCGATCTCGAACGCAAGCTGACGGTGGAGGCCAAGGGAGAGATCGCGGCGCTCGCCGATACGATCAACAGCATGACGGACACCTTGGCGACCTTCGCCGATCAGGTCACGACCGTGGCGCGCGAGGTGGGCGTTGAGGGCAAACTCGGAGGTCAGGCCAACGTGCCGGGCGCGGCCGGAACGTGGCGCGATCTGACGGACAACGTGAACGGGCTGGCAGCGAACTTGACTACGCAGGTGCGAGCCATCGCCGAAGTCTCGACCGCCGTGACGAAGGGTGACCTGACGCGCTCAATCGCCGTCGAAGCGCAGGGCGAAGTCGCCAAGCTCAAAGACAACATCAACGAGATGATTATCAATCTCAAGGAGACGACGCAGAAGAATACTGAGCAGGACTGGCTGAAGACGAACCTGGCGCGC
>DATLMN010000199.1:0-6602 GCA_035537255.1 Pyrinomonadaceae bacterium | reverse complement strand
CCGGAATAAAAGCACAAATCGCGCTCTCCTTCCGGCCCGGCCTTTTATCTTTAGATTTTCGGAGAGCGACAAAGGATGCCGTTATGGGTTATGATCGGCATCGGAGGCAAGAAACATTTTGAGTTCTACGGCGAGACAAATAATCTTCTGGTTGTTCATAGTAGTTGGCGCTCTGCTGCTCTACAAGTTCCTCGTCAACCCCGGAGGCAAAACCCCCGGCCAGCTTTCCTATGGCGAGCTTGTGGCGAAGATTCAAAAAGAGGGCGAAATCACCAGCATGACCGTCAAGCAGTCCGAGGTCTTGGCGGTTGATAAAGAGGGCAAGGAATACCGCACGCAGCTAGCCAACGAGTTCGTCAAGCGCGACCTGATGAATCTGGCGACAGGCGTTGACCAGAACGGCACTGTGAGCAAGGCCCGCGTCGCCAAGGTCGAAGAGGAAGGCGGCGGCAGCCTGATCTGGCCCGTGCTCCTGAGCTGGGCTCCGATCCTCTTTATCATAGGCATCTGGATTTTCATGTTGCGGCAGATGCAGTCGGGCGGCAATAAAGCCCTTTCGTTCGGTAAATCGCGCGCCAAGCTTTTGAATAACCAGCAGAAGCGCGTCACGTTCAAGGACGTGGCCGGTGTCGAAGAGGCCAAAGAGGAGTTACAGGAGATCATCGAATTCCTCAAAGAGCCGCAAAAATTTCAGAAGCTCGGCGGACGTATTCCGAAGGGCGTGCTGATGATGGGCCCGCCCGGAACGGGCAAGACCCTTCTGGCGCGTGCCATCGCTGGCGAGGCCAACGTTCCTTTCTTCTCCATCTCAGGCTCGGATTTCGTAGAGATGTTCGTCGGCGTCGGCGCATCACGCGTGCGCGACCTCTTCGAGCAGGGTAAAAAGAACGCGCCCTGCATCATCTTTATAGACGAGATTGACGCCGTGGGCAGACATCGTGGCGCAGGTCTCGGCGGCGGTCACGACGAGCGTGAGCAGACGCTCAATCAATTACTCGTCGAGATGGACGGCTTCGAGTCGAACGACGGCGTCATCCTGATCGCTTCGACCAACAGGCCGGACGTGCTGGACCCTGCGCTGCTTCGTCCAGGCCGCTTTGATCGTCGCGTCGTCGTCTCACGCCCCGACGTGCGCGGGCGCGAAGGCATCCTCAAGGTTCACACGCGAAAGATTCCCTTGGGCGAGGACGTTGACATCAGCGTGATCGCACGCGGCACGCCGGGCTTTACCGGCGCTGACCTGGCGAATCTGGTCAACGAGGCCGCATTGAACGCCGCGCGCTACAACAAGAAACTTGTCTCTATGCCGGACTTTGAACTGGCCAAGGACAAGGTCTTGATGGGCGCGGAGCGCAAGAGCATGGTCATCTCGAACGAGGAGAAGCGCATCACCGCTTATCACGAAGCGGGACATACGCTCGTCGGCTTAAAAGTCCCGAACGCAGACCCCGTTCACAAGGTAACGATTATTCCGCGCGGCATGGCCTTGGGTGTGACGCAGCAACTGCCGGAAGGCGACCGTCACAACTATTCTAAGGAATACTTAGTGGGCCAGATCGCGATTCTGATGGGCGGACGTATCGCCGAAGAGGTTTTCCTTGGCAACATCACAACTGGCGCATCAAACGACATCGAGCGTGCGACTGAACTCGCGCGCGCGATGGTTTGCGAGTATGGCATGTCAGAGCTTGGGCCGCTGACCTTCGGTAAGAAGGAAGAGCAGATATTCCTTGGCCGCGAGATCGCGCAGCACAGGGACTTCTCTGAGGACACTGCGATCAAGATTGATCAGGAAGTCAAGAAGATCATCTCTGAGCAGTACGCGCGTGCCAAGCAGATCATCGAAGAGAATCGCGACACGATGGTGCGTCTCTCCGAAACGCTGCTTGAGCGTGAATCCTTAGACAGCGTGCAGATACGTCGCATCGTGGCGGGACTGCCGCTAGACGACGATCAGCCGCCCACTTCGAATGACGACGAGCGTCCGCAGCTCAAAGAACCGGCCGTCAAACCCTTGAAGCCGATTCTGCCGCCGATTACCGGCAGCAACCCTGCGACCGCTTAAAAGCCACAGGGCGAAAATAACACGCATGAATTAGGGAAAAGGATTTAACCTTTTCCCTTTTTCATTTTATTCTCTTTTCATGACCGAGCAGTCTGGTGAAGCGACAGCAGCGACAGTTCCTGTCACGCGTGAGTGGAAGATTGCGCGGCGCACGCTTTCTCTTGGCGAGCGCACGCTTATTATGGGCGTGCTCAACGTCACGCCCGATAGCTTCAGCGATGGCGGACAGTTCTACACGCCCGGGCAGGCACGCGCGCGCGCACATGAGCTGATCGAAGAGGGCGCTGACATCATAGACGTGGGCGGCGAATCCACACGACCCGGCGCAGAGCCCGTCACGGCGGAAGAGGAACTGCGGCGCATCGTTCCCGTCATAGAAGACCTGGCGAAGAATATAGAGATTCCCATCTCCGTCGATACGACGAAAAGGGAAGTAGCGCGCGCCGCTCTTGAAGCCGGAGCTGAGATCATCAACGATATTTCGGCACTGCGTTTCGACTTTTATATTGCGGACGAAGTGGCAAAGGCCGGGGCGGGTCTGGTGCTGATGCACTCGCGCGGCACACCCGCGACGATGCACCGCCTGCCGCCAGTACCGGAAATCTTAGAAGTAGTGACGCGCTCTCTTCGTTCGAGCATCGCGATGGCCGCACAGCGCGGCGTCACGGCCCGTCAAATCGTCCTTGACCCGGGCATAGGCTTCGGTAAAAGCCCCGCACAGAACGTCGAGCTGATCGCGGGGCTCGCAGAATTCGCGCGCCGCTTTCATGAGTTTCCCATCCTCGTCGGCACGTCGCGCAAATCTTTCATCGGGCGTATTCTCGATGGCGCGCCCGTAGAGGATCGCATACACGGAACGATGGCGAGCGTCACGGCGGCTGTCCTTAACGGAGCGGACATCGTTCGCGTACATGACGTGCGCGCCGCACGCGAAACTGTTCGCGTCGCTGATGCAATAAGGCGCGCGGCGCATTAGAATAGAGCGTGCCTCGAAAAATCAGAGTAAGCGGATAATGGAGAAGGACTGATGACCTTGATACAAAAGCTTTGGCGTGCGTGCGCGCTTGTTTCTATGCTCTTTTTCGTCTCAGGCTTTGCCGAGTGCTACAAGCCGGTGACGAAAAACCAGTTGCCGAAGCACATACGCACCGTCGCCGTCCCGGCGTTTCAGAACGAGGCGCTGCGCTACAAGATCGAATCGCGTTTTAGCGAGGCAGTGATTCGAGAGATCGTGCGGCGTGGCCGCGGTCTTCGCGTGCAGGGCGACCGCGAGGGCGCTGACGCCGTCGTTGAGGGCGTCATCAAGAGCTTTAACTTCGGCGGCGTGCTGCTCGATTCGAGTGGTCGCGCGCGCGTCTTTGAAGTCACAATCGTCGCCGCCGTGACCGTGCGCGATCAGGTCGAAAATCGCGTGCTCTACGATAATCAGAACTACGTCTTTCGCGGAGACTTCGAGTTCGCCAACGACCCGCGCACCTTCTTCAACGAGGAAGACCCGGCCGTGTTGCGTATGGCACGCAGCTTCGCCGAATCTGTCGTCTCCACACTGATCAACGGCTTCGGAGTCAACGAAGAGAGATGAGCCTACGCTCGCGTGATGATCTGCGGCGCGCGCTCAAAGCTAAAGAGCTTGCGCCGCTCTATCTGCTCTTTGGCGCTGAGAGCTACCTGCGCGACCGCGCCGCACATGCTATCAGCGACGTGGCTCTGGCGGGCGCGCCCCTGCGCGAGTTCAACGAGACGACCTACAGCCTTCTGACCACGGACGTGCAGCAGGCGATTGCGACCGCCGAGCAGATGCCCATGATGGCCTCGCGCCGCGTGGTACACGTGACGGACTTTGCGAAGCTGCGCGAGGCTGACGAAGAAGCGCTCGTGCGCTATCTCTCTCGCCCGGCGGAGTCGAGCGTGGTTGTTTTTCTGGCGGACGAGCTGGACAAAAGACGCAAGCTGAGCAAGACGCTGATTGAGACTTGTGTCAGTGTAGAGTTTGCGCCGTTGGACGATGCGGAGTTGGCGAAGTGGGCCAGGGGTCGTCTGAAAGAGCTGAAGGTGGAGACGGACGAGCGCACGCTGCATCAACTGGTCGCGCTCGTCGGGCCGAATGTTCGCATGCTCTCGAACGAATTGGACAAGCTGGCGACCGCCGCGCTCTCCACCGGCCTCATCACGATGGAGATGGTCGACCAGTTGGTGGGCCGCCAGCGCGAGCTTTCAAACTTTGATTTGACGGATCAGTTGATTGCGCGTCAACGACAGCGTGCGCTACAGACCTTGCAGCGCCTGCTTGATGACGGCGTAGAGCCTTTGATGCTGATAGGCCTGCTTGCCAGCAACTATCATCGCCTGGCGCTCGCCAAAGAATTGATGTCGCGCGGCGCTGCCAATCAGGAAGTCTATAGACAGGTCGGCATCTTCGGTAAGCGCGAAGAGTTCCTGGCCACAGCACGTCGCAGCGACGCTAACAGTCTTGCGCGCAGTATCAAGCGTATTGCCGAAGCCGACCTCGCCATCAAGACCTCGCAGGCCACCCCGCGCCTGCAACTTGAGCTACTCGTCTGCGAGCTGTCCGCTTAAACGTGACGAGCACGAAGGCTGGCTTATGAATACGTTTAAGGCGTGCGCGCTCCTTAGCACACACTTCAAA
Organism: Pyrinomonadaceae bacterium; assembly: GCA_035537255.1. Classification (GTDB taxonomy): domain Bacteria; phylum Acidobacteriota; class Blastocatellia; order Pyrinomonadales; family Pyrinomonadaceae; genus DASQYE01. The sequence continues at coordinate 1,890 of DATLMN010000199.1, read as the reverse complement.
AATCCAGCGGTCGCAAATCCGGCTCGACGAACTCTGCTTTGGCCGCTTGCGTTGAGAGCAACTCCTTGCTGTAGTAATCGTAAATCAAGCGCGAATCGTTGTAGTTGGCAGTCAGCTCGTTCGCCATCTCCGTCATGGAGCGGCCTCCCGCTCCTCCTGCCAGCGCCGCTTTCATAAAGCTTTGAACCACCCTGAGCCAGAAAACCGTGATCGTCTCGTTATAGCCCTGCTCTTTGTAATGATTGATAAAGCGAAGCAAATTCTCGCGCATCTTTGTAGTCGCATCGCTCATTCCTAAGCCGTTGAGATACCACAACGCGACAGTCAGGTGCGCCGCGTGCGTGAAATCCGAAGGCTTCGTTTCGCAGTCTTCAAAGCCGCGCACGACACGTTCTATTTCCCCGTCATTCGCATAAAGATTCTTCGAGATTGTCATCCTCTTTTCTCCTGAAGTTTAGCTTTAAGTAAGCGAGGCTTTCCACTTTTCTCTTCCCTTATGACTCAATGCAAAAAGGTGAGGCGGATCGAAACTCTCGATCCGCCTCACCCTTATGGAAAAATTTTTGTGGCCGACTTCGTTTACTTGGCGCTTGCCTGATTAACGCGCGTCGTCAGCCTCGATTTATAGCGCGCCGCCGCATTGCGATGCAGGACGCCTTTCTGTACGGCTTTATCAATGGTCGAAATCGTCTCCGGCAGCAGTTCCGTGGCATTGCCCTCGGCAATCGCGCCGCGCAATTTCTTGATAGAGCTGCGCAGGCGAGTCCTGTTACTGCGGTTGATCTGCCTGCGTTTTTCGTTCTGTCTGACGCGTTTCTCTGCTGATTTATGGTTGGGCATGTAAATCTCCGTCTCTCATTCTTTAATAATCGGTCGCACTATAAGGCGGGGAAACAGTCCCCGGCACAAGCGACGAAGTATAGGGATCGGGCGCGGCGGTGTCAAGGCGCGAGGAGTCTGAAAAGGCCCGTTTTGTCTGGCGCTGCCGCCGCAAATTGACACCTCCGCACGCCATGTAGTAGCGTCCCTTTTGACCTTTATATGCGAAAGACCCGACCCCTACCTCATGTACTCGCCCGCTTGGACTTATAATTCCCCGTGCGATAAGGAGACTGGCTTTTCTTTTGAAAAAGATCGAACTTCCACCGCGAGGTCTGGAGACGCTTTTCGGCGTTCACGACCAAAACATCAAATACCTTGAATCGCTCCTGGACGTACGCATCAACGCGCGCGGCCAGGACCTCACCGTCGACGGCGACCCGAAGGATGTCGCCACGGTCGAGCGCATTCTGGAAGACTTCTCAGACCTCTTCACAGAGGGCAAGACCTTCACGGACAAAGAACTGCGCGAAGCCTTCGCACAGATCGCCGAAGACCGCGCCTACTCCCTGCGCGACTATTTCACCAAGGCACGCTTTAACCCCGCCGGCAAAAAACAGGTCGCCCCCAAATCCGCCACCCAACGCCGCTATATCGAGGCTATTCAAGATAGAGATATTGTTTTTGGCATAGGTCCTGCGGGCACAGGAAAAACGTACCTCGCGGTGGCAATGGCCGTGCAGGCGCTGATGCAGAAGCAGGTGAATCGCATCGTGTTAGCGCGTCCAGCAGTCGAAGCGGGTGAAAAGCTTGGATTCCTGTCGGGCGATTTGCAGGACAAGGTTGATCCGTATTTGCGGCCGCTCTACGACGCGCTGTTCGACCTCATTGATTACGAACGCGTAACGAAACTTTTGGAGAAGCGCGTAATCGAAGTTGCACCACTGGCATTCATGAGGGGCCGGACCATCTCAGATGCTTTTGTCATTCTTGATGAGGCGCAGAATACGACGAGCGAGCAGATGAAGATGTTCCTGACGCGCATCGGCTTCGGCTCGAAGGCGGTCATTA
>DATLMN010000198.1:0-8035 GCA_035537255.1 Pyrinomonadaceae bacterium | reverse complement strand
TAGCCATTGCGATGTATATTGTGGGGCAAGAGAGACGGTTGGTGGATCCTCCGTCTCAAGTGGTTGCTGGGGTGAGGACAGTGACCACGAATATGAATGGGCGCGACACACTCCCACGTTGTCGCGCCCATTCGCTTTTTTACCGCCTCAGTTGAGCCTTTAAACACTCTCCTGAAACCTCTCCTCATGTTAGAATCCTTTGCCGTCAGGCTCTTCCTTAACTGTTACAAGTGACTCGAAAATTTTATCCTGATGCAGTCCTCGCTTCTCATGAATACTACGGAATATCGCAGCGAGTTCGCCGCCTACAGTCGAGCCTTGGAGCTTGCCCATTATCATCACCGCGCCGGTCTCGAACCGCAGCTTAACCTCGAACCGGTTTACGACCGCTACGGCGACCTCTTCACACAGCAGGCGATCCTTGATCTAAGCTGCGCCCTGAATGAGACTCCATCGGAGTATGAGACGGAGCGCGCTGGGCTGCGCGCACTGTGTGGCGCTGCCCGCATAGGCTATCTGGAAACGCATGCCAGAGAAGTGACGGACGAGCGTGCGCGCTGCGAAACTGCGGCGCGCGTTCCCTTCGACGGCGAAGAAGTTTCATTCCATAGCGTTCCGAAAAGGATAGGCAACGAGCCCGTGGCCGCACGCCGCCGCGAGCTGATGGCCCGCTGGGCTGAGATGGTCGAGTCCTGCAACGACCTGCGCGCGGCGCGCCTCGAATCGTTTCAGGACTCTGCGCGCGCTCTCGGCTTCGATTCCTACCTGGCGCTCTTTACAGAGATCACTGGCACGGACTATCAACGGCTCGCAGCCTCTGCCAGAGATTTTCTACAGCGTACCGAAGCGCCTTACATGTCTGCGCTTCAAAGGGCTGCGGCGCGCGACCTTCCGGGTGTCGGGCGCGACGACCTGCAATACGCGGACTTCCTCTTCTTTCAGCGCATGCCGCGACTCGACAGGTTTTTTCCGGCGGGCGAGTTGCTTAAGACTTACAGCGCGGCGATGGAGAGCTTAGGCATACGCGTAGGCAGACAGAAGAACATACACATTGACGACGAGCAGCGCCCGTTGAAGAACGCGCGCGCCTCCTGTTTCCGCATAGACGTGCCGGACGATGTGCGCCTGCTGCTCGCGCCCATCGGCGGCGCTTACGATTACACGACGCTTTTTCACGAAGCCGGACACGCTCAGCACTTCGGCTGGGCCTCGCGCGACCTGGCGCTGCGTCATCCGGAATTCATCTTCGCGCCGGACAATGCGACGACCGAAGGCTATGCTTTCCTGCTCAACTATCTTTTTCATGACGCTGGCTGGCTCCTGGAATACAGAAACGGCGTGAGCCCAGAGCAGGCGAGCGAGATCGTGCGCGACCTCGCTCTGTTGACGACGCACACGATTCGCAGAGCCTGCGCCAAGCTCAATTACGAGATCATACTGCACGAGCAGGAAGCGAACGTGCGCTCAGAGCAAATGTCCAACCTTTACACGACGCTGCAAGCAGAGGCGACGGGCTTTCGTCGTGACCGCTCGCTCTATTTATGGGACGTGGACGACGGCTTTTATGCGGCGGCTTACCTGCGCGCGTGGGCCTTTGAGGCTTCTCTGCGCGAGCACCTGCGCACGCGCTTTGGACGGCGCTGGTGGGCCAACGTTAAGGCTGGCGATGAATTGATCGATCTATGGAATACTGCCGCTCGCTACACGCCCGAAGAGCTTGGCCGCCTGATTGGATTCGGCGAGCCGAGTTTCGATTTTCTCGCAGACACGCTGATCGCGGCGATCAAAGAGGATTGAGGAGAAGAGCAGAGTGCAGCGCGTAGGCGTGCGCCTGAAGGCGCGTGCAGAGCAGCAGTACGAGATCATCGTCGGAGACGGCCTGCTCTCAACGCTCGGCGAGGAGGCCAGGCGTTGTCTGCCGCAGTCGGCGCGTCGCGTCGCCCTCATCTCCAACGAGAAGGTTTTCAGTCTCTACGGAGAGACGGCCAGAAAGAGTTTGCGCCGCGCCAGCCTTGCGCCCGTGCCCTGGCTGATGAAGGACGGCGAGCGCCATAAAAATCTGCGCACGCTGGAACGCGCCCTTGAATTTCTCTCCCTCTCGGGATTGGAAAGAAGCGATGCGGTGATCGCTCTGGGCGGCGGCGTAGTGGGCGACCTCGCGGGTTTTGCGGCTGCCGTTTATCTACGCGGCATTCCCTTCCTTCAAGTCCCTACAACGCTGCTGGCGCAGGTGGATGCATCTGTCGGCGGCAAGACAGCGGTTAATCTTATCGCAGGAAAAAACATGGCGGGCGCATTTCACCAGCCGCGCGCCGTCCTGATAGACACGCGCACGCTCTCAACTTTGCCACGCAGAGAACTGACCGCCGGATGGTGCGAAGCAGTCAAGCAGGGCGCTGTCGGAAATCGCCATCTCTTCGATCAAACGTACGACTATCTGAGCGGCGCGGGCCAAAAGATTTCGACAGCGGATACTCATCTTGAAGAGCTGATCGCCGCGCAGTGCGCATTCAAAGCAGGGATTGTGCGCGGAGATGAACGCGAAGAGATGACGCGAAGCGACGGGCGCTCGCGCCGCATCCTGAACTTCGGGCACACGACGGCGCACGCGCTGGAAAAGGTGACGGGCTATCGCCGTTTTCGTCACGGCGAGGCGGTCGGTTATGGGATGATAGTCGCTGGAGAACTTTCCGTCGGGTTAGGCTTACTAGACCCTTCGGAGTTAGAATTACTTCGCAGCGCCGTCCGTTTGTGCGGACGGTTGCCGCGCGCCAGCGATCTTGATGAAGGGATGATCCTAGACGCCCTCTCCCACGATAAAAAGCGTGTCGGCGGTCATCTTAAATGGGTTCTGCTTGAGCGTCTCGGTCGCGCGACCATTGTGGATCAAAGTGAGATTGCGCCGCGACTCCTGCGCGCCTCACTGCGCGCAGCTTTCGACGGGCGGGTCGCCGCAAATTCGAGAGCAAGGAAGTAAATGAAGATGCAAAGTTCTCGCACAGCTTTCAGCGCACTCGACCGCAGAGGCGAGCGTGGCGGGACGCGCCTTAAATTTCTGATCGTCATCGCCCTGCTCGCCGCCGTCGCCTACAGCGGTTACAACTTCATCCCCGTGGCATATCAGGCCTACCTGTTCAAAGATTACATGCAGACGACCGTGGACAAGGCAACCGCCTTGGGCCAACCCGCCGACTGGGTCGTCACGCAACTGAAGGCGAGCGGCGCGCAGTACGATGTCCCGCCCAATGCCGATGTCAAAGCACAGACGAATAACGGACGCATGGAAGCGAGGGTGCGTTTCTCGAAACCCGTCGCCCTGCCGTTTTATACTTACATGTATACCTTCGACAATACGGCCAGAAGCACAGACCTCTTCACACAAAAACCAAACCCCTGATCCGCCATCTTAAAGATTGAAGGTCAGGGGTTGATCTAAAGAGGAAGATGCCGGGCGTTCTTCCCAATCACATTTAATTCTGAATTTTTTCTTAGCCGACGGCCAGAGCCCTTGTCGCGGGGCTGATGCTTTGCAATTGAACAAGCCCTGCGGGCGCTGAGCCGAGCCAGGTGGTGGGACACACGCCGCAGCGTGTGCATTGATCAACCGAAGGGCAGGGCGCTGTCGAGCGTGCGACGTGAGCGCGTTCGTGCTCCTGCTGCATAAATTCGCGCGAGAGACCGGAATCGATGATCTCCCATGGCAGATATTCCGTGTAAGAACGTTGACGGCTCGTATAAAAGGCCGGGTCGATCGCCGTTTCGCGCAGCGCCGCTTGAAAGTCGCTTTCCCTTCGCGCAGCCGCTTCGATGACGCGCGCCGTCCGACGGTCGCCCGAGGAGAAGAGCGCCTGTTCGTGAGCGATGCGCGCGGACATCGCTCGCACCTCCACGTTCGGGATACGCGCCAGATTCTTTGAGACCCATTTTAAGCGACGCTTTAATTCCTTTTCATCACAGATCGCGTCCCACTGCAAAGGCGTATTCGGCTTCGGCACGAAACCGTTTAAGGAAGGAATAATCTTTCCGGCGCGTCCGAATCTTTTGCCCGCTTCGAGCATGCGATCCTTGATACGCTCGACCAGAGTGATCATCTCTTCCAGGTCGTCCTGCTCTTCTGTGGGCAGACCGACCATCAGGTAGAGCTTGACCGTCAGCATGCCGCGATCAAAGACCGCGCCGCAAATATCCACGATCTCGTCGTTGGTCAGATTCTTGTTGATAACTTTGCGCAGTCGATCCGAGCCGGTCTCCGGCGCGACGGCGATCTGCTGGTCGCGCGATTCGACGAGCGCATCCAGCAGCTCGTCGGAAATCTGGTCCAGCCTGAGCGAAGAGACGGAGATGCGATAATCCATCTCGCGCAACCCCTGTAGGATTTCGCTGATCTCCGGATGATCGCAAACGGCAGTCGAGACCAACCCGATCTTGTCCGTGCGTGCGCGCCACTCTGCGGCTTTCGATAGAATGTCGCGCGCGGGCACGACGCGCGGCGGCCAGTAATTAAACCCCGCCCAGCAGAAGCGACACCCCTGCGAACAGCCGCGCGAAATCTCTATCAGAAAACGCTCGCCCATCTCGGCCTCAGGAGCCCAGATGGCGGTCGACGGCGCAAAGACATCCTGCGAGCGCAACTGCTCTGCAATCTCTACATCGCCACGGCGCATCGCGCGCTTGAGACTTCCTTCCTTCGGATTCTCTGCGGCGACGGCGCGACCCACACGCGCGGGCACGCCCTCCGCCGTCGGCGTGTAAGCGGCGACCGTGCCGTCCGCGTTATATGTCACATCGTAGAGCGAAGGCACATAAAAGCCGCGACCCGTGCGCGCTAAGGCGAGCAGAATCTCCTCTTTCGTCTCGTATTCAAAGATCGTATCGACGAGTTTCGGCCCGAGGATTTCGCCTTCGCCGACGCCGATGACATCCGTGAAGTCGGCAATCGGCTCAGGGTTGAGAAACGATGCCGCCCCGCCCATCACCACGAGCGGGTCATGACGTGTGCGATCACGCGACCAGACGGGCACGCCGCTCATGCCGAGCATCTGTGCCATGTGCAGGTAATCTGTCTCGAACGAGATGGAGAAGGCCAGGCAATCAAAGTCGCGCACGGGCGTTTGTGATTCGAGCGAAAGAAGTGAGGCGCGAGACTTTTCGTACTCGCGCATCTCGGCAGGGTCTGGCAGAAAAACTCTCTCGCAGGAGACTTCAGGAATGCGGTTGAAAAGCTCGTACATCGCCTGAAAGCCCAGATTCGCCATCCCGATTGAGTACACGTTCGGGTAACACAGGGCGATGCGAAGCTGCGCGCCGCGCTTTAATGTCCAGCCCTCTTCGGCGGCGAGCTTCTGTTTATAACTTTCGATAATTCGTTTCATAAGAGAAAGAGGTTAGAGGCCGCAAAACGGAGGCCGGTTGCCTCGCTTACGGCTTTTATCTCCAACCACTTAGACTACCTTTGCGCGTTATCCAGAAACGCTTTCAATTTTCTTGAGCGCGAAGGATGCCGGAGCTTTCTGAGCGCCTTGGCCTCGATCTGCCGTATGCGTTCGCGCGTCACGGCGAAATGTTGGCCGACCTCTTCAAGAGTGTGTTCAGACCCGCTTGTCCCGAGCCCGAAGCGCATCTTGATGACCTTCTCTTCGCGCGGCGTCAAGGTTGCTAAAACTTCATCCGTGATCTCTCGAAGATTCGAGGCGACGACCGCGTCCGCCGGATTCATAATCGACTTGTCCTCTATAAAGTCGCCGAGGTGCGAATCGTCCTCTTCGCCGATGGGCGTCTCAAGAGAGATAGGCTCCTGCGCGATCTTTAAGACCTTGCGTACCTTCTGCACAGGGATGTCCATCTTCCGCGCGATCTCTTCGCTCGTAGGCTCACGACCTAGCTCCTGCACCAGCGCTCGACTCGTGCGAATCAGCTTGTTGATCGTTTCGATCATGTGTACAGGAATGCGGATCGTCCTGGCCTGATCGGCGATGGCTCGCGTGATGGCCTGTCGAATCCACCACGTCGCGTAGGTCGAAAACTTGTAGCCTCTGCGCCATTCGAACTTGTCCACGGCCTTCATCAGTCCAATGTTGCCCTCCTGAATCAGGTCAAGGAACTGTAGGCCGCGATTGGTGTATTTTTTGGCGATGGAGACGACTAACCTCAAGTTTGCTTCGACCAGCTCGCGCTTGGCCTGTCCGGTCTGCTGCTCACCCGTGACGATTGACTGAAGCGAGCGTTTGATCTCGACCGGAGCGACGTTGTATTCGGCCTCTATCTGTTGCAGCTTTTTCTTTGCCGCCGAAACGCGCCGCTTATAGTCCTTCTCGTCTTCGGGTTTGATGCGCTTTCGATTTAGACGCTCCGTGTAAGTGTCTATCTCGCGCTCTGAGGCGCGAATCTCTTTCTGGACGCTGCGAATCGAATTGATCAGGCGTTGGCGCGCGCGTTCCGTCAGGTTGAGGCGTCCGATCTCCTGCGCAATCTCAAGGCGCATGCGCGCCACTTTGCGGCGCAGGCGCAGCAGCTTCTTGCTCTTTTTACCGCGCAAGAGCTTCTGTTCGGCGCGAAGCCTCTCCCACTCTTTCAAGCCCGCGCGATAAATCCTGCGTATGTTCTGAATCCCCTCGATGGTCCATTTCAAATATTCGTCGGCCTTGTCCTCGTCGCCCGTCAGCTCTGCCTGTTCGGAGAAGGTGACGATGTCGCGTATGTTGGCCGTGCCGTTTTCGAGCGCATCGCCCATGCGGAGCAGTTCTTCGACGGCGATGGGCGAGCGAGCGATTGATTTCCGCGTTTTGAGCTGGCCGCGCTCGATACGTTTGGCGATACTGACTTCGCCCTCTCTGGTCAGCAGCGGCACGACGCCCATCTCGCGCAGGTAGAGACGCACAGGGTCATTCGTCTTTTCGAGAGCGCCGGCGGAGAGATCAAGCTCTATGTCCTCGTCTATGACCTCGTCTTCATCGACATCTGTGGCGATGGCTGCGGCCTGCTCGATCAGGCGCTCGTCGGAATCTGCGACCGCGATGTTCGAGCCTTCGAGTTTCTGTAACACGTCCTCAATGTCGTCGGGTGAGACGACAGTCTCCGGCAACTCGCGGTTCAGGTCGTCGAAGGTCAGATACTTCTTATCACCGCCAAGTTCCAGCAGCCGCTGCATTACATCGTCACGATCTTTTTCTTCGATGCTCAATGTCCACCCAGATCAATTTTGGATTTTAGATTTTGGATTTTAGATTAACGATTACGGTATCTTGAATTTTGGAGTTTGGCTTTCAAGTTCAACAACGCGCCTATCCAAAATCTAAAATCCAAAATGGCTCCCCGCTGCTTCGGCGCGTTCTTGAGGCGCGCTCATGCGACGTGCTAATTCCAGCTTCTCCATGACTAAACGGTTGCTGCGCTCATTATCGCCTGCGCGTTCTGCTTCAGCAATCTCTGCGGTTAACTCCTGCAACCGCTGTTCCGCTCTCAGGTATCTGAGCGCTGTCAAGCAACGCTCGGCTTCGGCCAGAAAATCATCCAGCGATTCACCCTCGGCGCGCTGCCCCTCGGACATCAAAATCTCCGCGACATAGTTTTCCAGTTGCGGATGATCTTTGGTTTTAGCCATCAAAGAAGATGAATCAACCGGCGTGCCTTCGCGCTCCAACTCAACGAGCGCGCGAAAAATTCCGGCAGTCGGCAAGTCTTCGTAGTAGCTTGCATCAAGTTGCGGCAGAATGACGCGGCGTAACTCCTCATCCGTAAAGAGCAGCTCAAGCAATCTTTGTTCGGCGAGGAAAGGTCTCTGCGACTTACTAATGCCGACCTGCTTTAGTGCGGCAGCGTCCACATTCTGTCCAGCTTTGACTTTTTGCCAAAGGTCTCTGCGCGTCTCTGCTGCGACGCGCAGAGCATCCATAGCGATGTCGAAATACTCACGCTTCTGTAACTGGCTGCGGACAGCACGAATAAACGGCAGCACTTCCACAATCGCTGCATCCTTTTCCGGCGGATTGTGTAGATTCCGATCCTTTACCGCTTGATCGAGCACGAATTGTATATG
>DATLMN010000197.1:0-25242 GCA_035537255.1 Pyrinomonadaceae bacterium | reverse complement strand
CCGCGCTGGTCATAGTCGAAGCCCTGCGCGTATGGGCCATCCGGGTGTCCCCACGTATCTGTGCCGATGGTGGCGCGCGCTTCCGAGCCTGTGTAAGCGAGGCTCAGTCGGCCAACGAAGTCGTAGACGTAGGAACGGTCGAGCGTCGGGTCGTAGATGCTGTCGGCATAGGTGACGCGGCCTGTGTTCTCCGCGTAGGAATTGTAGGCATAGTCGTAGCCGAGGATGCCCGCAAGGTCCCACTTCGTCATGCGCAGGCGATTGTCATAGTTCATCGAGAGCGACTTGCCGTTGCCGTAAGCGATTGCCTTTGTTCCGCCGAATGCGCGATAGCCGATGCTGTTGATGTAGGAGGAGACGCCGCCGTAGTTGGCCCCTGTAACACCACTGACGCGGCCCTGCCGGTCATACTGGTAGCCGACCTGCACGTTCCAAGGGTTGGTGACTTTCGTTAACTCTCCCGCGAGGTTGTAGTCGTAGGAGAGCGCGAACGACGAGCCGTTCAAAGCGCCGGAGTTGAAAGTACGCGTCTCGGATTTCAATTGCGAGAGACGGTCATACTGGTAGCCGACCTGTCCCAGCCCGTCCGTCATGGAGGTGCGGTTGCCCGCCGCGTCGTAGCCGAAAGAGACATTCGCCGTCGGCTCTACGACGCCTGACGGAGAGACATACGTAATGCCCGTCACCAGATGACGATTGTTGTAAGCGTAAGTGGCGCTCGCTCCTCTGGCGTCCGTTATGGTCTTGACCGTATCGTCCGTGTAGTAATCGTAGGCGGTGCGTCCCTGCTCCGGCGTCACGCGCGCCGCGAGCCTTCCGTAACCGTCGTACTCGAAGCTGCGCTGCTGCCCCTGCTGGTCAATCAGCGTCAACTGGTCGCGCTCGTTGTAGGTGTAGTTGGTCGTCGCGTAGAGGCTGCCGTCTGTGCGCAACTCTTCAACCTGCCTGAGCCGTCCCAATACGTCGTGCGTCAGCCTGCGCCCTCGCCCGGCCTCGTCTTTGACGGTCACGACCTCGCCGCCCGCACACCCGCAACCGCCGTAGCTCGTCAGGCGCAGGCTGCCGTCCGGGTTGGTCGTCGTGATGGGTCGGCCTTTCCAATCGTAGGCTTGCTGCGTCCATATCCAGCCCGCGGCATCATCGCCGACGGCGTTCCAGTTCACGTCTATCTCCGCCGGGTTCGACTGCTGTACGACGCGGCCCATCACGTCGAACTTCGTATACTGCGCCGTGTAGCCGCCCGCGCTGCCCGGATGATAAGCGGCTGTGGCGCGCACGCGTCCCGCGCCGTCAAACAATTCGATTGCATAACTGTCGTCAGCCACAGTGTTGACGGACGAGAAGCTCTGCACGTAGTAGCTGCCGTAGACGTATCGCGTGAAGGCGTTATTAACTTTATTGGTAGCCTTCAGCAAGCGCCCGGCGCTGTCGTATTCCATCTCCGCGACTGCGCCCTGCGTTTGTCCGGCAGGCGGCGGCCCTTCCGTGTAGGTAACAGCGCCGAGATTGTAGTCATACCTCATCTTCGAGACGTTGCCGTCCGGGTCTGTCACTGTGGTCGGGAAGGCGTAGGTGTTGCGGTTGGCTCCATCGGAAAAAGAGTCTGTGTAAGAGATGCTGGTGCTGTGGCCGCGAGCGTCGCGCGTGAAGGTGACTTCGCCCGTCGTGTTGTAGCCGATGGCCTGCCCGCGCGCCTGCGTCACGTCGCCTAGTTGCGTTACGTCCCAACGCCTGACCCAGCCCGGATTGCCGCGCCCTGTGACGAAGCTCGTGCCGTAGTTCTGCTCGTCGTGCTGCACGGGCGTACCGCCGGTGCCGGACATGTGCGTGTCCCCAAGGTCGTACATGAAATCTTCTTTGGCGACCACCTGCCCCGCGCCATTCCGCACTTCTCGATACTGCACGAGATTGAGAATGCGGCGGCTGGTATATTCATACTGATAGATGAGGTAGGCCGTATAAGTCTCGCGCAGCAGCGTCGCGCCGTTCGCTCCGCCATACTCTTTAACACTCTGCGGCAGGCTATACATCGCATACTCTATGACCGTGCGGCGGCGATTGCCGTCCGAATCGTAGATGTTTGTCTCTGCGGGGCGCGCATTGATTGGATAATCGACGCCCGTCCCGTCGTGCGTCCACGCGGTCACGGTCTTTTTCTTCCATCTGGGCGCTTGCTCCGTGTCGGCCTGCTCATCGGCGGCACTGGCGAAATTTTTCGTCTCCGTCGTGAGTCCCTTCTGCCAGCCGGTCGTCGCAAAGTATTCTTTATAGACGGTGCCGTCGGGCATCGTCATCCTGCTCCATGCGGGCTGCTCGCCGGAGGCGCTGTTCGGGTCAACGCTATACGTTGTGACCGCTTCTTCGCTTGAAGCGGGCACGCCGTTCGTATCGCCGTTCCAGTATTCTGCCCAGTCGCGCCGCTCTGTAAAGCGCGGGCTGTCGCTGTGTGGCACGGAGTTGGTCAGCGGCAGATTGTACTTGGAATAGTTGAGCAGATGACTGTCCGTCCCATGATGCGCGATGTAATAGATTTGTCCCCAAGTGGTGTAGTCGAAGCGATAAGACGTGCCGTCGCTGAGACCGACGTAAGTGAGCAACATCAGATTGGGATTGGCGGGGCCGCGATAGGACATGCCCGGAAAGTTGGTGTTGAGCGTCTTCGGGCTATAGCTGAAGGTGGCCCACGGAAACTCCGCACCATTGCGCGTCTGCGTAATGGAAATCAGGAAGTTGTTGGCATCGTAGTTGAAGTTGACGATGTGGTTCAACGTGTCGATGACGGTTTTGAGCCGTCCCGTAATAACGTCGTAGTTGAGCGTAATGAAATTGCCGTTGCGGTCCTTGATTTCGGTGCAACTCATACGACCGCCGGATTGCATCACGAATTTATACTGCGTCCCATCGGACGTGCGCGCCGTGCCGCCCGTATTGGTGCCGTTGGCCGTCAACTGTATGTAAGAGCCTTCGGATGATTCGAAGACGTTGGCCGTGCCCGTCGGCTTCAACTGGATGCGTGCGCCCGAAGGCAGCACCAACAGGTACGACGTGTAGTTCTCATCGGCGTCCATATACTGAGCTTCAAGCGTTGGAAAGCCCAGATTGAAACCGGGGGCGGGCGTGCCACGGTCTGCATTGAACATGATGGCGTTGCCCTGCTTGGTCCAGATTAAAGAGTTGTAGTAAAGCGAGAGACTGAGGTCCAGACCTCCGCGGCCCTTCATGCCTAAAAGCGCCGTGCTCCAATTGAAGTTGCGCGAGCCTAAATCTATGCCGGGCTGTCCCGTCTCGTTCTGCGGGCGCGTGCGTGCCGTCCCGAAATAAGGGTCGTTCGGACTGCCGGGGTCTGGCGTGGGGTCGCCGCCGCCGGGGTCGCACGACGCGCAGGCATCGGCCTGAATCGGCGCTGTAGCTCTCGGTGCGGCGGGTTGAATAGTTCTAATTTGGTCGAGGTTTGGGAGGTTCGGCCCCGGCGTGCCCGGTGTCACAGGCATCGGAGCGGAAGCGGTCGAGCCACCGCCGCCGGGAGGCGTGAAGGCCGGCGTTTGGCCGTGGCCCTGACTGTTGCCATTGCCGTTCCCGTTGCCTACACCGTTATTGCCGCCACCATTTCCACCGCCGTCGTTATTACCGCCGCCGGTGTTGCCGCCGTTTTGTCCCTGCAATGCGCTCAAAGCACCGTAGGCGCTGGCGACGCCGTTCGTCGAAACCTTGCCGGTCAACTCCGCAACGTGGCGCGCGCCATCTTTAATAGCCGCCGCCGTGCCGTTCGGCGTCAGCCATGGGCGCGCCGTCTTAATCAATCCGGCGATTCCGCTGACGAACGGCGTGGAGACGGACGTGCCCGTCACTAATCTATAACCGCCGCCCATCTCGGTCGTGAGAATGTCCGTGCCGGGTGCTGCGACGGCGACGTGCGTTGCGCCGTAGTTCGACCATGAAGCGAGTTGGTCGAAGCCGTTGGTTGCCGCCACCGCAACGACGTTGGGCAGGCCGAAGGATGCCGGATAATAGGGCACGCTCTCTATGTCGCGCCCGTTGTTGCCAGCCGAGACGACGACCAACGCGCCGTTGCTGCCCGCGCGCTCTATGGCATCGCGCAGGATGAGCGATTCTTCACTCGTTCCCCATGAGCAGTTGATAACCTGCGCGCCCTTCGCCGCTGCATAATCGATGGCCTCAACCGCGTCGGCTACATCGCCGATGCCGTTAGCGTCGAGCACGCGCAGGCTCATCAGGCTTGCGCGCCACATGACGCCGGTCGCGCCCGTTCCATTGTTGCCTTCGGCGGCGATGACGCCCGCGACCATCGTGCCGTGGCCCTGCTCGTCGCGAATAGTTCCGCCATCGGTAATCCAGTCCCAGCCGTGCAGGTCGTTCGTAAAGCCGTTGTGGTCGTCGTCTCTGCTGTTGGCCCTCTCGCGGTTGTTCGTCCACTGGTTATTAACGAGGTCCGGGTGTGTGAAATCAATGCCGCTGTCGATGACGGCGATGAGGGTTTCGGGCGCGCCGGTGGTTGTCTCCCATGCCATCGGGGCGGCGATGTCGGAATTGGGCAAGCCTCCGGTAGAGCCTGTATTTCTGAGCGCCCATTGCTCATTGAAGCGAGCGTCGTTTGGCAGCAGTTCGTCGCGCGTGATGAGGTAGTTAGGCTCGACCATCTCGACCAGAGGGGTCTGGCGCAGTTCGGCCATCACGTCTTCCGGCGTCTGGCCATTCTGAAGCTGTAGCTTCTCAATTCCTGAGTTGCCGCGCAGTTTCTTTGAACGGCGCACTTGCTTCGACGCGGCGATTGTGTCCTTCTCCTGCTCTGTGACGCCTTCGCGGAAGCGAACTATCAACTCGCCTTCGCGCCTGCCGCCTTTATGTTGAGGCTGTTCAATTGTCGCAGGCGGCAGTCCGCTCGCCTTAGCAGGCGTTGACGCTTGTACGCTGCGGAGCGCAAAGGGGGCGATGAGCGGAAGGCAGAGCGTGTAAATGAGAAGCAGGCACACGGCTGCTGCCGGAGGATTAGAGAAGCGAGGATAAACGCGCATGATTAGCAAAACCCTTCTATGAGAATTGAGGATGAATAGCCGCCTCTAACGTTTCGCACCGGGCCATAGAACAGACTATGCACCTCCGGCGCAACTCGCGGCTTTAATGTGTTGATAGTACGCCCGCGCCATGAGCTTCGGATAATTGATAAGCTCTCTGTTTCCTGAGACAAAGCGGCGGCGTTATCGTGCTCTCGACAGGCACACGACCAGCCAAACAGAAGGCTCATACATCGGACGAATTGTTTTAACTAAATGAGGCTGACAGGATGGGGGAGGCCGTCAACGAATGTGTAACGGTCTCAGATTATCGACGGGGACAAAAAGTTGCATCTCTTTGTCAAAAAATTTTCGGAAAAATTATTGGCGGATTCCGAATCAAACAGGCAAGGCGAAAGGAATAGAATTTTTGTCCAAAACAATCGCGGAAGTCGACGAAGAATCAGTCATTGTTGATGAATGATTAAGACGGTTCATTCGCGAACGATTAAGACAGTTTGCGGTCGAGCGGGCGCTCAAGCGAGAGCTATAGCCTCTCGAACGGGCGGTGTTTTTTGCTTCTTCCCTGCTCATTGATTCGACACTCGCACGGTTAAGAGGTGTACGCGCTGCGCTCATACTCTTCTTTCACCACCTCGTAGCATTCACAGGCAATCGCCTCCAGCCTGCGCCGGTCGAGGATGGTCACTCGTCCGCGTGTATAACTAATCATCTTCTGATTTTGCAGGCTCCCGGCAGCCCTCGTCACAACAGAACGTGTCACGCCGAGCATCATCGCCATAAATTCGTGCTTCATCGCAAACTCATCTCCCGGCGCGCGGTCGTGCGTCATTACCAGCCAGCGCGAAAGACGTTTATTTACATCGTGCGAGCTAAGACAGGCCGCCGATTGAGAGACTTGCGTGAAGAGCGCGTGGGTATAGCGTTGCAGTATCGATTGAAGCGCCCCGCCGCGCTTGAGTTCGTCTCGGAGCGCCTGCGCTTTCATACGCATTGCGCTGCCCGGCATTTGTATGAGCGCGCGTGCCGGCGTGGCATTCATTCCCAGCAACACGGGGATACCCAACATTCCTTCGTTGCCGATGAGTCCTATTTCTCTGTGCGTCTCGTCTCCCATGATGACTAACAGCGAGATGAGTCCGTCGTTAGGGAAATAGACGTGTGTGATGCGTTGCCCGCTCTCGTAGAGAACTTCCATAAACGGCAACGGAACTTCTTCCAGATGCGGAATCAGATGCTTGTAAACGTTCGCAGGCAGGGCGGCGAGAAGTTGGTTTTGGATTGGCGGTCTTGAGTTGTTCGACATTAAATCGTTCCTTGATTGTAGTCCGTTGGTAAAACCAGTAGACGGCACAAGGATATGGTTCGCGAGTCAAGTCCTGATGTCGAAAGATGAATTCCGAAATTACGGTTGCAGTAATTGTAGGCTAACGAATTATTTCCGTCTGTGCTTTAACACACATATAGAGTGTATAATCCCGGCGCACGCCTTGCACCATGAAGAAGGGGGGTTCCTCACTTATGTCGCAAAAACCGGCTGAGCGGATTGGCAACAGGCTGCTCGCACAGCTTACACAGGAAGAGTATGAGCAACTACTGCCTCACCTTGAGCCTGTCTCTTTCGCGCTCGGTGAGGTCATCTACGAATCAGGCGGCCAGCAAAGCTACATCTATTTTCCCATCACCGCCATCATCTCCCTGCTCTACATGATGGAGAACGGCTCATCAGCCGAGATGGGGGTGGCGGGTAATGATGGATTAGTCGGCATCGCTCTGTTTATGGGCGGCAACACTGTGCCCAATCGCGCCGTCGTGCAGAGCGCCGGAGAGGCCCTCAGGATGAAGACGAAGGTGCTTCAGGATGAGTTCGCGCGCGGCGGCACGTTTCAACGCCTGCTCCTGCGCTACACGCAGGCATTGATGACACAGATGTCGCAGACAGCGGTCTGCAATCGCCTGCACACTGTCGAGCAACAACTCTGCCGCTGGCTGCTCCTCAGCATCGACCGCCTCGACACGAACGAGTTGGTGATGACGCAGGAACTAATCGCCAACATGCTCGGCGTTCGCAGGGAAGGCGTCACACATGCGGCGGGGCGCTTGCAGGAACAGGGACTGATTTCTTACGTGCGCGGTCGCATCATGATTCTTGACCGGAGCGGTTTGGAAGCGACCGTCTGCGAGTGTTACAAGGTGGTCAAAGACGAGTACGAACGCTTACTCGCTTAAGCCGGTCCTCTTTTTCCTTCACCGTCACCGCCATTGTTGATTGACTTTTCATGCAGCATGACCCGGAACTTCCGGGCCTCATATTTCGTACCAACCCCTTATAAGGAGATACACCATGCAAAGCAAAAAAGACTCGAACGTTCCCCATGACTCTTCAACTCAAGAGGGCAGCGTGCCGTTCTTTACGCGCTTCCTCGAAGGCCAGAACAATTCACAGGCCGCTAACGGCGGCATTCAGGCGGGCAGCGACGGCAATCAGGACGAATTGCTGCAAACCTTAAAATACCCGTCCGACAGGGACGAGGATGACTTTAGATAAACTCTCAAAGCAATCCCGTCAACTTCCTCGCAGGATGTAAGGCGCGCCGTCGCCCCGTCAGAAGTGTGTGCCGACGAAGGCTCTCTACGCCTGACGGGGCGCGGCTCGACTATCGAAGCCAGCCGCAGTTAACTTGTCGCTCTTGAACATCCAGCCTCCAATCGCATGACTTCAAGTGTATCGCGCGACACTGTTCTGCTGCTCACACACAGCGCCGATTTCTACACCATCGAACTGGTCGCCGAAGCTCTCGCACGAAGAGGAGCGCGCACCTTTCGTTTCGACACAGACCGCTTTCCCTCGACCGTCAAGCTCTCTGCTCGCGCAGGCGATGGCAGTGCTGTGCATCTCATCACGGACGCGGGCGCGCAAGTTTCATCCGCAGAGATAAGCGCCGTCTGGTTACGAAAGCTCTGGACGCCGCAGTTGGATGCAGACTTGGACGAGCGCTATCGCGAGATGTGCGTCAGAGAGTCCGTTGCCGCGCTCGAAGGATTTCTTGACGCGCTCTATGATGCCCGCTGGGTCAACGAGATCGAGCGAGAACGCGCCGCCGGGAACAAGCTGCGACAACTTCGCCTCGCAGCGCAAGCCGGACTGCGTATCCCGCGTTCCCTCGTCACCAACGACCCGGCAGCGGTTCGACAGTTCTACGATGAAACCGAAGGCCAGATGGTCGCGAAGCTCCTGCGACCCCTCACGGTCAGCATGAACGCCGATTCGCTATTTGTTTACACGAGCCGTGTCGGCGAAGAAGACCTCGACAACGCAGAGACGCTCCGCCACAGCCCTATGGTTTTTCAGGAGTTGATTCCGAAAGCATTTGAATTGCGCATCGCGTGGGTGGCGGGCGAAGCTTTCACGGGCGCGCTCTATGCGAGCGGCACAGCGCGCGGGCAAACGGATTGGCGACGAGCCGCGCCGCAGGAGTGTCGCTGGCAGAAGGGCGAGCTTCCGGTCGAAGTCTTTCGTGGCTTGCAGTTGTTGATGACGGAGTTGAATCTGGTCTTCGGCGCGATTGATTTAATTTGCACTCCGGCGGGCGAGTACGTCTTTCTTGAAGTCAACCCCGGCGGCGAATGGGGAATGCTCGAACGCGATCTGGGTCTGCCCATCGCCGACCGCATAGCCCGCGCGCTTTTACTTCCCTCATAAACTAAGATAGAGCCGACATGAGCATCCTTATCATCACGCGCAGCGATGACAACGAAAGCGTCCGGATGGTGATGCAGGCCATCGAGCGCAAAGGTGTCGAAGCGATTAGATTCGACACGGACCGCTACCCGACAGAGGTGCTTCTTTCGGCCTCCTACGAAAGGGACGACGAGCGACTGACTCTGACGAACGACGCGGGTGAGTTCAATCTGCGCGAAGTGACGGCCATCTGGCATCGTCGTCTCAACCTCGGAGCACAGCTTCCGTTAACGCTCGACAAACAACTGCGCGACGCCTCTCTCGCTGAAACGCGCGCCGCCGCGCACGCTATGCTCGCCAGCCTTAAAGCCTTTCGCATGGATGCCGTCGAGAACATACGTCGCGCCGAAAACAAGCAGCTTCAGTTGCAGGTGGCGCGCAGCCTCGGCCTCGAAATACCACGCACGCTGACGACGAACGACCCTGCGGCTGTCCACGCCTTTGCCCGTAGTTGCCAGAGCGGGATAGTGACCAAGATGCTCTCGTCCTTCGCGGTTTATGAGGAAGGGCGAGAACTCGTCGTCTTCACCAACCCTGTGAAGCCTGAAGACCTCACGGACCTCTCCGGCCTGCGCCTCTGCCCCGTTACTTTTCAGGAGATGATTCCGAAAGCGCTTGAACTGCGCGCGACCGTGGTCGGGCGGCGCATCATGTCCGCCTCCATCAACTCGCAAGCCTCAGAGCGCGCCGCGCACGACTGGAGGCGCGACGGCCTACGCATGATTCAGGACTGGCAGCCTTATGAACTGCCGCGCGAGGTTCAGGAAAAAATTCTGCGCCTGATGGACTACTTCGTTTTGAACTATGGCGCGATAGACATCATCGTCACGCCCGACGGGCGGCACGTCTTTCTGGAGATCAATCCTGCCGGTGAATTCTACTGGCTCGAACGTTACTGCGGTCTACCCATCGCCGACGCCATCGCTGACCTTCTTCTGCAACACTCTCACCCTCACCAAGCCCTTTCCTGACCGCACACACCCCTGCCGGGTTATGGTGCGACATCCGGTTCTTTTATCGATTGTCAATAATTTACTTGACGATTGTCGATAAATAGTTTATTGATATTCGATATAAGAAAGGCGGTAAATCTTGTCAAGCCCAATCTCGTCATCAGCCGCGCTGCCGATTGCGCATGTCGTACTGCGAATCCTCATTGTCCTGAACTGGCTGTCCGGCGTCGCGATCCTCGCTCTACTGGTTGTCATGCCGAACGAGCAATGGATCATGTCGGCTTTCAAACTCTCTCCTTCGCCTGAGGCAGAGCGGCTGGTCATGGGCCTGCGCGCAATTGCGGCACTCGGCCTCGTCGCGATACCGCTTAACTATGTAGTCTTAAAACGGCTGCTCGCTATCGTGGAGACGGTTCGCGAGGGCGACCCGTTCGTCGCCGCCAACGCGTCCCGTTTGCAGAGCATCGCATGGGTGCTGCTCGCGCTGAATCTTCTCAGCATCGTAATCGGCGTGATCGCCAGAACCGTTTCCACCCCGGCGCATCCGCTCCACATAGACGCAGGCTTTTCAATCAACGGATGGCTCGCCGTACTGCTTACGTTCCTGCTGGCCCGCGTCTTCGCGGAGGGCACGCTCATGCGCGAAGACCTCGAAGGGACGGTGTGACATGGCGATCGCCGTCAAGCTCGACGACATACTCCACGACCGGCGGATGACGCTGACCACGCTCGCGGACCTGACCGGAATGACGCTGGCCAACCTCTCCATCCTCAAGACCGGCAAGGCGCGCGCGATACGCTTCTCGACCCTTGAGGCGATCTGCGAGGCGCTCTCGTGCCAGCCCGGCGATATTCTACGGTTTGAGCCTGAGCAAGCAGAACGAGAGCAACCGGCAGCGTAGAGCAAAAGTAGCGCAAGCCGATGAACCCACTGCCGAACGCGCACGCATGCACGCGGCGAGCGGCACACACAAATCCAGTAAGGATGATAATCAAATGAAACAGAACTTTATGCTAACTACCGCGTCTGTGCTCTCAGTTCTCTTCTTTTCATTCCACCTTGCGGACGACATCGTCCGTGGGTTTGAGCCGGGAAAACTCACAAACCTCACTGCGGTGCCCATCTTTGTCTTCTGGCTGTACGGAACACTGGTGCTCGCCGAGCGGCGTTCGGGGTACATCATCACCCTTCTCGGAGGTCTCTTTTCGTTGGTCGTTCCCCTCGCCCACATGAGGGGGAAGGGCGTCGGCGTCACCAGCAGCCTCGCCAATTCCAGCGGGCATTTCTTTTTCGTCTGGACGCTGATAGCAATCGGCGTGACCGGGCTTTTCTCCGTCATCCTCTCGGCGCACGGACTATGGAGACTGCCATGGCGACGGACCCCGGTAGTCCAATAATCCGAACACGGAACGGCCCGTCGCACGGCGCAGTTGACGGGCGCGAACCGGGTTGTGGCCGGCGACCGCCGCTCCCATCTCTATTCACGGTTAAGTGTGGGCATCTCTGTCCGGCTTGAAGTAGAGAACCGTGCCGTTTGCGTCCAGTTCCGGCAAGCCTAACGGGAGCAAATTCAGCGAGGATTTATTCCGCATGTTCTCACTCTTTGAAATGAACACGTCAATCCGATGATTTAGTTGGTGCTGGTGAATTTGGTTCTGACGGTGAGTTTGAAAAAGGCCGACGACAAGTTTTTCGGAGTCCTTTACAAGACTCCCTTGCCGTCGGCCACCCTGCTTGTCCTGTGAATAGAAAGCAGTTTAATGGGTATCCGGCAAACCGTCTGTACATAATAGTACAGAGGCGCAATTAAAAGCCGGCGGAAGAGTAGAACACTTTTCTCCGCCGGCTTATGGCAGATACAACGGTAGAAATTTTACATGAAGAATTAAAGCGTTGTCGGTACTAAAGCGAACAAGAAATCAGGCCGGAATTATACGTAGCACTCGTTGGCAGTGACCCTATCTCTATCGGTTCGTAACCTCCTCGAAACTTTAAATTCATCATACCTCTTTAAACATTAGGCCCTGCTAATTGATGGGTACGCTCGGCGGCGGGCAAAACCGGCGGAAGATAAAACGCACGAGATGCCTGCGGCTGGGGATTCATTAGCAGCTCAATCGGATGAACGGATATTGAGGAGAAGGTAGTGATTAAAGCAGTAATATTTGACGTGGACGGGACGCTCGTGGACTCTAACGATTTGCACGTAGAGGCGTGGCAGGAGGCTTTCAGGGGTCGCGGCAAAGAGGTCTCTTACGAAGAGTTGCACGAACAGATGGGCAAGGGCGGCGACCAGTTGATGCCTGTCTTCTGCTCGCGGGAAGAGTTGGATAGATTCGGCAAGGAGTTGGAGCGAAGCCGCACGGAGTTGTTCACAAATGATTATCTGCCGCGCGTGCGCCCCTTCCCTAAAGTGCGCGAACTCTTCGAGCGCATCAAGGCCGACGGCCTCTCTATCGCCCTCGCCTCTTCCGCCAAAGAGGAGGAGTTGGAGCAACATAAGAAGAGCCTTCGAATCGAAGACCTTTTGGAGGCGGCCACCTCCGCCGATGATGCCGCGAGGTCTAAGCCGCACCCGGATATATTTCAGGCCGCGCTCGCGAGCATTGGTGATGTCGAGCCGGAAGAAGCACTCGTCGTAGGCGACACCCCATACGATGTGATTGCTGCTGCGAAGGCGGGGCTGCGAACCATCGGTCTACTGAGCGGCGGCTTTACCGAGGAAAGTTTGCGCGCGGCGGGCGCCATAGAAATATACAGTGACGTGAGCGACCTGCTGTTGCACTATGATGAATCGCTGATTACAAGTGAGGAAGCTATGACAGCCAGCCGGTAAGAAGGCGGCACGCGCGCGTCGTCTGAGATCAGATTTTATTTCAAGGGGGAGTGGTTCAAGTGAATATGACAGTCGGATTAGGACTTTTGGCGGGCGGTTTGACTACCGTCTCGTTCGTCCCGCAAGTGACCAAGATATGGAAAACTAAATCGGCCGAGGATGTTTCGCTCAAGATGTTCGTGGCCTTCTGCATAGGGGTGGGGCTGTGGCTCACCTACGGTATTATCAAGCAGGACTGGGCGATTCTTCTCACTAACAGCGTGACGCTTCTTTTGGGGCTTGCGATCTTGGTGATGAAGATAAAGTTCAAGTAGGACTCTATACGATTAAGGAAGAATGCGGGCATCAAGCCGCCGGAAATGGCCAGCGAAGTGAGAACCTCTCCGACGGCAACATGAACGTGCCATAGTTAAGCGGTATGGAGTTCCTCCGTGAGGTATCGAAAGCTATGCGGACAAGCAGCTGAATCTTAACCCATTGATTAATTGCTAATCATAAGGCTTGAATTAATGCTTACTTGGAATTAGTACCGGAATCAAAACCTGTTAGTTCACGTTTGAGTTGTTTTCTGGCCTTTCCCATCTCGCTTTTCTCCTCACCTTTTATCGCCGGGTAGCGTGGCTTGAGAGAGTGGAGTTTTTGCGCCATCAGTTCAGCGACGGCGATTGCGGAAAACCAGCGATGATCTGCGGGGATGATGTGCCACGGCGCGGCGCGTGTGGAAGTGCGGGCGAGCATCTCTTCATGGGCACGGACGTGCTCGTCCCACTGGTCGCGGTTCTCCAAATCCGCGGAGGAGAACTTCCACTTCTTGGCACTCTCCTCGGTGCGCTCCAATAGCCGCTCGGCCTGCTTCTCTTTCGAGAGGTGCAGAAAGAATTTCAGTATGATTACCCCGTTATCCACGAGGTACTGCTCGAAGTTGTTAATCTCCTGCATCCTGCGCTTCCAGATGTCTTTCCCTCTGCTGGCGGGTGGCAGCTTCTGCTCGTCCAGCCGCTCGTGGAATACGCGCGGCGAGATGACCTCTTCATAGTAAGAGCGGTTGAAGAAGGTAATCCGCCCGCGCTCCGGCACCTGCTGGTGAAATCGCCACAGGTAATCATGTCGATTCTCTGCCTCGGAAGGCTTCTTGAAGTTGACGGCAGTGCAGCCCTGCGGGTCCAGTCCTGACGCGACGTGCTTAATTGTGCCGTCCTTGCCGGAGCCGTCTACCGCCTGAAAGATGACGAGTAAGGCGTGGGTCTCCCCGGCCATCAGCTTGTCCTGCAAACGGGCCAAATCATCGCAGTTCGCTTCAATCTTCTCACGCGCCGCGCTTTCGTCTGCGAAGCCGCCTGTAAAAGCAGTGTCGTAGTTTTTCAGGCGGGGGCGACTGCCCGGCCTGACTATAAAATCATGTCGTTTGCCCATGCTCGTTTATAAAGTCTTTCTAATGGAAATAGCTGCTCTGACCAAGCCCGCCAAGCGTGCGTAGAGCAACCACATTAAGTTGGTAATCCAGACTGTTCCGGATTGCAGCTTGACTTGCCCACGGACCCTCTGCATCTCAAAATCAATTACCGACGTTACCCGTGGACGGCATCTACGTGTTACGAAACGCCGTGTACGGATGAACACACTTGCCGTGCTGCTTATGCCGCAGGTCGCCTTCGCTCCAAGCCTTCGACGTAAGTCTCCACATCAGGGGAGGCGTCTTCTTTCATGTCCGGTATTAACTCGTCCAGAGCGTCGCGTAAGGCGACTGCCTGCGCTCTGGTCAGCAACAGAGGTGGCACGCGTTCGCCGACGCGCGCGATTGACAGCGAGACAACCGTCTGAATAAACGGCTTCAATTCCAGAATGCCGTCTTCGCCCCGCCGCCCGGTGGGAATCTCTATAACGCGGTCCTTAACATGGTCATTCATAACCTAACCCCTTGCTCTTTCTATCCAGACAAATAATGCCGTGAGATATAATCTAGTGCGCTTCTATAGTCTTACTGCGTTCGTTAAGTGATTCGAGCGGCGGTTTAATTTCCGCCGCTCAATTTGTGTATACGGAGTTGATGAGAAATCGCTATCCCGATAAAGACTTCATCCTCATTGCTGTTTCGCTTTCCCTGAGATTGTCAGGGAGATTATCCTCTTCGCCGCCTTGAAAGCAGAAACAGAACAGCGACTATAAGGAGTACGCCCAGCAAACCGCCGGGCCAGAGGAACCAGCCGCCGCCGCTTCTGTAACCTCCTACGACGATGCAGGAAGGTTGTACTAAAGCGAGTGCGAGTATGAGCATGCGGATTCGGTTCATTTCGATTCTCCGTTTCACCTTACTTATCATTCTCAAAAGAGAAGCGATAGTAGATACAGGAACAGACTGTGGGCCAACGACAGTGGCAGCGTAGAGGCATGGGATATAACTACTATTCACCCCATCAATTTCTCGCCCCGTTGACTTTCAATCTTCCAGCCACTCTCGGTTCTCACCATGCGAAGCTCCTGAGTACCGTCGCCGCGCTGTCTATCGCGCGCCCTGCTGCCTTCTATACTGTAGCTCAAACGGAAGCGCACGCTGGCTACTCTGTCGCCGTCAGAAAAGTTGATTCGCGGCTCGCCGATCATTCTCGCCTCCGCCCGCTCAGTCCTCTCGAAGAAGCGGACTATATCCGGCCGCAGGGCAGTGAGTCGTACGTTCCTCCTGTTGTAGAAGGCGTCCAGTTCGGGCATGTAGAAGCTCATGAACTTCTCTGCGTCCTGTTTGACAAACGCCGAAAGCCAGTCGTCCAGCACGCCGCTTACCGCTGAACGCGGGTCTGCCCCCTGCGAAACAGTATCAGAGAAGTTAGTCGTCGCGCCTGCGCTGTCCGTACTCCCCGGCGCAGGGCTGTCGGTCGCCGGAACTGAGGACGCTCTTTCGCTATTCGCGCCCGCGCCGCCCTGTTGTGACTCCGCCGTAGTAGCAGCAGTGTCCTGCGTAGACGTTACTGTTTGAGCGCTCCTGTCCGAAGCGTCGGGCGCACGCCTTGTGCCGTACCACAAAGCGGCCAAAACCAGAGCGAGCAACGCGGCAAGGCAAAGGTATGGTAACAAGGAACGAAGGTGTGCCGCAGATGTGTGCGGGATGTCTGATACGTGTGCAGGCGGTTGTTCGCGAGTCTCCTCAGTGGTCGCACGGGAAGGCGTTATAGTTTGTGTAATTGAACCCGATGCTCGTTCATTATCTCTTGAGGTCTTTGAGAACGAAGCACCCGTAGCGGCTTCGTGTACAGGCGTCTCCATTGGCGGAAGCGGTAAAGGGATGCGCGGCACTTCCTGCGTCAGTTCTTTCGCTATGCCGGCCAGTCTGGGCGCTCGTGCGCGCCTGCCATCAAGGCTGCCCGTAGATATTGAAGGCCGATTCACTTCCAAAGTCGGCGTGCCTGCGGAAGCAGCAGTGGGCTGTACATCTTCTTCCTTCGGCTCATTATCGCCGTCAAGCAGTTCCATGACGACGTAGGCCCCGCCGTCATGCAGCGCGCCGTACTCGAATATCTGGCCGACCTCCTGCTCGTTGTTCCGCCCTGCTGCCTTGGCCGCTGAGTGAAAGCGTTCAAGGGCCTGCCGGTCGGAGAGCACTTCATCCCGAACAAGCTCGACGGCGATTACATGCCTCTCACTACCACTTTCCGTGGCCGCGTAAGCGATACCTATGTCTCCGCTTCCGAGCAGTTGTTCCAATCGGTACTTGCCTGCAAGAAACTGCGTGCCCGACCGCGCTGCCGTCAGTGGAGTCTTATCCTCCGGGCAAACAGTTTCCACGTCTTCGTAACAGTGATGACACTCAGGGCAGAGCTTCATATTAATATAGCCTCTCCGAACGGCCTAAAACGGTTGCGGTATACAATCCGCGCCCTTCGTTTGTACGCGGGCATGAATAATAGAGCGAAGGGTGAGCCTTCCTTAATGGCTCACCCTTCATTCCCGTGAATGGCTTTGACCTCTCGCACATACTGAATGTCGCTCAGCCTGTCAGGCCCTGATACTCGGCCTCTTTGCGGGCCGCACGGCCTGCCTCGCTGGCGACCTGCTGCACCTTCTCTATCGTGCCGCGCGCGGCCTGCTCGGCCATCTGCGTGAGATTCTCGCGCGTCTCTCCCATCCACTGGTCTTCCATGCGGGTCGAGGGCAACATCAAGCCGACCGCTGCCCCTGCCGCCAAGGCGACGGCTCCGACTGCCAATGGGTTCTCCTGCAATGATTGCTGGTATTGACCCTGTACGCGTCTGGCGCCATGCTGAATCTGCGTGCCTAGATTACTCATCTGGTCTGCCGTCCGGCTGGCCAGATTACCGACTTGATCTCGCGCCTGACTCGCCACGTTGCTGACGGTGTTCACCGCCCCGCTGGCTGCGTTGCTGACGGTCTCCTTGGCGCCGCCGACGAAATCGCCGACAGCCTCTTGCGCGCGAGACACAGTCCCTCTGCTCTGCCCTTGTGTCGTCGTGTGTCCTCTCTCGTATCCCCAATCGGCGCCGACGTCGTAGTCGTCATAACTCTCGTAGCGGGGACGATTCCTGCGCAGAAGCAGCATCCCCAGACCCAGCCCCATGAGAGCAAATGGCAGAGGATTTGTGCGCACCGAGCGCACGACTGATGAACCCGTATCCCTGATCGTAGTGCCCACCTGCTGTGCTGCATCGCTGACTGTTTCACCAACATTCTGCATAACTTCCCCCGCCTTTCCTATCGTCGCATCGTAAACCGCGTCTTTAGCCGTCTGGACTGTTTCCTGAACAGCCTCTTTAAGTTTGTCTTTCGCTTGGTCGGCTATCTCCTCGACCTTCTCTTTGGCCTGCTCTGTGAGCACTTCGACCTGCTCTTTAGCCTGCTCCTTGAGATTCTCCGGGCTGAGCCTCTCCTGTATGGCGTCTATGGTCTGGCTCATTCCGGCGCGCGTCTCTTCTATCTGCGCCCGAATCTCTTCGGGGTCGTCCGCCGCACCAACGCCGGTTGCAGTCCCTACTCCTGATGCGGCAGTCAAGCCCGCCGCGTCCCGTTTCGGCTCATCGCCGAGCATCTCATCACTGAGCGCCTTGTCCCAACTCATCCCACCTGATCTTTCATCCATTGCGCATCCTCCTTGAGCGTCTCTAACGTTACGCGCGGGGCAACATCCGTCTGCTTGAGAGCGTGAAGCGCCTTCGTAATGAGCCAACCCGCAATTGCGGCGAAGACAACTCCGACCACTAATGCGGAGACCCACGCGGGTATCACCTCCGCAAGCCCCATAATCGCGGCGGCCACTATAGCTAAGAGCGCGGCATAACCGAGCGCGCCCCCTATCGCCAGCAGCCCCACCTGTTTGCCGACTCTCGCTGCATTGCGCGTCAACTCGGCCTTGGCGAGCGCCACCTCCTGCCTCACCAGTGTGCTCGTATCGCCCGCCAGTTCCGTGAATAACTCACCTATCGAGCGGTCATCTTTCCTCTGCTGCATATTGCTCCTTTAGGGAAGTACACCGTCCGGCGTTGCTAACGGATGAGTTGCACCGTCTGAAGTCGTAGCCATCCCCTCTGTCTGGCCTTCGCTCCGGGAATAGACCGTATGCGTCTCGGAACCCGCGATGCCTTCAGGCGGAAGCCTGCGCATTAGCTGCTGGTGCGGGCTGGAACTTTTGAGAAAACGCGCCCCCAGAAGACCGAGCAGAAATGCCCCCCCGACAAAGTAACTGGCGTTACGCCGCGCGAAATCCTCCACCTCGCCGACAAGCTCGCCGACCTCGTGTTCGTTCAGGTAGCTTGAGAGCCTTTCAAGCTGGTTCGCGGCAGTATCACCGTACTGAGCGGCGTAATGAACGACACCTCCCTGTTCAGTGTTTCTGAGGTTTTCGCCCATCACACGAATCTGCTCGACGACGCTCCCCAGTCCTTCGACCAAGGTTGCTTTGCCGTGGTCCAGGCGCGACGTCGCCTGCTCCTGTACCTGCCCGGCAGCCTGACTCGCGGCCTGACCCGTTGACTGGCCGGCCTGAGCGAGGATGTCTTTCAGAGCGTTGGGATTACCGCGCAGTATCTCGGCTAGTTGAGCGGCCACCTGACTCGCAGTATCATCCGCGCCATTTCCGCCACCATTACTTTGCGATGTGTTTGCCTGAGTCGCTTCGGTCGCGGCGTTGGTTGTGCCGCCGGCACCTGCGCCCATATCTGTTTTTGTAGCTGTTCCTCTCGGCATAAGCCTCTTGCCCACCCTTTCTCGCTAATCTTTACTCTTAAACCTCTTCGGGCGTTATCCAGACGGTGTAATATCCCTGATTCACAAGAAAACAGGGTGATACCTGCCAAGCCCTTCATCTAGAGAAGGGTTCTACAGGTGACCGGGACTCTCGTCCGATTAACTTTGGGGGAATTGCATATATTAGGGGTTGGAATGATTATGGTCAGTACGTAAACGAACACTGATGGTCTGCCGGAAACAGTTCTCGGCTTTAAGAAGTGATTTTCCGGCGTGGAGTTATCTACGAAAATAAAGGTGCGGATAGGAGAGATGGAGAGCAGGCGGGCGCTCGTCGACGGCCTTAAGTTCTATGGATGATTAACCGGCACGTCAACGCTAATAGCATTGCACTCTGCTTACAGTTTAATGAGTATATCACTCGCCCGCGATGCCCTTGACGTTTTAATAGGAAGCGCTCGGGCAGTTCTTTCAGCTTCTCCGGCCCGAAAGATTAATGCACATAATCATTAAAGCCTACTGCCTGAGAGTCAATCTTCGACTGCGGGCCTTCCGCCATGAAATACTCCCGCCTCACTTAAACCTTTCTCCCGGCCCTCGGCTTTCGCCTCTATCTTCCCTGCGCTTCAAACGCTCGGCGATGCCCTCGCTGTAGAGGTCGCGCTTGATACTTATGCGCTGCACGTAGTGGCTGGTCGTCGCACGGTTGCGGTGGTCGAGAGCGTCCTGCGTGGCGGAGATCGAGCCGGTCTCTTCCGAGACTATACGCGCGTAGGTGTGCCGGGTCTGGTGCAGGTGAACATCGCCGAGACCTGCCGAACGAGCGTACAGCTTCAAATTTCTGGTGAAGGCATGCGAGGTGAGTTGCTCGCCCGAGAGTTTACGATTGTCGTGCCGCGTCCACAGTGGAGCGTCCGTCTTCAAGACGTGCAGCCGTCCTGCCGCCGTCAGGTAATCGAAGAGTGCGTCTTTCACTTCGGGGTCACGCACCTCCTTCGCATGGTAGTGGCCACCTTTCGCCCTGCCCGATACGATCAGGCAATCGGTAACTTTCACATTGCTCCCGCGTAAGGAAATGACCTCCTCCCGTCGCCACCCCGTAGCCACGTAAAGCCGCAGAAGCGTGTAGTCCCTTTTGGCAACGAGGTTGTCGTCCCCGGCGGCCAAGACGCGGACATGTTCGACGAGCGCCACCAGTTCATCATCGGTGAAAGATTTGACTGACTCGGTCTGGTAAGGCTTCGGGGCGCGAGGGCGCGCGAGCCGGGCGGGGTTCGACTGAACGAAGCGGCCGAGCGCGGGGTCGCGCATCATCCACTCGTAGAAGGAAGAGAGCAGCGAGATGCGGACGTAAACGGTCGCGGGGCGCAGGCGCTCTTCGAGCATCCGCTGCCACCGCTTCACGTCTTCAGGCGACGCCTCACCGGGGTGCTTCTCCACAAAGGAGAAAAAGTCTTCGATGACCTTCGGTTTCGCCTTCAGAAGTTCCACGCGCCGGCGAGTGGTGGCGTCCGTGGTCGCGTCGGCCCACAATGAAAGTGCGTTGCGGAGCGCTGCCCGAAGGTCAGTTCCGCCGTCGATGACGGTCATGAGGGCCGTTTGACTATCTTGTGAATTTGTAAGTTCGGCCATAAAGTGTTCCCCACCTGCCAGCAACATTTGATGTGCGCTCTTCGCCTAACAAATGTCCAGAGGTTGAGACCAAAACGCTACCAGCATTCAGACTACTCCAGTGCGCCCCGCGAGGTTCGCCACCACTGCCGCTAACTCTGTCGGGCCGACCGGCTTCGGCACGTGAATCTGGAAGCCAGCCATCAGTGCGCGGATACGGTCTTCCTCCCGTGCGTAGGCTGTGAGCGCCGCCGCAGGGGTCCGACCGCCACGCTCGGGCGGGCGCGCCCGTATCTTGCGGATGAACGAGTACCCGTCCTCTTCCGGCATCCCTATGTCCGAGACCAACACGTCGAACCGCTCGCGTTCGAGCAGTTCCAAAGCTTCGGCAGCGGAACCGGCCGGAGTGACCCGCGCGCCGCAGTTAGTAAGGACGGCGGCGATAAGCTCGCGCGTGTCCGCTTCGTCATCGACGACGAGCACGTGCAGGCCATTCAACTCTGGCGGGCAATTGATGGCCGCGCCGGTGTGCGCCCTCGAATGCGCACGCTCATCAGCTTCGGCGCCGCGCCTCTCCACGCGTAACGGCAGGAGTGGTAAGGAGACAGTGAAGGTCGCGCCTTCCCCCTCGCCGCGACTCTCGACGCTGACCTTACCTCCGTGCAACTCGACTAACTGCCGCACGATTGAGAGGCCCAAGCCTAAACCGCCGTGCGTCCGTGTGGTCGTCTGATCGGCCTGTCTGAAGCGGTCAAAGACGTGCGGCAGGAACTCCGGGGCGATGCCTTTACCCGTGTCCGCCACAGCGACTTCCACTTGGGAGCCTGCTCGCTCCAGCCTGACCTGCACGTGCCCGCCTCCGGGCGTGAATTTGATGGCGTTCGAGACCAGGTTCCAAACGACTTGTTGCAGCCGCTCCGGGTCTCCGGAGATAGGCCCCGCCTGCGGATCAAGGAGGACTTGCAGGCGGATGTCCTTGGCTTCCGCCGCCGGGCGCAGCGTGTCGGCGGCGGTCGTGATTACCTCGGGCAGGTCGACCGCCCGCATGTCGAGGCGAAGTTTCCCCGTGATGATACGCGAGACATCCAGCAGGTCGTCGATCAGTTGCGTCTGTGTACGTGCGTTGCGCTCAATTGTCTCAAGAGCGCGCCTTGCGTTCTCCTTGTCGAAATCGTTCGCCTGCAACATCCGCGACCAGCCGAGAATGGCGGTCAACGGTGTCCGCAGCTCGTGGCTGAGGGTGGCGAGGAACTCGTCCTTCAGGCGGTTGGCCTCCTGCGACTCGCGCAGAAGTCGCTCGCGCTCCTCCTCGGCCTGCCTGCGGCGGGTGAGATCGCGGACGACGGCCTGCACCGCGGGCTTGCCCTGATAGAGCAAGGGGGCAGAGGCCAACTCCCCGTAGACCTCCGTCCCGTCGAGCCGGGTGAACCTAATCTCGGCGGGGGCTGGCGTCTCCCCACGCATGATCTTCTCAATCCGGTCCCCGATTGCCCCGTGATAGTCCGGGTGGATAAGATCAGCGATAAATCTGCCGACGACCTGTTCGGGACTTTCGGCGCCGAGGAGTTTCGCCCCGGCGGTGTTTATGAAGAGCACAACCCCTTCGGCGTGAACGGCGATAGCGTCGGGCGAGAGTTCCACGACCCGCTGGAAGTGCGCCTCCGATGCGCGCAGGCGCTCATCCGTCATCTTGCGTTCAGTCTCGTCGCGCATGACCTTGGCGTACCCGCGCAGGTTCCCTGCATCGTCACGCAGGGCCATCATCAGCCCGTTCGCCCAGAAACGCGTGCCGTCCTTGCGCACGTGCCAGCGCTCATCTTCGGCGCGGCCTTTCTCTCTGGCAATGTGCATCTCACGCCCGCACGCATCTCGCTCGTTGTCCTCACCCGTGAAGATGTCGCAGGCGTTGCGCCCCACCCATTCCTGTTCTGAGTAGCCGAGCAGTTTCTCGACGCCGGGGTTCCAACTGGCGGCGTTACCCTCCAAGTCGACAGCGAAGATGGCGAAGTCCTCTACGTTTTCGGCGACGAGGCGGAACATCTCTTCGCTTCGAATTGATAGGCGTGAGGCTTCTTCTTGTTTCATTTCTGCTCTTCTTACAGGAGTCTGTAATCGATGCCGACCGATAAAGCGTTTCTGACAGTGGTCACGTTTAGGCTCTGATAGCTGAGTGCGGACTATAGCATAGCATCACGAGTGTTTACAGAAATGGAGTGTTTGTGTAAACGCTTCTTGTAGAAAACGAATTTTTAACCTTCAGAGTGGCACTATTCGTGTAGAATGCCCTGAATGTGAAACATTCACGCGCCCGAAGGCTTAGGTGACCTGATGAGAGCCACGCGCCGCCGATCTAGAAAAACAGATCCTCTGACCACGCCCGAAGCCGTCCGCTCTATCTGCCAGTTCCTGTCAGAACGAATGCCTGACATTATCCCGTCATCAGAAAAGCATTTAATGAGATTCCTCTACGCCGTCAGGCACGTAGAGCGAAGACCGGCAACAGATACTAAGAGGGGCAGGCCCGGCCGCTGGCCGCGCGAAAAGCTGATGGAGGCGGCTAGTCTCTTGCGAGGCATCCTCCAGCGTGAAACATCGGGCCGCGTCTCCGTAAACAGCTTCATCGGGCAATATCTTTCTATCCTCGAATTTCCTTCAGACGTCACGGACGCGCTCTCGTCCGGCCAAATCAATTTGCAGGAGGCGGCGCAATTGGCCAGACTCACCCCCGAGCGGCTGAACTGCTCCCCGCAGGCAGCACGCGAGCGGCGCTCGGAAGATCTACAGGCCCACTTGGCGGTGCAGGGGTCACAAACGCGGCTACGGGCACGGGTCAAAGAGATGCTCGGCGAATCAAAGCAGCCAGAGATATCTGAAGGGTTAACCTCCGTCGTGACCAAAGTCGACGAACTGCTGGAGATCGATCCGGCGGACACTCGCCACATGTTCTGGGAGGAGATGAAGCGCCTCTTTTTCGCCATGCGCGAGATCGAGCCTGAGGACCTTGACGAGGAGACGATTGCTGACTTTCTCCGGGCGATGGACGGGGTTTCGAATATCCTCCACCGAATTGAAAAGCGCAGGCACGCTCGCGCTCAGGCAGCACAAAAGCTGGTTGTCTGAGCAATTAATCTCAAAAGCACAAGATATTGTGGTTGACAAAAGCCGTGAATCAAGGATAATCGCGCGAGTGCGAGCATAATATTCCATTTTGAGGCGCAATGGTACGTAATAAACCGAGAAAAGAACCAGAGCTTCCGCAGGGCAAAGTCTCTTTGCAGGGGGCGGCAGAATTCCTCGGCGTCTCCCGTCACAAGGTGGCACGGCTGGTAAAGAAAGGCACTCTCAAGAGCGAAAAATTCGATCTCGACGAGCGCGTTGTGCTCTTCGATTTAGGCGCACTGAAAAACCTGAAGGAGGGTTCGACGAATGGAAGCGGTCATCGCGGTCGCTAATCAGAAGGGCGGCGTCGGCAAGAGCGTCACCTCAGCGTCACTGGCCGCTGAACTAGCGCAGCGGGGACACCAGACGCTCCTCGTGGATGCCGATCCGCAGGCCAATGCGACAGCCCATTTCCTTCCTTATGAGAAGGTTACGGTCTCAATCGGAGACGTCATGGTGGAACTCGGCACGACGGAAACCGTTCCTTTCAAGGCCGCCATCGTCGAAACAGAGCTTGAGCACCTTGATCTGGTCCCGTCTTCGATCAAGTTCTCCAATTTCGAGAAAGAGCCTTCGATCGCCATCAGCCGCCTGCGGACTCATGTGGACGCGCTGAAGGACGAGTACGAGTACGTCATCATCGATACGCCGCCGACGCTCGGGCAAATACTGACCACGTCGTTGCTGGCCTCGACGCACATGCTGATCCCGGTCTCGACCCATCCGCTGGCTCAGGATGGGCTACAGTACCTGATGCACACTTTCAAGCAGGTCTGCGGTCTTAATCCGCGATTGAAGTTGCTCGGGATAGTCTCGACCATGTTCGACACGCGCACGACCGTTTCCGCCGAATCGCACAAAATGCTTCAGGAAAAGTTCGGCGACATGGTGTTCGACACGATGATTCATACGAACGTAAAGCTCGCCGAATCACCTTCTTACAACCGTCCAGTGCAGCTTTACGCGCCGAATTCGCGTGCCGCGGTGCTCTATTCCGATCTGACTGATGAAATCCTCTCCCGGCTGAAAGCGATGTCGGGATCCAAAAACATTCACCTGATCAAGGATAAAGGTGGCGTTTCGGCGGCCGGGTAGGAGAAACCTTTATAAGTGGCTAATTCCAAGCAAAAACCTGTACCTGAAGGGACGAAGAGGAGCCCCGGCAAGTCCAAGTTCTCTATGCCCAGGAAAGAGGCCCCGCCGATTGACGGGAGCTATCTAGACAGGCTTTTCGCCGACTATGACAAGCAGACACAGGAATTACAGGGGCGCGGTGATGCTGCCCCGACACCGCTAGTCGAATCCCCTGAGCCTCCGACGGTCGTCGAACAGCCCCGGCCTGTGGCCGAGGATGCCGCCGTCACATTAACGCCGACCACGTCCGTCGCTGAAATCTCTGAGCAAACACCTCCTGCCGGCCCGGTTCCCTTCCCTCGGAATGAATTGATCCTCACTCAGGAAGCCGAGCCTGTGGCGACTGTCCGGCCGGAAGCTACCCCGACAACTACGACCCGCGAAACAGCAGCCCGCACGCCCCGGCAAAGGCCTTTGGCAACACCCTCCGCAGCCCCTGACGATGTCACAGAGTTACTCGATAAGTGGAAGAAAAAGTACCGTTTAGGCAAGGGTGAAGTCAAAGTGCTGAGGGCGATGCTCGGCATGTGCCATGAAGCAGGCGGGGACGCCTGTTACGTTAAAATCTCTCAGCTAATGCAGGC
>DATLMN010000196.1:0-46026 GCA_035537255.1 Pyrinomonadaceae bacterium | reverse complement strand
TTCTGGTCACATTCACGCTCCTTGCGGCAGCGCCGGCATTCTCCGCGCAGCAGTCTACGAGCGCGCTTGAGCGCGGCTACAGAACGGGCTATTCAGACGGCTATCAGGCGGGCTTTCGTGATTCGGCTGACCGCGCCGACCGCAACTATCGCAACAAGGAAGAGTACCAGCGCGCAGACCGCGCCTACGTCGATACTTACGGCACACTGGAAGATTATCGCGACGGTTATCAGCAGGGCTTCGAGGTCGGATACGAAGCCGGTTATGACCGCAGAGGTTTCGATTCGACAGTGCCCACGCCGATCAGCCGTCGCGGCGTCGTGGACGTGAGCGCCACCATAGATGACGATGCGCAGAACAGCAGCAGCAGTTCCGGCAGCGTCAGCGGTCGCCGCACTGGCAGCAGTAGCAACAGTGGCGGGGTGACGACGACGGGAAGCGGCAGAACAACGTCCGGCGGCTCTATCACGATTCAGCCCAACACCGTGATGCTCATAGAGCTTTTGACAAATCTTTCGACAGACGCGAGCCAGAAGGGCGATCATTTTGAGGCGCGCGTGCTTGAACCCAGAGAGTACGACGGCGCTATGCTTCGTGGAGTCGTCTCGCGCGTCAAGCGTTCCGGGCGGGTGAGGGGATCATCCGAGATTCAACTCTCTTTCGAGCAGATCAGTCTCAATGGCCGTTGGAGCGATTTTGAGGCGCAGGTCATGGAAGTCGTCTCGCAGGGCGGGACGGGCGTCGGCGATGTGGACGATGAGGGCGGTGTGCGCGGCACAGGCTCTACACGCGATGATGTGACGAAGATCGGCGCGGGAACAGCCATCGGCGCAATCATCGGAGCGATTGCGGGCGGTGGCAAGGGCGCGGCCATCGGCGCAGCCATCGGCGCGGCCATCGGCACGGGCGGCGCAATCTCATCGCGCGGCAGCGACATACGCCTTCCAGCCGGACAACAACTCAGAATTCGCACCTCAAACTACACGCGCATCAAGTAACGAAGGGATGAGAGCGGAGGGATGAGGGATGAAATGATTGAATCACTGCTCAGGTGAATCAATCATTCAATCCCTTTTCTCCCTCATCCCTCATCCTTCATCCCTCCCCATGTTGATTACCCTGCTGACTGATTTCGGAATCGCGGACTACTTCGTCGGAGCGATGAAGGGTGCGATTCTGTCCGTCAGCCCGCGCTCGCAGATTCTAGACATTACGCACGAGATACCGCCGCAGGACATACGCGCCGGTGCGTTTACGTTGCTCGGCGCGTACCCATACTTTCCTGCGCGTACTATTCACGTCGCGGTCGTTGATCCTGGCGTCGGCTCAAGCCGCAGGCCCATTCTGGTCGCAGCCGGGGGACAGTTTTTCGTCGGCCCAGACAACGGACTGTTCGGCTACGTCTACGAGCGTGAAACTGAACATCGTGTCTATCATCTCAACCGCGAACAGTTTTTTCATTCGAGTGTGAGCACGACCTTTCATGGCCGCGATGTGTTTGCTCCGGTCGCGGGCGCGCTCGCTGAAGGTAAGAGCGCCGCAGAGCTTGGTCAGGAGATCAAGGATTACGTGCGGCTAGCAAAGCTTTCCCCGCGACGCGACGCGGTCGGAAGTATGTCGGGAGAGATTATTCATATAGACAGGTTCGGCAACTGTATTACGAACCTGTCGACAGAGGATGTCACGCCGGAGATGATCGAAAGTGGAGCGCGCCTCGTCGTGAATGGTCGCGAGATTAAAACATTTCGCCGCTTCTATGCTGAAGAAGATGAGGGCAATGGTGCTTCAGCGGAATTGTTCGCCATCTGGGGCAGCGCGGGCCTGCTTGAGATCGCCGCACGCGATTCATCCGCCGCGCATGAACTCTCCGCCTCGCGCGGCCAGACAGTCCGTGTTATCCAAAGCAGCGGGCACGAAGAATGATGAATAGACGAAGGCCGCGAGAGTTCGTCGCAAGACTTTTTCGCTAAATCTGTTTTGATAAAAATCATCCTGATTGATTCTTAACGCTGCTGGTCACTCCTCGCTTGTCACTCGTCACTGTCTTTGTTATCTTCGGGTCACTACCATTTCTTAAAGGACGCTTATCATGGATAAAGCGAAGGACACGGCGGCGGGGGCAGCTTCGGCCAGTGCCGCCGGACTCCGGGGAGTTGTTGCCGCAAGCTCTTCAATCGGCGATGTCAACGGGGAAAAGGGCGAGCTGATCTATCAAGGGCTCAACATACATGACCTCGCAGAAAAATCTACATTTGAGGAAGTGATTTTTCTTCTCTGGCACGGACGACTGCCGACGCGTGCAGAGTTCGACGAGCTAAGAAACTCTCTGGGCCAATGCTATGAACTGCCGCCAGGGATTCTGGCGCTGATGCGCGAGTTCCCGCGCGACGCAGAGCCTATGGATGTGCTGCGCACGGCCATCTCCGCGCTGGACTTCTACGATAAGAGCGCGACGGACACTTCGCGCGAATCAAGTCTGAGGACGGCTGCGCGCCTGACGGCGCAGCTTCCCTCAATCGTCGCCGCCAGTCATCGCCTCAAACACGGACTTGAGCCAGTCGCGCCCAAACCTGAACTCAACATCGCGACCAACTTTCTCTACATGCTCAAAGGCGAGATGCCAAGTGAAGTGGACGCGCATGTCTTTGATGTTTGCATGGTGCTGCATGCCGACCACGAATTGAACGCTTCGACCTTTACGGCGCGCGTCGTCGCCGGAACGCTCGCGGATATGTACGGCGCTGTGACGGCGGCCATCAGTGCTCTCTCCGGCCCACTTCACGGCGGCGCGAATACCAACGTGATGAAAATGCTGCTTGAGATCGGAGAGGTCGACAAGGTCGAGCCGTACATCAAAGAGGCGCTTGCAGCCAAGCGTAAGATCATGGGCTTCGGCCACGCCGTCTATCGTACGGAAGACCCGCGCGCGACGCACCTGCGACGATTCTCGAAAGAGGTCGGAGAGCGCAGAGGCGAAACGAAGTGGTACGACATGTCGCGCAAGGTCGAAGAGGTCATCATGCGCGAGAAGGGGCTTTTCCCGAACGTGGATTTCTTCTCGGCCTCGACCTATTACATGATGGGGATTCCGCTCGAACTCTACACGCCGATCTTCGCCGTCAGCCGAATCAGCGGCTGGACGGGCCACATCCTTGAGCAGTACGAGAACAACAAGCTAATCCGTCCGCGCGCCGAATACATTGGCCCAAGAGACGTGGCATACGTACCCATTGAGCAAAGGTAGGGCGCAACCTCAAGAGAAAAAAACCGCGATAGGAAAGCCCCTGCCGGGGCGATAGAATGTGGCCCATGAAGTAAGTCTTGGGAACGCGACCAACCAAAGATCAAAAGCCCCGAAGTGGCGAAAGAAATTCAAGGTTGAACTTCTTTCGCCACTTCGGGGGCTTACCGGACTACACCACGCCCGCCACTTTCGAGGGCTGGCGATAAGAATTGCCTTAATGATCTTTTAGCGAGATGCCCAGAATCTTCGGATTCTCCATAAATTTCGCGAGCGCACCCGGATTGATCTTGACGCGGGCCAGCATCGCTTCCGTTTGACCGAGAGTGACGACCAGTAGCTTGATGTCCTGGCCCTCGTCTCTGGCGTAGACGAAAACCTGTTGGCCGCCCCTGCGCGAATAAACTCTCACCAACGGCTGCCACTCCTGCTCAAGCGAATCGCGTATGACTGCGTTCAGCTCCGCGTGGTTGATGTTGCCGGAATCATCCAGGTCTTCGAAGATCGTGACCTTGATGCTTTTCACTCCGGCGGGGCGTATGAGCTTGACGGCGAAAGTCGCCAGCCCCATAAACGGGATGCCTTTGCGTTTGGCTTTGTAACGCGTCTTGAGATGAGTGCTGATCGCCTTGAAAGCGCGGTCTTCGGCGCGAGCGTTACTGATAGGGAATGAGAGCAGCGCCGCCAGCAGCAGAACATAGATGGGCCATCTTTTTAGTTTCATCATCCCTCTTTACTCCTTCTGCGTCTTTTCCTTGATACGTTCAATTTCCAGACTAGGGATGCTGAAGCTGCCTTCCAGCTCCATCAGCTTTTCCAGATCGATTGGCCCAATGATGTTGACGACGGTCAATTCCTTCTCTTCGGCGGCGATGACTGCGAGGCCGCCGATTTTGCTGCCCTGAATCATCGTATAGACATCCAGGTTCTGTTTGTTGCGCTTGCTGCGAACGCCAGCCATCCTCGACCAGCCCGGCCCGTTCAACTGCGTGCGAATCGTCTCGATGTCAGAGAGAGAGTATTGACCGGCGCTCTCGAACGTAAAATGCTTGACGTAGATTCCTTCGATCTCGCCGATCAGTTCTCTGATCTTCTGTTGTTCGGGGTCTTTGGATTTCGCTAAAAATATCTTCGCCAGATTCAGCACCTTCTGATCGACGGTGACATCGACGCTCTGGTCTGCGATAGCATTCAGCCGATCCAGATGATCTAGCTGTAGCCGTGCGCTCTGCCCGAACGCCGTGATCGTCGTACAGACAATTAGTGCCAGTGAAAAGAAGATGAGCTTTATCGAGCTGATCATGATTGGTTTCATAACTACTCCGTTCGTCTAAAAACATCCACAGGTTAAGACGCAGGCGCGCCGTCCCTGTTAACCTGCATCTTTTTCTGCACCAGATTGAGCTTGCTGCTGGCGAAGCGCAGGGCCATCATCAATTTCTCCGTCGCCTCCTCGCCCTCTCTCAAAGTCTCCGCATCACTCTGACGCGGACGCACTCCTTTAGCGACGACGGCATCACGCGTTCCTGCGCTCGCGCGTCGCCTCGCTTCGCTTCGCATACCTTGAGCGGGAGTGGTAAGAGCTGGCGCTTGATTAGCCTCTGCCTGATTCGTCGCGTCTGGAATCGCGGGCGGTTTTGTTTTAGCCAACAGACCGGGCACGGGGCTCGCGATCACCACGCGCGGGCTGATCCTCTCCTCGTTGATTGAGCGCCGCAGTGCGAGCCACAACCCACCCGCAAGCACCATCAGGATGACGGCTGCTGCGGCCATCGCGGGAAAGAAAGGGCGGCGCGTTTGCACCGGAATAGGCAGCGCAATCGTCTTCGGTTGATGGCGCAGGCGGCCTAGCGCCTTTTCCAGTTTCACTATTTCAGGATCAGGTTCGCCGGAGCGATCCCACAGATAATCGTCGCTCATGTGCCCTCCTTTACTCCCATCTTCTCGCGCAACAGTTTCATTCCTCTGTGCAGGTTGACGCGCACGGACGCCGGGGTCAAACCCGTGCGCTCGGCTATCTCTGGGCCGGTCATGCCTTCGACGAAACGCAGGACGAGCGTCTCGCGATAGGCTTCCGGCAGAGTGCGTATCAAGGCCATCGCTTCGTTCGCTTCCGCGTCCGACTCGCGCGGTTGGGCCAAGTCCAGCGGCAGTTCTTCCGTCTCGCGCGAGCGGCGATGATAATCAATCGCACGATTGCGCGTGATCATCGCCAGCCATCCGCCGAAGGCATTCTCGTCGCGCAGCGTATGCAGCCGTTTGAAGGCGTGCAGGAAAACATCCTGAACCAGATCATTAACGTCGTCCGTCGGGACGCGCGCCAGCAGAATGCCGTGAACCATCGGCCCGTAGAGTTGATAAAGACGCTCGAAGGCGAGTTGATCGCCGCGCCCTGCGGCCAGGACCAGCCCGGCGTGCGGCGAATGCACAGCTTCGGGAGCGGCCTGAGCCGCCGTCGCCGCCACTCTTTCGCGCCTCTGGCTGATCGGAAACAAGTCTGCGATTGCCTCTGCCTCGCTCATCTTTTTAACTCGCGTGGATGATTGACCATGCTCTTACCTTTGCCTGTGTCCCTTTATCCTTAGAAGCGGCGCGTGCGCGTTGGGTGCTTTGAGTCGAGCGCTTGCGCTCATTCAAGCTTCGCTGAAATTTTTACGCCGCTTGCGACCCGTTTGTTCTCTGTAATCGTCTGGGACTGACCAGAGGTTTGTCGCCCGCTTGGGCCTGATCCGCCATCCACACATAAAGGACGCAGGGGCGGGGACGAGCGTTAACAGCGATGAGCTACAAGTGATGCTGGGTTGAAGTAAATCACAAGCACCGCTGAGAGAAGGCCACCTTCCCAACCTGCAAATTAATAAAGGTTGAGTCTTAAGCTCTCGCTTCTCATAATCTCACGGTCAGTAAGGTGGGCTTGCCCTCGCTCTTATTCGTCAAGGCGCGGGTGGCACGTAATCCGTCGAAGTCTCTGTGATGGAGAGCGGCTTATTCAACGGCAAAGGATTTTCCTTCTCCGTCAAACGCCGCATCTCTTCGGTCGCGTGGACGAGGCGCGTTCGCCAGATAAAGATGGTCGAAACGATCAGGACGAGTGTGCAGGCCGCACCGCCTTCTATCCCGTAAGAGCCGCCTGTGAGCCACGCAGGCCCTTGATCTGCGGCGCTCATCAGGGGCTGCGGCGTCAGCTCTTTGATGCCGCTGACGGGCAGCCCCAGCACCGCGCCCATCATCCAGTTCCAGGACCAGTGTACGCCGAGCGGAAACCACAGGCTGCGCGTCCGCAGGTAAGCGACGGCGAGCCACACCCCCGCCAGCGCCGTGTTAAGGAAAGAGATATTGATAAGCTTATTGATGAATCTTAAATACGGAGTCGAGAAAAGCTGAAGCCCTGCGGGCACGTTCGGATTATTGAGGTGAACTACCCCAAAGAAGACGCAGGTCAGGATAATCCCGACCCAGGGTAGATGTGCGCGCGTCATCGTCTGCAATGGATAGCCGCGAAACAGGGCCTCTTCGGCAGCGCCCGCGATCAGAAAGACCAGAGCCGAGAGGACAAGCGTCTTCGCAGCCATCGGGAACAGAGCCTTGGGCGCGAACGTAAAACGAAAACCTCCCAGGGCTGCTGAAACGGACGCGGCGAGCACCAGCGAGGCCGCGCCGATCAGTGAGCCGACAACCAAATCACGCAGCCATCCCTGATGCAGCGCCCAGCCGAGCGCGCGCAGAGACAGCCCTTCGATCAAAGCAGTGCAGCCCCATCCGACCAGCGCCGCTGAAACGAAGAGGATCAGCCCCTGAAGGACCCAGCCCCAGGCGCTCTCTAAAAATGGCTGCGACACGCGTTCGGGAATAAGTGAGAGCGCCGCGCTAAAAATTGCCCCGAAGACCGAGAGGACGACGAAATAAACGGCAGTGAAAATCAGCAGCCGCCAACCGCTGCGCAGCCGACCCGCATCGTTAAAAAAAATATCGGAAGTTTCCATGAGACCTTTGGAGCGAATGTAGCGAAGTGAAAATTGATTTTCCGACCGCAGCGTATTCTAACCGAAGGCTTGAGATACTTACACTACTCGAAGGCGCTGAAGTGATGGGTCAACTTGAAATTGAGCCTCATGAAAATTGCCACTCACCACAGAGGCACAGAGTACACGGAGATGGCACAGAGACTTGAAAAACATTCAAACCTCTGTGCTTCCTCTGTGCGCTCTGTGTCTCTGTGGTGAGTCTCAATACGCCGTATACTCAATTATCCAAACTGACCTGCTACAGACGCTCAAGCGCCGCATGGAACGTATGGTA
The DNA here is from genome assembly GCA_035537255.1 of Pyrinomonadaceae bacterium. Classification (GTDB taxonomy): domain Bacteria; phylum Acidobacteriota; class Blastocatellia; order Pyrinomonadales; family Pyrinomonadaceae; genus DASQYE01. Next base: position 38,486 of record DATLMN010000196.1, on the reverse strand, counting down.
AACTCTCCTTTGCTTGAGAAGATTGTGTGATGAGCGATCAATTGCGTAAAGAGAAGAGGATGATCGAGCGTGGAATGCCGCCGCGCAGGCGCACGGTTGTGTGGCTGCTGGGCGGCCTGGTGCTGCTGCTGCTCTCCATGCTCGTCGCCTTGCAAGCCTTCGGGCTCTGGACGGTCGTTCCTCCGGACACTGCTTCGGATACGCTGCTGCTTTACGCGCTCTCGTCTCTGAATTTCGCGGCCTTCATCGTCTTTACTTTTATCTTCGTGCGCAGCCTGCTCAAGCTTCGTCGCGAGCGGCGCGAGCGACAACTCGGCTCGAAGATCAAGACCAGGTTGATCGTCTATTTTATCTCCGTCTCTCTCTTGCCGATCACCGCGATGGCCGTCTTCTCTTATCTCTTTCTCAATCGCTCAATCGAAAAATGGTTTTACCTGCCGCCCGCAGACGTGGTCAAAGAGGCGAGGGAAGTCCAGCAGAAGGCGATTCAGGATCAAACGCGCAGCCTGCGCGAGACGGCGACGATCATCGCCGCGCTGATAGAGGAACAGCCCCTGCTGGTTGATAGCCGGATTCTCAGCCGACTGGTCGAGAACGGCCATCTGGCGGCGATCAAAATCATTTCGCCGGACGGACAGGTCATCAGTGAAGCACAATCTCAAATCCCTGCGGGCGAGCGCCGCGAGCTGGAACAGGTGATAGAGATGGCGCGCTCTTCACACGGCAGCGATTTAAGCCTGATGGACGGCAGAGGCTACGATGCGGTCGCTGTCTATTTGAGCGGCGGCAGATATTTGATCATCGCGCCCGCGCGTCGCAGCGATTCCAGCCTCAGTGAATTGACGACGAGCTGGCAGCATGAATACAACAAGCTCGTCGCGCGTCAGCGCAAGGTGCGACTGCTCGGCCTCTCGACGCTGGGGTTGATGACGCTCTTGCTATTGTTCGCTTCCACCTGGGTCGCCATTCATCTGGCGCGAGGGATCGCGACGCCGATTCGCGCTCTGGCCGAAGCCTCAAACGAAGTCGCGCGCGGCAACCTCTCGCATCGCGTGCAGACCATCGCTGAAGATGAGCTGGCGCTGCTCGCAGACTCTTTTAATCAGATGACGGCGCAGCTCTCAGAGAACCGCGACCGCATAGAGGCCGGCGCGGAAGAGCTGCGCGACAAGAATCTGGCGCTCGAAGAGCGCAGCAATTACATCGTGACCGTCCTCGAATCGCTCTCCACGGGCGTTATCTCTCTGGACGAAAGCGACCGTGTGACGACGATCAACGCCGCCGCCGCAGCGATGTTGCGTTTAGAGGACAGGCCGCATGGTGACGTGACGCTCGCAGAGATCACCAGCGCGGATGATCGCGCCATGCTCGACCGCCTGCTACGTCGCGCGCGCCGCACCGGACGCGCGACCGAACAGACGGAGCTGGCGCGCGGCTCTCTGCCGGACGGCGAGGCCATCCCCGTCGCCCTGACTGCCACGGCCCTGATGGCTACTTCGGAACGTGGACGCGGCGTCGTGCTCGTGATGGAGGACTTGTCGGAATTGCTGGCCGCGCAGCGCGCCGCCGCATGGAGCGAGGTCGCGCGTCGTATGGCCCACGAGATCAAGAATCCGCTGACGCCGATTCAACTCTCGGCCGAGCGCATCGCCAAAAACTTTCATCGCAGCGGAAACGGCGAAGGGCGCGCAGAGAGTAATGGCGGCGCGAATGGACACGAGAGCGCAGAGCGTGCGCGCGTCGCGGCGGTAGTCGATGAGTGTACGACGACCATCACGCGCGAGGTCGCTGGACTGAAAGCGATGGTAGACGAGTTCTCGCGCTTTGCCAGGCTGCCGCATGCGCGGCTCGAAGCTGCTGATTTGAACGAGATCGTCAAACAGGCTGTCGCTCTTTATGAAGATCGTCTGGACGGCGTGCGCATGGACGTGCGTCTCGCCCGCACACTGCCCGCAGCGCTGCTAGACGCGGAACAACTGCGCCGCGTCTTCGTCAATCTGATAGACAATGCCCTGGAAGCGCTCGCCGCAGTTGAAGGCGAGCGCCGCATCACAGTGGCGACGGCACACGCAGCGGCGCGCGGGATGCTCCTTGTAGAGATCGCCGATACCGGCCACGGTATTGCGCGCGACGCTTTATCCAGACTGTTTCAACCATACTTCTCTACGCGCGGGCGCGGCACTGGGCTGGGGCTGGCCATCGTCCAGCGCATCATCATGGAACACGGCGGCCACATTCGCGCAGAGGCGAATCATCCACGCGGCGCAAAATTTACCATCGAATTATTACCGGCATCGAATGTCTGAATCAGTTCTCATAGTCGACGACGAACGCGGCATACGCGACACGCTGCGCGGCGTGCTGGAAGACGAAGGCTTTACGACCGCAGCGGTCGCGACCGGCGAAGAATGCCTCAAGGCTCTGGAGCGGCGCGCCTACGGCTGCGTGCTTTTGGATGTCTGGCTGCCTGGCATCGACGGCCTTGAGACGCTCAAACAGCTGCGCGCTTCGGGTGTGGACGCTGCGGTCGTCATCATCTCCGGCCACGGGAATATTGAGACGGCTGTGCGCGCCACCAAGTTGGGTGCGTTCGACTTTATAGAAAAACCGCTCTCAATCGAAAAGACAGTCCTCGCCGTGCGCAATGCGCTCCGACAGAAAGAGCTTGAAAGGGTCAATGCCGAGTTGGTCGCCGAACTCAATCGCGAGTACGCGATGATCGGCGAGAGTGTCGCCATGCGCGCTCTGCGTAAACAGATTTTCGCCGTCGCCCCGACGGACGGGCGCGTCCTGATCTACGGCGAATCCGGGACGGGCAAAGAATTGGTCGCGCGCGCCATACACGCGCAGTCGCGCCGCGCAGGAGCGCCCTTTGTCGAAGTAAACTCTGCGGCGATTCCTGAAGAGCTGATCGAATCTGAGCTGTTCGGGCACGTCAAGGGCGCGTTTACAGGCGCGACCACGGCGAAGAAGGGAAAGTTCGAGTTGGCAGACGGTGCGACGCTCTTTATGGACGAGATCGGCGACATGAGCGCGCGCGTGCAGGCGAAAGTCCTGCGCGTGCTAGAAGAGCAGCGCTTTGAGCCCGTCGGCAGCAACCAGAGCGTGAGCGTAGACGTGCGCATACTGGCGGCAACAAACAAACGGCTCGAAGTCGAGATAGAGCAGGGTAATTTCCGGTCCGATCTCTTTTATCGTCTCAACGTCATCCCGTTCGAGCTGCCTCCGCTTCGCGAACGGCTCGAAGACGTGCCGCTGCTGGTCGAACATTTCAACCAAAAATTTTCGACCACGTACGGAAAAAAGCCCAAGCGCTTCGAGACGGATGCGCTAGACGCCTTGCAAAGCTATTCCTGGCCCGGCAACGTGCGCGAGCTGCGCAACACTGTCGAGCGTGTCGTCATCATGCACTCGAAAATAAAGGTCGGAGCAAACGATCTGCCGCTCCTCGGCGGTGAAGAGCCGCCCGCAGCCTCCTTTCGCTTTCCTTCGTTCAAGGAAGCGACGGATGCTTACCACCGCGAGTTTATTCAAAGAAAGCTGGCCGAGGCCGAAGGCAACGTCTCGCGCGCGGCCGAATTGATGGGCGTTGACCGCAGCCATCTGTACCGCCGCATGCGCGCACTCGGAATTCAAGGTCGCGGCGAGCGAACCGCAGTTTCTTAGCATCTAAACTCTACGGCCCGCGCGCCGCGAAGCCTTTGGGCCAATTGAGGCGCGGGCTGCTTTGCGTTGACAAGGTGCGCGAAATACCGTATCTGTTAAGGTTCGTCCCGTTTATACTTGGGCGATCATTGTGGCGCTTATCATCTATATTTAGAGCGCGATTATTTTTTTGAGGTTTTCATGGATTACACGACAAAAGAGCTTTTGAAGCGCTATGCGCGGCTCGCCCTGGGCCAACCGTTCGCGCCCGTTCTGCTCAACATACTGGTCACGAGTGTGTGCGATATGCGTTGTACGCACTGCTTTTTTACGGATGAGCTGGATGATCGCCCGCGCAAGAAATTGCAGATGAAAACCTCTGAAATAGAGAAAATCTCCGAGACCTTGGGCGGCAATCTGGGCGTCCTGATTCTAGCGGGCGGCGAGCCCTTCACGCGCAAAGACCTGCCGGAGATCGTCCGCGCCTTTTACGAGAACAACAAGCTCGAATCGGTCTATTTGATGTCCAACGGGCAGATTCAAAAGCGCATCATGCCGGACGTGACGCGACTCTTAGAGGAATGCCCGAACCTGAACGTCACGGTCGCGCTTGGTATCGACGGCCTTAAAGATCAGCATGAGAAGATCAGACAAAAACCGGGCTCCTGGGACATCGCGATTGATACTGCGCGTCAGCTTCAGGCGATCAAGAAAGAGTTTCCGCGATTGGACGTTCAGACCTGCACCTGCTTTATGCACTCGAATCAGGACACCATCTTCGAGTGGTACGACTTTCTGAAATACGATTTGAAGCCGGACAAGGTCAACTTTAACTATATTCGTCCGCCTTCAGCCGACCCCGTCGAGCTGGACATAGATCACACGCGCTACGCGAAACTCGCGCAGATGATCGACGACGATTCGCGCCACGCCGCGCTCAAAAATAATTACGGCGGCGATGCGGGTTTCTTCAAAGCGGCGATTGATATTTACATGCACGGCCTGATTGCTCGTGCTCAAGAGGAGCAGAAGGCGCAGATGACCTGTTACGCTGGCACTGCTGGCGCTGTCATCTACGACGAAGGCACTGTCTCAAGCTGCGAGAATCTAGCGCCCATCGGAAACCTGCGCGCGCATGATTGGAATTTCCAGAGCCTGTGGCTCTCGCCTGAGATGAAGGAGCGCCGCAAGAAGGCCGCAGACGGCTGCTGGTGTACGCATGAATCCAACAGCTACTACCCTAGCCTGCCCTTTAATCCGAAGCACCTGATTCAAATCAAGCGTCTTGAGCGCGAGATGAAGAAGGCGCGTAAATCGCTGGGCGGCGCAGAATCGCAGGCCGACGGCGTGACCGTAAAAGCTTAAAAGCAGTTTTCAGTTTTAAGCAAAGACCATCTGCTTTTACTGAAAACTGAAAGCTGAAAACTAAAAACTGTAATTATGTTTCGAGCACGAGTTCCAAAAATCCTGATTATCTCGTCGGACACGGGTGGCGGCCATCGTTCGGCTGCGGCCGCCATCGTCGCGGGCGTGCAGAGGTTTTTTCACGGACGCTCTTATGCCGTGCGTGTGGTGCGCGCCATAGAAGAGTCGCACGCCATCACAGAAAAGCTCGTGCAGCTTTACAACTGGGTGCTCAGGCATAAGCAGCACTGGATGAAATACCTGTTCTGGGCCGTCAACCGTTTTCGTCCAGAGACCAGAGAGTTTTTCTACGCGCGCACCATCGGATACCTGACGGAGCTTTTTGAGCGCTGGTGTCCGCACGTCGTCGTCAGCGTACACCCTCTGACGCAGCACGGCATCGCGCGCGTCCTCAAAGAACTGAAACTGGCGGACAAGATTCCGCTCGTTACTGTCGTGACAGACCCTTGCTATGGATTCTGGAAGGGTTGGGCCTGCGATGATGTGCGACTCTACCTGGTCGCGAGCATGGAAGCGCGCCAGCAGTTGATAGACTACGGCGTCGCTCCGGAACGGATCAAAGTATCCGGCATGCCCGTGCATCCCAAATTCGAGTTTCCCGGCGAACAGGCAGCGCAGGCTGCGCGCACGGCTCTCGGGCTAGACCCTGAAAAGTTCACTGTGTTTGTCAACGCGGGTTGGGCGGGGGGAGGGAATATCCCGCAGATTTTCCGCGAGCTGATACACGGCGAGCTAAACGTGCAGGCGATTTTTCTCGCAGGTCGCAACGAAGAGCTTCGCCTTGAAGCCGAATCCCTGGCCGCGACGGCGAATTTTCCAGTCAAGGTTATAGGCTATTCCGAACAGGTCGAGCAGTTGATGTCTGCTGCCAACGTGATGATCTCAAAACTCGGCGGACTGACTACTTTTGAAGCCTTCGCCTGCCGTCTGCCGATCATCGCCGATGTGATTACGCCGCCAATGCCGCAGGAAGCAGGCGCGGCCAGCCTCATCGTCAAGCGCGGCGCTGGCATCCTGCTCAATCACGCCACGGACATCGTGCCCGTAATTAGGCGCATGGCCGAAGACTCTAAACATTACGCGGCGCTGCGTGCCGCCACAGTCGGGCTCGCTATCCCCAATGCGACCAGACATATCGTCGAAGAGATCGCGGCGCTGATCCCCGCGCCCGTCATGGCGCACGAAGAGCCTGTGCTGGTGGACGCGCGCGGAGCTTGAACTAAAAGCGCCTACAGGTTTGACTGCCAGACTACATTCAGGATTTAATCTCCCACACGACGAACAAGTTCTGTCATCTCAGCGCCCGCCGTCGTCACCAAGTCGCGGCGGGCTTTTTGGAGACCTTAACAGTTGAGTCTTCTCTTAGAAGGAAAGCGCGCTTTTATCACCGGCGGGACACGCGGCATCGGCGCGGCGTTGTGCGATGTCTTCGCACGCGAAGGCGCGGATGTCGCTTTTAACTATAATTCGCGAGATGATCTGGCCGAAGAGACCAGCAAAAAAATTCGTGCCCACGGCAGGCGCGCGCACGGCTCTAAAATCTCCATCACGGATCGTCTGGGATTGAAAAGGCTGACGCGCCAGCTCGTAGAGGAATGGGGAGGCATAGACCTTCTGGTCAACAACGCCGCCATCAACAGGGGCGATAATTTTGCCACCACGACAGACCGCGCCTGGGACGAGGTCATCAATACAAATGTTAACGGGCTGTTCGCCGTCACAAAGCCTATCTATAAACAGATGATTCGCCAGCGCAGGGGGGCGATACTCAACATCACTTCCATCGGCGCGATTCGCGCGCTGCCCACCTCTGTTCATTACGCCACCTCGAAAGCCGCCGTCATAGGCTTTACCAAATGCCTGTCGCGCGAAGCCGCCACGTTCGGCGTGACCGTCAACGCCATCGCCGCAGGCATCTTTGATACGGACCTGGCGCACACGCTGCCGGAGAGGCTGCTACAGATGCACGATTTCTGGGTCGCGCGTGGCCGCCTGGGCCGTCCAGAAGAATTGGCCGAATACGCTGCCTTTATGGTCTCGGATCGCAACAGCTTTATGAACGGCGAAGTCGTGATCGTCGATGGCGGAGCCGTCACCTGAAAAGCTAAGAACACGCGCACGCGAAGTTCGTCCAAAACCCGCCTACGCTCTATACCTCGCCGCTCACGGTATTGGAACTGAAATCGAATTTCAAAGTTAACTGTTGAATCCTAAGGGTTTATAGTTGACAGGGAGCGCGCTCGCGCTTATTATCCACCCGTATAAAAGAGTTCGCACAGAATCACAGGAAAAGTCCTTTTGAGGGAGACGACTATGGCGAGTACCGATTTGGTTGAGCGCTTGAATCGCGCTTTGAGTCTTGAATTGACGGCCGTCATTCAGTACATGCAGCACAGTTTCTTGGTGACGGGCACGGAGCGCGAGGTCTATCGTAAGTTCTTTCGCGATCAGAGCGAGGAATCGCAGGATCATGCGGAGACGCTCGGCGACAAGATCGTGGCGCTGGGCGGCGTGCCGACCGTCGAGCCAGCGATGATTCGCCAGTCAACGGATTTGACAGAGATGCTCAAACAGGATTTGGAGCTTGAGCGCGAGGCGATGGATGCTTACATGGCCGCCTGGGAAGCCTGTAAAGATAAGAACAGGCCGCTTCAATTCCAGTTGGAGGAGCGCATCTATCAGGAACAGCTTCATATTGACGAGCTTGAGAAGCTGACCTCCGAGAGGAAGGCCAGCGCCGTCAAAGAGAAGATCACACTGCGTCAGGTCGGCTAAGGCAAGTTACTACAAAAAGGGAAGGGCAGCAGGTCGAAGAGCGCAACTCGTGGCGCTTTCCCTGCTGCCCTTTTGTTTTATCTCCGCGCGCTTTTTCAGGCGAGCGTCGGAAGCTGAATCACCTGAGCGGACTCGATTGTTTGACCGCGCTCTGCGCGCGCCAGATTGACGCGGTGGCGCGCAACCGTCAATGCGCGATGGAGGTCGTCAAGCTGCTCTGTATCGAGCCGTATGGTCTTCTGGCTGCACCAGCCTAAGCCCTCTGTCCAGGTCGAAGAGCGCAGGACGACGCGCTGCGTACCCTCAGGCGTCTGCTCAAGATAAACCTCTATACGCTGATCGTCTGCGGGGGATTCTAAGATTTGAACCCGTGTGCTGTGACCGCTTTGCAAGACCTTTGTACCTCTGGAAGCTCTGGGGATAATCGGATGATCAACCTCGCCGCAGGGGAATGGGGCGAAATTGAAATCCAATTTCAATTTGGGATTATGCCCGTCAAAGCCTTTTCCTGTCAAGTACTATTTCCTCTCAGGAGCAGACGAGCCTTCTTCCAGCGCTTTTAAGCGTGCTTCGAGCGAGCGCAGAGTGCGCTGCATCTCACCCAGACGACGAAAAGCTGAGGTCGAGCGCAGCCAGTCTCGATTATCAAAGGCAGGGATGCCGGAGATGACTTTGCCCGCCGGAACATCGTGACTCGTAGCGCTTTTGGCCGTGACGACCACATCGTCGCCGATGGTCAGGTGACCTGCGACGCCAGCCTGACCCGCCAGGATGACGCGGCGTCCGATGTGCGAGCTACCGGCCAGTCCGACCTGCGCGCAAAGCAGCGTGTCTTCGCCGACGGTGCAGGAATGTCCGACCTGTACAAGATTATCTATCTTCGCGCCGCGACGGATACGCGTCTCGCCCACAGACGCGCGATCAATGGTCGTGCCAGCGCCGATCTCCACATCGTCTTCGACGACGACGATGCCCGCCTGCGGAATCTTCATCCAGTGGCCCTCTTCCGTCTTGGCATATCCGAATCCGTCCGAGCCGACGACAGCGTTGTTGTGAACGACGACGCGCTGGCCCAACTTCGTGCCTTCACGTATGGCCGCGCCTGAATGTATGACGGAATCTGCGCCTACTGCTACGCTGTCATACAGGGTCGCGTTCGGATAGATTCTGACACCGCTCGCAATCTGCACGTCACGACCGACATAAGCGCACGCACCAATCCACACACCGTCTGCCACCTGCGCGGTCGGATCGATGACGGCCGAAGGATGAACGAACGGCTCAAACTCAGGCTCAGGATAAAAGAGGCGTAGAGCGCGCGTATACGCAAGGTAGGGATCGGGCGCGCGCAGGACTGCGAGGTGCGGGCCGACCTCTACGCTTTCGCCGACATAGATGGCAGAGGCGCGTGTGGTTTGCACGCGCGGCGTATAGCGCGGGTTGGAGAGAAAAGTGACCTGTCCCGGCGCGGCTTCATCAAGCCCGGCAGCGCCAGTGATCTCCATCTCGCCGTCACCGCTTTCGAGACGTGCGCCCGTCTGGGCTGTCAGTTCTGCAAGTTTCATAAAAGGAAGTTTATCGCAAATGAAGGGCTGTGGCGCAATCGACAGATGATATAAAACTGAGTCGCGGTAAAAAAAATCGGCAATGTTCTCAGCTCCGTAAGAGCTGAATGTTTATAGTTTACAAGCAGCACCTTTGATTAAGCTCCGTAGGAGCGACATGTGTCGCATCTCTGACATGTCGCTCCTACGGAGCTTGCTACTTGGATAATGCGATGGTCTATAAACATATCGCTCCGACGGAGCTGAAAACATCTCACATCGACTTCGCCTTACATCAAATTGATCGGGTCGATCTCGACGTTGACGCTGCGTAGGTCAGCGCCGCGCGCTGCCGATTCTGCGAGCGCGACATCGATAGTCTGTCGCAGTTGCGGACGGCTGCGGGATTTGAGCAGAAGCTGTATGCGATGCTCGCCCTTGATGCGCGACAGTGGAGCGGGGGCCGGGCCGAGTATGCGGCAGGCGCGCTCTGTGTTTGCCTCCTCCAACGCTCTCTTCAACTCAGCCGCAGTGCTTTGTGTCCGCGTCAAATCCTCGCCGTGGACGAGCAGGGAAGCGAGCGCGACGAAGGGCGGATAGTTCAGGTTGCGACGATAGCGAATCTCCTCCGCATAGAAGCCCGCGTAATCCTGCGCGCAGGCATGTAGCAGCGCGTAATGATTCGGATGAAATGTCTGGATCAACACGCGTCCGGCGCGCTCGCCACGTCCTGCCCGCCCCGCGACCTGCGTAATCAATTGAAATGTTCTCTCGGCGGAGCGAAAGTCCGGCAGGGCCAGGCCCGCATCGACGGAGACGACGCCGACCAGCGTGACGTTCGGAAAGTCGTGTCCCTTGGCGAGCATCTGTGTGCCGACGAGCATGTCCAGCTCGCCCGCGCCGAACTCAAGGATGGCGCGCTCGAAGAGCTTGCGACGCGAGGTCGTATCGCGGTCCAGGCGTGCGATGCGAAGCTCCGGAAAACGCCCTTGCAAAATCTCCTCGATCTGTTCCGTGCCCTCGCCGACGTAGTAGATGTATTTCCCTGCGCAGCTTGGACACTTCGTCGGGGCGCTCTGCCTGTGATTGCAGTAGTGACAGACGATGCTCATCTCGCTGCGATGATATGTGAGCGTGACATCACAGTTGGGACAATGGATAGATTCTCCGCACGAACGGCACAGCACGAAGCTCGAATAGCCGCGCCGATTTAAGAGAATGATGCTTTGCTCGCCGCGCGCGTGCGTCTCGTCTATCGCGGCGAGCAACTGATCGGAGAAGACCTGCGCGCGACCGTGACGCGCAAAGACCTCGCGCATGTCTATGATCTCTGCACGGGCCATCGCGCGATTAGTGATTCGTTCGGGCAGTTGCAGGTAAGTGTACTTGCCGCTGCGCGCGTTATGAAAAGATTCCAGGGAAGGAGTGGCAGAGCCCAGGACCACCACGGCGGATTCCTTCAAGGCGCGGACAATCGCCGTATCGCGCCCGTTGTAATAGGGCGATTCCTGCTGGCGATAAGAGGTCTCGTGTTCTTCGTCTATGACGACGAGGCCAAGGTTAGAGACGGGCGCGAAGACGGCGCTTCGCGTGCCTATGACGACGCGCGCTTCGCCGCGCTTCAAACGACTCCATTCGTCGAAACGCTCGCCCGTCGTCAAAGAGGAATGAAAGATGGCGACAGCATCTCCGAAGTGCGCGCGCAGTCTTCTGGAAAAGACGGGCGTGAGCGCGATTTCCGGCACAAGCATCATAGCGCTTTTGCCGCTGCGAAGCGCCGCGCTCATGGCTCGTATATAAATCTCCGTCTTGCCGCTGCCCGTCACGCCGTGAAGCAGAAAGGCCGCGTAGCTGTCCTGTCTGAGCCTTGCTTCGATCTGTTGCAGCGCCGCGCTCTGAGCCGCAGTCAATTCCATCTCCAACATCTCCGGAAGCGTCGCTCCCGCGAGCGGATCGCGGCGCACGTCGCGGACGAAAACTTCGACGACGCGCTTTCTCTCTAAGGCCTGTATGGGCGCGGCGCTGACGTTCGCCATCTCAAGCAAATCCGTGTAGGCCAGCACTCCGCCCTCTGCGATGAGCGTTTCGACGATTCTGCGTTGCGCGTTGGAGAGCTTGCGCGCGGCGTCATGTTCCGTGTGAGCTTCCGGCGGCAGGATGCGCACGGCCTTGCGGCGCTTGGCGCGTGCCAGCACGCTTCGCGCGCGGTGCGAGAGCTTGACCCAGCCTGCGCGTTCCAGCTCGCGCGCGACGGCAGAGGCGCGCGACTCTCCTATGTGGCGCGCAATATGGCGCAAAGCAATCTCGCCTTCGTCCGCGACCAAACGCAGTGCGCGCGCCCTTGCGGTCGCCGTGCGCCCGACTGGCAAGCGTGCCAGTTCGTCTCTGCCCTCCGGTGTGATGGATAGAATCTGTTCGACAGTGGCGTTGAGCCCCGCAGGTAGCGCCGCCTTCAAAACTTCGCCCCAGGGCGCGGCGTAATATTCTGCGACCCAGCGCGTGATCTCAAGAATCTCAGGCGTCAGCAGCGGCTCGGCATCGAGCAGCTCTTCGGCCTCTTTAACATCTGCCTCGTCCAAATCCGCCGCCGGATCAATCTCGTCAAGCAGCGCCACTATGTAACCCGTGATGCGTTTGCGTCCGAAGGGCACGAGCAGACGCGCACCAAGCTTGGCCTCTGTGCGCAGCGCAAGCGGCAGTCGATAAGTAAACGTCTGCATCAGGCGCAGCGGCACGGCCACCTCCGCGAACTGCGGGGCGTGCGCGCCTGTCATATCTTTGCTGCTTGCCTCTGTGGTCAGCCCTTGAGCGGCGGCCTCGGAATGTCTTTGCACAAAAGAGAAATTACCGCGAATCCCTCAAATCGGGAAGCGGCGCGAACATTTAAAGGATGGCTAGACGCACATTGCCGACGGGCTCATAGGCAGCAGGTCAATCTGAGATTGAACGTGCCTACGATGTTGAGACGGAATGCGCTGCACGTTCTACCGAGATTTAGATGATTCGGTATTTTTAGCTATGATAAGAGCGGGCAGTAATTCGACGTAAGAAACTTTCGTTGAATTATACGAGGCCGCAAAATAAGGATTGTCTTTTACTACAGATGGCGGTAAAAGTCGCTTTAAAGCGGTGTTAGATCGCTGGTGGCGGTCTAATTGTAGTTAGGCATCTTCTTGTATGAAATATAGACATTCCGCAGCTTTTGGAAAAAGAATGGAGTTCTGGCTAATCGGTCAGATGCTAAGAGAAGGTATAGATGTTTATGTGCCGCTTGTGGATGATATAGCAATTGATGCTGTCATTCGTAGGCCAGACGGCTCTTTCGTTGAAGTTCAGATTAAGGCCCGCTCGAAAGATGTGGTTCTTGGTGATGGTGCGCTTTTTTCTGCAATCCAGCATGAACTCCGCTTAAATTACTGGTTCGTCTTTTATTCGGAGCGTCTCAGTACTATGTGGATTATGACCTCCGAGGAATTTCTGCGAGAGTGTGTTCAGAATAAGACAGGCCTTAACGCGGGTAAGCGTAGTATTTGGTTCAATGGAAAACGAAGGAATAAGCAAACTGGTGAAGTTGAAGAATATGTAAAGCCGCGATTTGAAAAATACGTCGCAACCAATTTCTCGCGTTTGTTAAGCTGATGGGCGTAAATTGTTCTCTGCGATTGGCGATGCCTAACAACTCATTCAACCGGAGCGCTCAATAGCTTTGCTTTCATCGTTACTCTCTCCAATAATGTGGAATGCTGTATGCTAGCGCCCGGTTAATCCGGGCGTTGGGCGCTTGCCCGTTGCTGAGGAATCATTGTTGAACTTAGCAGCATTCCGTTTCGTAATGGCCTTAAGGAGGTCAGGGAATGTATTGTTCATCTTGCGGCGTATCTGTTGCGCAGGGCTTGAGCTACTGTAATTACTGTGGCGCAAAGTTGAGTGGTGCGAAGGGTGATAGCCTCATCAAAACAACAGAACTGAGAGCTGAGTCCTTAATCATTTCGGCGATGGTAGGTCTCTTCGTCCTGGGCCTTGGCGCGATCACGGTTCTCGTAGGAGTGCTGAAAGCTGTGCTCAACTTAGATGTTGGGCTGACTATCGGCTTCGCGCTGCTGAGCTTTCTGATAATGCTTTTAATCGAAGGCGTGCTGATTTCGCGTTTACCGCGTCGTAAGCGAGGTGCTGAAGAAAAAGCGGATACTGCGCCATTGAAGGGGCAGGAGACGAAAGAGCTTGACGCCGCACAGGTAAGAACGCTGCCAGAAGCGTTGCCTAGCGTGACAGAGCACACGACCCGCACGTTTGAACCTGTCTACAACGAGCGAACATCAAAATAAGGGATGGCCAGATGATCGTCGAATTCCATGACGAAGATGGCAAATCTGCTCACAATGATTTTCAGGATTGGAGACGCGAGCATGAGAGCGGCTTCTTCATTCACGTCAGATCGGAAAATGATCAAATGCTACATCGCGTCTCTTGTAGTCATGCCGGTAATACGCAGTGGCAGCCTGAAGATCATGAAGACTGGGGTAGCCTGACTAAGAGCAGGAAAATATGTTCTACTGATATAAGGGAGCTTCAAGATAGAATTGAAGAAGGAGGCGGCATCATCATACTGAAAATATGTGGTGATTGTGCGCCGTTACAAAAGCTTTAAGACATCTTCAGGTCATCAACATGGCGCGTAATGTTGAAAGGACGACATAACAACTCAAACACAGCGCGACGCCTCTCTTAGCATTCCATTCATCACTCTCTCTGCAAATCATGTAAAATGCCGTCCGCCCGCCGCAGGGTGATTCTGCAAGTGAGGCCGCAAACGATAGACTGAGTGGTCTGTGAAAACATTTCCCCGGGACTACTTTGATGAGATCATTGGTGGTCGAGAAGAGGAGCAGCATAGAGAGCGCTGCCGTCATGAATAGGCGACGCGAGCGGCTGTTCTACACGGGCATGGCCGTGGCGTTTGTGCTGACGGTCTTTGCAGGCTTTGCGCGGACATATTACCTCAGGCCCTATTTCGGCACGCCGTCGCTCACACCCCTGCTGCATCTACACGGGATCGTCTTTAGTTTATGGCTAGTCCTTTTACTCACGCAGACTGTGCTGGTCGCGGCACACCGGACAAACATTCATCGCCGCTTAGGGATAGCCGGTGGCGTGCTCGCAGTGCTGATGGTGCTGGTTGGAACTTCGACGGCCATCATCAGGGCGAAGATAGTGGAGGTTCCGCCGGGAGCGCCTTCTCCGCTAGTCTTTCTGACAGTCCCGCTCGGCGACATGCTGGTGTTTGCGATCCTGGTCGGTGCTGGTTTCTATTATCGCCGTCGAGTGGACGTACACAAAAGGCTGATGCTTCTGGCGACGATCTCGATTTTACCGGCAGCCACGGCCCGGCTGCCCTTGGCCTTTATACAGCAGGTGGGCCCACTCGCTTTCTTTGGGCTCGCAGACCTTTTCATTGTGGTCTGCCTGCTTTACGATCTCGTCGCGCGCAGACGCCTGCACCGCGCCACTGTCTTGGGCGGCATAGTTGTAGTCGTCTCGCATCCGCTGCGGCTGTTGATAGGGAACACGCAAGCCTGGCTCACGTTCGCGACCTGGCTGACTAAGTGGGTTAATTAAGGCGGAAGCAGGAGCGGCTGTTGAGTGGTAGTGTCTTAAGATGAACAAGTAAGTCTCAGCGCTCCCTCGGCGTTGCTCTGCGTTACCTGCACCAGAAAGGCAAGGAGTACACACACGCTGGATTCAGGACGCCCTTCTTCTACAAGTTCGTGCGACATCCGCTCTTGCTGGGATTCATCATAGCCTTCTGGGCGACGCCAAGCATGACCGTGGGCCATCTGGTTTTCGCCGTCGCCACGACCGCTTACATGCTGATCGCCATACAGCTGGAAGAGCGCGACCTGGCAAGCTTTCACGGCACAGCCTATGAAGAGTACCGCAAGCAAGTGCCTATGCTTTTGCCACTGCCCAGAAAAAGGTAGTTGGATTCACCTTAATCCATAAAGTAAGGCGAAACAGACATCAGGATCTGCGTATCCTGATCCGCACGGCTAGACTTTGACCGGTCGAGCACGACGTGGGTGAGGACATCCATTTTAAGTTCCGCTATCCTCTGTTTTTCTCGCAGCGGCTTGAGGTAGAACTCTTTATCTACCGGCGGGTGAATCGCGGCGTTAGGCTGCCGTTGAATCAAAGCTTTTCGCCGGACGGTGATTCTAGTTTGAGGGAATGATGAAGAAAGCAGCGCTGATAGTCGTAATCGCAATCGGACTCGTGGGCTGGGTGGTCTTGTGGTTCCGGAATGATGACGCCGTTGCCACCTCGGCCGCTCGGCCGTGGCCGGGAGGGATGGGGACGCTCGACGCGGTCGCCGCTCGGTGGCCGCCGTTGAAGGCCAACGGCGCGTCCGTGAAGCTGACGGCGCTCGCCAACGCGTTGCCGAAGAACGAAGCCCTGGACGATTTTGTGGCGCGCGAGATCGCGCGGGGCGAGCTTACCATCAATGAGCCGCCGGGGCTCCCAGACATCAACGCGATCCGCGAGCTGCTGCTGCGCGAGGCCGTAGTCTGGGAGCGCGAAGACGGAATTGGCGGCGGCGACGAAGCGAATGCGAGGCGCACGATGCAGTTGACTGTGGCGAGGGCGCTCGTTGCGAGTGCGCTGACAAAAGCGCGCGCAAACGATCCGGCGGCGTGGGGCGACCTGCATGCCGTGTGGAAGCTCGCCCGCACGCTGGACGGGCATCCGCAGATGATGGCGCAGACGGCCGCGTTGTCTATGGCCCGGATGATCAACGCGGTCGCCTGGAAAATGGCGCTGCCCGCGCCGGCGTGGCTCGGCGAGTTGCAGGCGCGCGACCAGTTGCAACCGCTGCTCGATGCGTTTCAGTTTCAGGCGGCGTCTTACTGGGAAAGCGGCGCGCTGATATTACCGACGACATCGCTCGCAGCGTCAATCGAACATGATCGCCTGATCGCTGAAGAGCTGTTCAGCCTCACACTGTGCGATGTGAACGCGCCCGTGAATGAGCTGGGAACGGACCTGACATCCGTTTGGCGGCGCGCGTTCCGCTACCGCGCCGAGCGCGAGGCGACGGCGAACGCGCTGCGCGTGCGCGAGGGGAAGTCTATCGAAGCAGGCTCGCGCTGTAGCGACGGCGGGTGGATGTTCGACGGGACAACGCTGCGCTTCAGCCGCGAGATCGCGACCACCGCACCGGATAAACCGATGCCGCTGGTGCTGCGGGTCAAGCCGTAGGATTTGCGCGCGGCGCTCGGCTTGAACCCCGGCCGGTTGGATTAAACCGCTGGTGGCGGTCTAATAGTAGTTGGGCTGCTACGCGAAATATTTACTGGCGAAGGCGACGATTAGGTAATTTCAAGTCAACGCAGATACAGATGCAAAGACACCTGTTGATCTATATGTAAGATATAATATTGAACAACTCTTTGGGAAAGGTCAAAGGCGCATAATTTATGGCGAGTGTCGATTTCAATTTATTCAAAACTCTTTGGGGAAAAGTCCAAGAGAAGTTTACTAATGAGTTGCTATGTTGTTTTAGCAAACATTTACCAAAGAATGGGCGATATTGAGAAGGCCTATCAACTTGCTCAAAAGGGAGTAGAAGCGACAAAGAGAACTGATTCCCGACTGCTCAAGAAACTCCAAGAACTTCAAAATCTCATCAACCAGCAATCTACGGTTGCCGAGAGACCAAAACCATTAAAAGTTTTCATTTCATATTCTCACCGTGATGAGGATATAAAGGAACGGGTGGACACTTCTTTAGCTATCCTTAAAAGAGAAGGAAAGATTGAAACGTGGAATGATCGAAGCATACCCGGTGGTAAGCAATGGATAGTATAATTAAGACCCAGTTGGAGCTTGCAGATATTATTTTACTCCTTATCAGTCAGGATTTTATTCAATCAGACTATATCTGGAACACTGAATTACCGAAGGCCTTGGAAAGACACGCAAGAGGTGAAGCAGTGGTCATACCAAATTTTTTGTCGTGCCATCGATGATTTTGAAGAAATGCCATTTGCTAAATTAAACGGGTTACCCAAGAATGCCGTCCCTATTGATTCGCCAAGTAATAATAGTGCGTTGTCAGAGGTGGCGAAAGGTATAAGGAAAATTGTTTTAACACTGCTTGAAGAAAGAAGTCATTAGCCGGAGATAAAAAGGAAGCCTTAGAGAAAAAATGGGTTTCTGCTAAGCAAAGTGTGAAAGAGTTCAGTAGTAACATCAGTTGAGTATTTAAGAATAACTTGCAGCCCGACATCGCATTCAACCCGATCTATCGAGAGCACTTCTTTCGTCGTTATTCTCTACGATCTGCCTGGGTGCTTCATGCGGGCGGCGTGTTAATTCGAACGTTAGGTGTTTTCGCTTACTGAGGCTACAAATATGAAGCGTGTAGATTTGGAAGTCGCCGTTGCCGCAGGATTAGCCGTCGTTCTCCCGCTGTATAAGATTTTTACCCTGCCGGGGACTTGCGACTCACCGAATCCACTGACACTTGGCGGAGCCGCTGCCCTGCTGCTCATTTTAGCTTCTTACCTGAGCATCCCTTTGCTGTTCGGGCTGCTTCGAGGTCAACGGGTCGCCCGGTTTGTGTGGCTTTGGACTCCTGTCCTGGGTTCCTTGCTGAGTACGGTTGTCCTCTACTGTCTAGCGCCTCGCTCCAAAGACTGGGGCTTAGAGCTATCGGCGAAGGTGTGGCTTGCCCTCTCCGTCTGGACGCTCCTGTTCGCCGCCATCGTTTACTACTCTGGAATGATTATTAGAGGGATAAGAGATGGCATGAAGGGTCGAAGGAGAATCTGAGCATTTGGTGAAAGTAGCCTCTGATAATCAAGCCACACCTAACGACTCATTCAACCGGAGCGCGATTGAGCTTGGCTTTGATCGTCAACTTGTCCGTGCCGGCGTTATGTGCGCGCCAGGTTAATGCGGGAGTTAGATTGTTACTTTGTGGCTAAAGTTATGAAGAGAGTCATCCGAATTCTTCTGGGCGGGGCAGTGCTTCTGTTTGTGGCGTCGTTGGCTACCTGTCATTTCGGCGTCGATCATGCAATCAGGCAGCAGTATCCGAACGGTGTGCCGCGAGGACAGGATACAGATTGGATCGGCGTTGAATGGATTATGCGCGGCCTGATATTGATGCTTATCGCTATCGCAGCCGTTGTTATTGCTTTCTGTCTCCGGCTCTTTCAAAGATACAAAAGGAGGCGCGCGACTTAGCTATAACGAGGGCGCAATCTAACAACTCGTTCAACCCGACACCGCGATAGCATTCCTTTCATCATAGAAACCTGCGATTTAATAGAATGCTGCTCGCGCGGGGCGAGCGCATTCGAGCGTTGGGCGCTTATCTCCTGGTCAAACGCCCGACGGTAAACTTTATAGCTCGACCATCAGCAGATAAGTTGTGTACATTATGCGGGCAGATTCCAGCTGAAAGATTTAGCCATAAAGGGTAATGGATGTCCGAACATAAGCTGCCTTCCCGCTCCGAAGATTTTGCCGAATGGTACAACCAACTTGTTTTGCGTGCGGAGTTAGCCGACTACGCGCCTGTGCGCGGCTGCATGATTGTGCGCCCTTATGGTTGGGCCTTGTGGGAGAACATTCAGCAGGCGCTTGACGGTCGTTTCAAAGCGACGGGTCATGTGAACGCCGCTTTCCCTTTGCTGATTCCGCAAAGTTTTCTCGAAAAGGAAAAGTCGCACGTCGAGGGCTTCTCACCCGAATTGGCTGTTGTTACAGTCGGCGGCGGCAAGGAGCTTGAAGAACCTCTGGTCGTGCGCCCGACTTCGGAAACAATCATCGGTCATGCTTATGCCAAGTGGATAAAGTCGTACAGAGACTTGCCCGTCCTGATTAATCAATGGAATAGCGTCGTCCGCTGGGAACTTCGCACCAAGCTATTTCTGCGGACGCTTGAGTTCTTTTGGCAGGAAGGGCACACGGCACATGCTACTTACGAAGAGGCCGAAGCCGAGACGCGACAGATGTTGGACATCTATACTGACTTCGCCGTCAATGAAGCTGCGATCCCAGTTATTCCCGGCCGCAAATCCGATTCAGAGCGGTTCGCCGGAGCCGACCAAACCTTTTCCATAGAAGCAATGATGGGCGACGGCAAAGCCCTGCAAGCAGGAACTTCGCACAACCTTGGGCAAAACTTTGCCAGAGCCTTTGACATTCGCTATTTGGACAAAACGGGCGAGTTGCAATATTGCTGGACAACATCATGGGGGCTGTCCACGCGCTTCATCGGCGCAATCATCATGGTACATGGCGATGATAAAGGCTTAATCCTTCCGCCCAGACTTGCGCCGTGGCAAGTTGTCATCGTGCCGATCTTCAAGAACGATGAAGAAAAGGCAAGTGTCAAGGAGGCCGTGCAGCGTGTTCGCGCTGAACTTATCGCCGCAAACATTCGTGTCAAGATAGACGAGCGCGAGGGAGTGACGCCGGGCTTCAAATTCAATGATTGGGAGATGCGCGGCGTGCCTTTGCGAGTTGAGATCGGGCCTAAAGATGTTGCTAACGGAACAGTCGCATTAGCCAGACGTGACAAGCCGGGCAAAGAGGGTAAATCCTTTGTGGAGCAAAATGGTTTAATAGATGCTGTTAATGAGACCCTGAGCAACATTCAAGAATCGTTATATCAACGTGCTCTGGCTTTCCGTAACGCGAACACTCATGATGCGCAAGACTACGCTCAATTCAAATCCGTAGTTGAAAAAGGATTCGCACGCTCCTACTGGTGCGGCAGGCAAGAGTGCGAAGCACAGATCAAAGCGGAGACCAAAGCCACTACACGCTGCATCCCTTTAGAGCAGACGGGCAGCGAAGGTCTTTGTGTTCGCTGTGGCCAGCCTGCCCAGGAGAAGGTCATCTTTGCAAGGGCGTATTAAGTATAGGCTCTAGAGTAGCAAAGCCCTTGATTCATAGTGCTAAGCTACTGAAATGGAACCAGTAAACCGTTATTACAGGCGGTCGAAAATTTCCGAGCGTAAAATGCGCCAACTTGTACGTTACTTTGCGCTCGATTTTACAGCCAGTGATGTCGCTCATCTGACTGGCCTGACACGCAAGAGCGTGACTTCGATCTTTCTCAGAATCAGAGTTCGCATCGCTGAAGAATGCCAACGCCAATCGCCTTTCTCTTCTTGCGAAGTCGAAGTTGATGAAAGTTACTTTGGGGCCCGGCGCGTGCGTGGCAAACGAGGCCGAGGCGCATCGGGCAAGACGATTGTCTTCGGCATCTTCAAGCGCAATGGCTGCGTCTACACGGAGATCGTGCCGGACTGCAAAAAGCGCACTCTTCAGGGCGTAATTCGCGGCCGAGTGACTATTGACGCCATTGTTCACAGCGACGGTTGGCGCGGCTACGATGGCCTGGTTGATGTTGGTTATGCTAAGCACTTTCGCGTTGAGCATGGCGCTAATGAGTTCGTTCGTGGGACGCATCACGTTAATGGCATTGAGAGCTTCTGGAGCTATGCTAAGCGCCGGCTTCAGAAGTTCAACGGCATCCCAGCTCGCACCTTCTATCTACATCTGAAAGAGTGCGAATACAGGTTCAATAATCGAAACAAAGAGCCGAGTTATTTACTGCTCAGGCTACTTGAGAAATACCCACTCTAGATCATGTTTGCTACTCTAGAGCCAAGTATAAATTGGCCCGTGCTACGTTGCCTCTCACGCCACGCCCAAAAAGTCATTCAACCGGAGCGCGAATAGCGCGGCTTTCATTACTATACCTTTGAGCGGTAAGGAATTACCGCGAATCCTCAAATCTGGAAGCGGCAATAACATCTGCATATTGGCGTGAGCGAAATTGCTGGTCTCGGAGGCACACTCCTGAGCCTCCGGATTGCGATTCCATGCTTTGGAATAGCAATTCCGAGCTTTGGGAACGCGATTCCGGGGCTCAGAATCGTGATTCCGGCTGCCAGAATTACGATTCCGGGCGCAAAAAGCTCGCTTTCTGGGGAAAACTTTACGATTTTCCTCAGCAATATTGCGTTTCTCGGTCACATGCTGTAATTAGCTTGTGCCGCACGGGCGATATTCACCAACGCTCGTGCCGCCGACACAACTTACATTCCGGTGCCTCACAAGCACTTCACAACCAACCACCAACCGTGCGCCCCACGCGCGCAGAAAAGAAACTCACACATGGCTACCAGTCCAAAAGAGACAGAACAAAAGCTGGAGCGAATGATCAACGCCTGGGAGACACTCGCGCCCGACAAATCCTTCGGCGGCATGACGCTTCCACAGTTCAAGGCGGCGGCTCAACCCGCACAGGCCGCGCGCCAACGCCTTGACGAACTCGACGATCAGCTCAAACAGGCGCAGGCCAACCGCGACGACGCCGACGAAGCATTCCTTGAAAAAGCCCAACTCGTCGTCAACGGCGTCCTGGCAGACCCCACGGAAGGAGCGGACAGCGCCCTCTACGAAGCGTTCGGTTACACGCGCAAGAGCGAGCGCAAGAGCGGCCTGACGCGCAAACGCAACCCGCCGCCCACGCAGTAACACCCTAAACAGAGCGCGCGTTTGCGCTTGAGGTTGTGCAAAAGGGCAAACGCGCGCTCTCATCGAGTCAGCGATGCTTTTGGAAAATTACTGAAAGGTAAACAGCTTCAATGCCACTGTTAATTAACCGGCAAAACAGAAATATCTGACAGCATAGAGTGGCAAGGTAGAAACTCGCTCTTTTCAGTTTGGTTTGCTCGCGTGCTGTCAAGGAAGATCATAATTCCATGTAAAGAAGCTTTCTGAGGAATCATCACCTGACGCTAAATAAGGATTGTGTTTTGCAGGGGATGGCGGTAAAAGTCGCTTGAAAGGGATATGAGACCGCTGGTGGCGGTCTCATAGTAGTTAGATGGTTTCATGTTGCGTTGGCAAATGTGATAAATAATTCATGTGATGCAAACTATAAAATCAAACAATCAATTACGTGCTCCCCGTTACACGAAATCCTTACCGGAAGGTCAGGGTACGCGCTTGGTGGTACCCCGTTCTTGGGAGGGCATAGAACCTGCTGATATAACGAGTTGTGATCCTGAATTTCTCGAAATCTTAAGAGAATGTGGGTTCGGCAACATAAAACCTGTGGTTCCGCTCAAACGCCGTTATACTCGCGGTAGACGCTGGACTAAAGAAGAATTCAAGGTTTGTTTTGCTGCATGGCAATCTGGCATATCGCTCACTCGTATTGCAGCCGCCTTAAACCGGAACCCTCAAGATATGATTTACCGACTGCTCGATTATTGCCATGAGCAAGGTATTAAATTTACGGAACAGGGACGATCAGAAGGTGTAGAGAACTGGACTCCTCAAGTTGCTAACTGTGCCTCAAAGTTGTTTGCTGCGGGCTTGCCCGCATGGAAGATCGCAACACTATTTCGCGTTGACTTTGAGCACGTTGAAAAGCAGGTGTTTATCGGTCGTGATGATTACGGCCATCGAAAGCAGAATCCATTTACAATCAATACCAAACATAAATATTTCGCAAATGAACAGGTCTTATCTAGTATAAGACTAGATATCTCAGATGCATTAGACGCATTCGCAGGAGAAGGTAAAACCACAGAAATCATCTCTCACCTTTTTCCTCATGCTTGCATACTTGCTACCGAATCAGATGCCAAAACTTTCTCTGTCGCTCAAGAAAAAAAATGGGGGCGTAAAATTACATGGCTCTGCGAGGATAACCTGTCTGTCATCCAGCGTTGCGCTGAATCTGGAAGGCAATTTGATCTAATTGATCTTGACCCATTCGTTACTTGTTACAAACAGCTAAATCTAATCTGGCCTCTTTTAAGACCTTCTGCATTATTGTTCATTACCTTTGGCGGTGAGTACCGCCGAAGTTTCATTGCCAGCAACCGGAAGGCAATTGCAACACGTTACAGCTTTTATAATGCTGACCTTGGGAACAGTGATTATTTAGAAATCGTTCCGTTCTTCTTTCTTGGCTGGGTGGCGACTCTAGCAGGGCAAAACTCATTTACTTTTACAGTTGCGCGCGCGATACGTTACGCAAACACCTGTAGATTCTGGTTGCGTGTTAATGCAACAGATAAAAGAAAAGCTAATCATTGGATGGCAGAACATATTATTAGTGAGGATGGCGGTCATCGCTTCGAGGGCGTCAATATTCCGCGATTTGCTGAAGTGCGGCAGGAACTCGAACAACGTGACCAACTTGGGCTATTCAAATGAGTAAACAGACACTATATCAGAGAGCTACGGAGGAAATGACAGCCATCATTCGGGAGTTGCTTAAACTTTCCGAAGTGACTAGGAATTTCACAACCCCACCTGACGAAATTTGGAGCGATGAGCTAGCGTCAAAATTTCTTCTAGGCGGGTTTGGCTATCATATAAACAATCTCCCTCCCATTGAACGTAGAAAGGATGCGTGGCTCGCCCGTTCGGCAATGAGTTTTAGCATTGAGCATGCCGCCACAGGAGTGCTTTATGAACAGCTTCAGCCGTTCATTGACTCAATGATAGAAACAGCGTTTACAGAGACAAGGGATTTTACAGAAGTAACGCCGGAATGGATTCATGATAATGCCCACTTTCTACCAGTAATAATGCATGCAGTCGGCACATTTAGTAAACAAGAGTTAACTCGCCTGATTGGTTCTGTAAGTGATACAGGCATTTCCAGACCTGCTAGTGAACGATTAGTAAGTCTCATTGCTGAGGTTGAGCCGGAAGCTATTGCCCGCCCTGAACAGATTCGAGAAAGAATTAAGGCTACCACTGAAGGAATAGTTAGAGACTTGGTGGGCCGCCTACTTTTGGAAGAGTTTGTGGCGAGTAGTTTACGCGAAGCGGGAGTGCCTTTCCGAAGAGAGTCAGAATACGTGGCGTTAACTGGGGTAGTTTACGATTTTAGAGCTGATTTCGTTGTCCCAGATGAGGCGGAGCCTCGCGCTTTTATTGAAGTACGAAAGAGTAGCTCTCGTCACGCTAGCCTTTACTCTAAAGATAAGATGTTTTCAGCCATTAATTGGAAAGGGCGTCATGCAGACTGCCTTGGGATCATTGTGGTAGATGGCCCTTGGACCGAGGCTTCACTTAATGTTATGTCACGTGTATTTGATTATGTTGTACCTATTGGGCGGGCAGGAGAGGTTGCAAGAACAATCCGTCGTTATCTTGAAGGAGATAAGGATGTTCTACGGTGGCTAATTCACTTCCGTATTGAAGCATATAAACCGTAACCCTAATTTCCCCGTCCACCGCGCCATCTAACAACTCATTCGACCGGAGCGGAATCAGCATACATCTTATCGATAACTTGGATGCTATTCGATGATTCTTCCCGCCCGGTCAATTCGGGCGTTAGATGCTTCTTATATGCAAGATTGGTTCAGCATAATTGGTACGAGTTGCGTACTTACGGCGAGGGCTATCCAAGACCTGCGGGATGTTGGCTTCGTTGTCATTCCCGGCCCGGTGGCTCCCGATAGGTTGGCGCAGTTGGCGGCGGCGTATGATTCTGCCGTAGCCTCAGCGAGTTCCGATGACGTGGGCGTTGGCAGTACGACAACCCGAGTCCACGATTTCGTCAATCGAGGCTCCATGTTCGATGCGTTGTATGTATATCAACCCGTCCTGGAGGCGTGTTGTCGCATCATTGAGCAGCCTTTCAAACTCAGTACGATGCTCGCGAGGACTGTCAGACCGCGCGCGCAGGCACAGACTTTTCATGTAGACTCCGAGCGTGATAGAGATGGGTGGACGATGGTAGGTTTTATCTTTATGGTAGATGAGTTTAGAAGCGACAACGGCGCTACTCGATTTATCCCGGGTTCACACAACTGGTCAACTGTTCCAGACGAGTTGAGGAACGACCCTCTGGCGGACTACAAAAGTCAGATCGTGGCGTGTGGCCCGGCGGGTTCTGTCATCGTTTACAACGGAGCTGTCTGGCACGGACATACGGCAAATTCGTCCGACGAGCCTCGCCGTTCAATACAAGGCGCTTATATCAGGCGTGAAGCACGCTCCGGGGTCAACTTGCCTGAGCGCATGAGTCCTGACACTCTGGCCCGTATCGGCGCGCTTGCGAGGTATGTGTTAGCTCTCTAATAGGTGTTTACAGCCATCAGCGCCGTGAAAGCGAACGCCGCATCTCACAACTCATTCAACCGGAGAGCGAATAGCATTGATTTCATGCGCGAGGCTTGGCTTTATCGGTGGTTCATCGCGCCCGGTTAATTCGAGCGTTAGGCGTATCGAATCCTACCTGCCGGGCAGTTACTGCACACGTCTCTGCCCTCTTTCAAGAGCCGCATTGATGAGATTAAGTGGCTCGTCTTGTGGCTTTAAATTGCCTTCTAAGGAAAGCACATAGAGCTTGACCGCAGCTTTGTGAGCGTTGGTGTGAAGATAGATTGACTCAATACCATCGAGTAGCGTTTTGCTTGCCTGCATTGCTCCTTCCGGCCCACTCTCTATTGCTTTCTTAATCGTGAACAGAAGGCGAGCTAGACATTCGATTGAGGCAGTATCTTGACACATAATAGGCTCAAGAATCGCAGCCCAATCTTCCTTATCTGCAAGTAGATGTTCCATCATTCCTTGAGTGATTATGCAGATTTTACATGCTCAGAATATGTAAATTTTGTGTATTCGTCAATATGTTCATATAACATATTGAATGAAGAAAAGAATTTACTTTGCGCAACGTGGTCGCCTCGTCAGCCTCTTGCGTGAGATGAGAATTGAAGCGGGTCTAACGCAGGTTGATTTGGCCGCACGTATCGAGAGAGACCAAGCCTATGTTTCGAGATATGAAAGTGGGCAGCGGCGGCTGGATGTGCTGGAGGTGCGCGAGATATGTCAGGCCATAGGGATTACGTTAGAGGAATTTGCCAGACGGTTAGAAAAGGCGCTGAAGTAGTCGCAGCCAGATACGCCTCACAACTCATCCAACCAGACGCCTCGATAGCATGGCTCTTAAGATATTTCCTCGCCTTCTTGAATGACATTCGCGGGGCTGCTTGATTCCAGCGGCGTGCGCTTGTCTTGACCATTCAACACAGATAAGGAGCAACTATGCAAAGCAGAATCTACTTACTCACATTGGCTACCTGTTTGGTTGCGTTCGGCGTTGGATGTAAGGCTGTCCAGCGGCGCGTGTATCGTCCTGCTGAGACAGTAAAAAACTACTACAAGTATATAGAGGAAGGGAACGCGGATGAGGTTGCGAAATTGCTCTATAAAGGCAGCATCGAGAGATTATTCGGTGGGATGGATGGGTTAAGAAAACATGTGGCCGAAGAGAGCGAGTCCATCAAAAGAGGGGGTGGCTTTGAATACGTACAGATTGACAGTGACAACGTCAACGGCGAGTTAGGTACGGTCGACATCACATTGAAAACACGTAAGAACCCTAAGACGGTGAGATACAGAGTCGGGCTGGGCTGGGGACCGGATTCTACCGGATGGGAAATTATGACGTGGGATGATCTATCCTAGTTATCGTGGGCGCGTATTGTGATGCGGTGTTGATATTTTATGAAATGACTTGAAAGCCTGGATGTTGCCCGCTAAGCAACACTGATGACGCTTGCCTTGAGCTAGACTGTTTTTGTACTGGCATGCGACAAAATCTTGACGGAGTCGCCGACGCGAATCGTGCCGCCCGTCAGGACTTTCGCCAGCATGCCTATGTGTCCGCGCAACAGTTTGTTGGAGATGCCCTGCGCAGCTTCGAGGCGTTCGCACCCCGTTCGGGGAAGAGTAATCTCTATGCAGGCTTCTTCGCCCAGTTGCAGGCGATCTCCGCGTTGTAGGTTTTCGACGGCCAGGCCCTTGATGATCAATTGCTCGCCGAAAGAGCCTGGCTTCGTTTTGTAACCTTCCTTCTTTCGCTCGCGCAGCCATTCGTAAGAGAGCAGGTTGAGCTGGCGGCGCGGACTTCGTCCGGCCTTGTCGTCGCCTTCTATACCATGCCCGGCGATCAACTTGGCCTCTTCCAGAGGCAGGCGAAGGTACTCTGTGGGGCGCTCGCCGCGTTTCCTGTCTTTGGGTTGATAGACGATGCTGTGTATTCGACTCATGGGTTTATTTAATCCGGAAGATGATGAAGGTATTGAACGTCTGTTTTGATCTTCTATCGCTCCGATGTCAGAAATGCGCGCACCTTTTTCATGTCTTCCCAGACCTCGCGCTTTTTCGACGGGTCGCGCAGCAGATAAGCTGGATTGAAGGTCGGCATCAGCTTCATGCCCTGATAATCATGAAACTCGCCGCGCAGTTGCGAGATCGGTTTTTTTGGTACGCAGCAAAGCGCGCGTCGGAGTATTGCCGAACGAGATGACGACTTCGGGCCGCACGATAGCTAGCTCTCTATGCAGATAGGGCGTAAAGAAACTGAGCACGTCGGGCGTCATCTCATCGCCCGTCGAGATGATCTTGACAGTATTGGTCAGATAACAGTCTTCACGTTTCAGACCGATGCTCGACAGTATGCGCTCAAGCATCTGTCCCGCCGGGCCCATAAATGGTCGCCCCGAATCTATGTCGGGCGGGCCAGGGGATTCGCCGACGACCGCCGCGCGCGCACCCTTCGAGCCTTCGCCGAAGATAAAGATGCGATCAGCGAATTGCGGCAGAGCCTTGGCGCGCTCCAACAGCTCCGCGTTCAGCTCTTCAAGCGTCAACGAAGATTCGGGCGGCGTGTCGTCTTGAAATAGAGAGGATTGCATAAGAACAGTAATAAGTGACGAGTGAGAAGTGACGAGCCTGGACGAAGCATTTAAGTTTTTATCTTGCCACTCGTCACTTCTCACTCGTCACTGTATTCAAATAATCACGCACCATTTTCATGTCTTCCCATGCTTCGCGTTTCTTCGACGGGTCGCGCAGCAGGTAAGCCGGGTGAAAGGTGGGCATGACCTTGATGCCGCGATAGTCCTGGAACTTGCCGCGCAGCTTCGTGATGCCCTCTTTGGTGTCGAGCAGGTTTTTCATCGCCGTATTGCCCAGCACGACTATCACGTCAGGCCGGATGATGGCGATTTCTCGAAGCAGAAAAGGCTTGCACGTGGCGGCTTCCGCAGGGGTCGGCGTGCGGTTCTGCGGCGGTCGGCAGCGATTGACGTTGCCGATCATGATGTCTTCGCGCTTGAGGCCGATGGCCTCTATGATCTTGTTGAGCAGTTGTCCGGCGCGACCGACGAAGGGCCGACCGGATGCGTCTTCGTCCGCGCCCGGCGCTTCGCCTATGAACATCAGACGCGCCTGGCGATTGCCCTCGCTGTTGACGATGCGCGTGCGGCTCTGGCTTAAAGGGCAGCGCATGCATTCGCCTATGTCGTTCCAGATCTCTTCAAGCGTCTCGTTGGAGCGCGGCAGGCTCTCTTCGTCCTGCGGCGTGATCGTGCCAAACAATGTTTCCATCGGCGGCGGAGGCTGTGCGTCAGGATATTTTTTCTTTTTAGCCATCTCCGTTTGCTCTGATGCGGCGCGAGGCGGCTCTTTTGCTGCTGAGGTGTGAGCAACCGCGACCGTTGGTGTTGAAGAAACCGTTTCGTCCAGCCTCTTTTGCTCGACCTCTGCGGCGCGGACGGCATTGCGCCGCAGGGCCGCCAGGTTCTCAGGCAAAGGCGTCGCGGCGCTGTTGGTTTTATGGCGAGCCTCCGTCGAAGCTGATGAAAGCGACGCTTCAGTGGATGCCTCTTGCTCGTCTACGCCCGCGACGCCCAGCTCGCGCAGGTATAAAGCGTACTCCTTTGTATCCTCTACGAGCGCCAGTAACTCTTTCAAATCCGATTCGGCCATAGCATACATTGAGCCAGACGATGAGTGAAAGCAGTAAAGCGTACTGAGTCAGTTTGAATATGCGTTACGTCGAGATTCACCACAGAGGCACAGAGCACACGGAGATAACACAGAGAGTTAAGCATTCAAACCTCCGTGCTCCCTCCGTGTGCTCTGTGCCTCTGTGGTAAATAGCAATCTCCATTACGCTCAATCTCAAATTGACTACTGACGGCTTATCTCAAACATTCCTAGACGCGCGCGCCGGACTCTTTATCAACCCCTTTTCCGTGTCCATCTGCTTCGACCGCAGAAGTTGCGCCCGCACCACGCAGGTGCACGACGCGATCAAGGATATGATGCGCCGCTTCGAGCTTGGACATCAAAGGCAAGTCGACGGGCGCTTCTGCACCGTCGCGCGTGATAAGCGTAATCACGTTGGTCTGTGTGTCAAAGCCCGCGCCCTCGCGCGTGATGTCGTTGGCGACGATCATGTCCAGATTCTTGCGGCGCAGTTTTTCCTGCGCGTGCTGCAAAACATTATCCGTCTCGGCGGCGAAGCCTACGACGATCAGCCCTTCACGACGCGAGGCCGCGACCTCCGCCAGAATGTCCGGCGTCGGCTCAAGCTGGAGCGTCAGATGCTCCTCGGATTTTTTGATCTTGTCCATGGCGCGGCGCGCGGGACGATAATCCGCGACCGCTGCGGCGGCGATAAAGAGCGTCGCCTGAACGGACTCTTTTATCACGGCGGCGCGCATCTCTTCGGCGGAGAGGGCGCGTATGAGACGAACGTTCGCGGGCGGCTCGACGGTCGTAGCGCCCGCGACGACCGTCACGTCAGCGCCACGAAGGCGCGCCGCTTCGGCCAGCGCAAAGCCCATACGCCCCGACGAACGGTTCGAGAGAAATCTTACAGGGTCTATCTCTTCGCGCGTCGCGCCCGATGTGATCAGCACGCGCTCGCCCCTTAAATCCTGCGCCGCGTGCCGCTCCGTCACGCGCAGTACCTCAAGCGCGGCGGCGACGATTCGCTGCGGCTCGCTAAGGCGTCCAGGCCCGAATGTTCCGCAAGCCATCTCGCCAGCGTCCGGCTCTATGACGTGTACGCCGTCCGCGCGCAGTCTCCACAGATTGCGGCGCGTCGCCGGATGATTCCACATCGTCGTGTTCATCGCCGGAGCGATCACGACAGGCGCGTTCGCCGCCAGCACGGTCGAAGTGAGAAAATCGTCGGCGATGCCATTAGCCATCTTGGCGATCAGGTTGGCCGTGGCAGGCGCAATCAGAAACAGATCAACGCTCTGCGAAAACGTGATGTGCGCAATCGGGTCAGGATTGTCCGGCGCGTAATCGTCGACGATGACGTGCGCGCCTGACAGAGCGCGAAAAGTCAGAGGCGTGATAAATTCACAGGCGCGTTTGGTCATCGCGACGCGCACAGTGCAGCCTGCGCGTTGCAGTCCACGCAAGACCTCCGCTGCCTTGTAGGCAGCGATGCCGCCGGAGACGCCCAGCGCCACACGCTTACCCCTCGCTTCGCTTGCCGTCAAATTATCGCTCATCAGTTTATGTAGAGTTCAAAGCGCTTCTCCCGGAAAATGTAACATCGCGGGCGAGGTCGCGCAATACGGCCTTGACTGCCGCCAGCCTGCTTGCAAAAGCGCAGCGTATGAGACGAGCGCGCCGCGCGTGTGCTAAACTTTCAGCCTAAATCAATTGAGCCCCGACCGTTCAAGGAACAAAAGTTTGCAAGGGGTAGCCGAAGTGTGATGAAAAGGGTAAAGAGCTTTCGCGCGTTGCTGTTGGTGCTGGTCTCTCTCTGGGGAGCAGCCGGGGCGTCGGCACAGACAGCGCCGGATGAAACAGAGACGGAGTTCGGGCCAGTCGTGCGCGCTTACTTAGGTTATCTGCGCAACGAGCAGGAAGTCGTGGACGACCGCGCGAGCCGTCACGAAGTCAACCGCGCCTATTATCGTCGCAACTCGAATCGCATACGCGCGCTGCGCCAGATGGCCGTCCAGATCGCCACGGAGACGGGCAACGACTACCTGCCGGAACTGGAAGCCGCAACGCGCGACGAGCTGAAGAATCTTTTCGAAGACCCGCCGCGACCGGGTACATTTCAAGTCGGCGACGTGCTGCATAACACATTCAGATTTCTCGGCGTGGTCAGAGCGGGCGAAATCTTCTATCTCTTTGCGCGGCTCGATCCTTACGAGCAGGCTGAGCTGATGCAAAAGGAGAAAGAGAAGGCGCAAGGCGGGAGCGACGCCTCGCAGGCGACGAAGAGAGCGACAACAACAACGACGACAACCAGCACGGCTTCGCAGGGAAGCGCAGCGGAGACGACCAGACCGCGAAGGGCCAACGCATCCACGACCAACTCGTCCGTACCTTGAAAGCTTGAGCTAAACACAGGCATCTCAGAGCAGCCGTCATGCGCCAGCCGACATTTTTCGATAAGGAGAGCGACCGCCGTCAAGGTGTTGATGCCGCGCAGTTAGTGTTGCGTGCCCTCGGCGATTTTCAATCGCGCGGCAAGGTGCTGGCAGAGAGGGACCTGCCTCTGGATCGTTTAAGAGGAGCGCTGAAGCGCGCCGCCGAAGCTCTGGGCGTGGACGAATTGTCGGACGAGCGAGCCGTCGCCGCCTTCAGAGCGCTCGGCGCAGACGTGCGACAAGTTCCTTCCTTCGTCGCCAAGCACCCATTCCGCGTCATAGTTCCCGCAGACCTCGCGACACGCGCAGCCCTCGCTTATCAAGAGATGACCGCACAAGAAAAACGTCGCGACGCATCGCCTGCCGAGACCTCGTCATCCTGAAGATCACGCAAGCTCTCGTTAAGAACATCAAAACGTTTTCAGCTACTACGGAGCATTTGAGGATTGCATTCGAGGGTTGAGCAATAGTTCATCCTCTGTGTCATCTCTGTGTGCTCTGTGTCTCTGTGGTGAATGTCAATCTCCAGTACACTCAATTTCAAATTGACTCGCTACTCATATCTTGGTAGTGGGTCAGTTTGAAGATTCTTGAAAACTTCATATCTTGAAAGGTGATGTACCGATAGTGTCCTAGTTTGAACTAGAGACTAGATTTTTGAAAATTTGTCGCACCCCTCTTGACGTTCGGGGTCAAGTAAGGTACTCTCCCCATTATGCAAAAGCGGTCAAGCATTACTAGCAGGCGCAAACCTGACATCAATCAGGCTGCGAAGCACATTGTTGATTTGGCAACCGGCAATCCAATCACCGAAGACCCGTTGCCAGAAAAGAATCCCGCCGCAGTCGCTCTCGGTCGGCTAGGCGGGTTAAAAGGCGGCAAGGCGCGAGCTGAAAAGCTTTCTGCTAAAAAGCGGACAGAGATAGCCAAAAAAGCGGCACAGGCTCGGTGGAGTGCCCGCCTCACGGAGTAGATTATGTCAACAGTTAGATTTCAAGAGGTCTCTGCGGAACAAGCGCAGGGGGGCGCACCCGCCTCAATAGATAGGCCCACCTTATTTAAAGAAGTTTCTGACGCCCTTGACGCCGACCTTTTCCTATACAGCGGAAACATTGAGCGCAACCTCGCAAGCATCTTTTTAAATGAAGCCGACCGCCCTACTAGACGGCGAAACGCCGCCTTGATTCTATGCACGACGGGCGGAGACGCGGATGCTGCGTACATAATCGCTCGCTACCTGAAAAACAACTACGAGAAGTTTTTCTTATTTGTATTTGGTTGGTGCAAGAGTGCTGGCACTTTAATAGCACTAGGCGCAGACGAGATAATAATGTCTGTAAGAGGCGAGCTTGGGCCACTGGACGTACAGCTTTTAAAAACGGATGAACTTCTTTTTCGTAGTTCCGGCCTTGATATAGCAGCGGCAATAAAGTCACTAAGCGACCAAGCCTTTGAAATCTTTGAAAAACATTTTTTGGAGATTATTAGACGTGGCGGGGGCGCAATCACTACTCATACAGCAGCCGAGATAGCTAGTTCGCTTTCAGTTGGGTTGGTATCTCCTATAACAGATCAAATAGACCCCTTACGAGTAGGGGAAGTTGAGCGTGCGATTAACATAGCCTATGAATATGGTATTAGATTAAACAATAATCCAGATAGAGTTACCTCGCTCATCAAAAACTATCCCTCCCACTCTTTTGTGATAGACTATAAAGAGGCGGGGGAGTTGTTTCAAAACGTACGCACGCCAAACGAAATTGAGGAAACTTTGGAACGTGTTCTGCGTTCATTTGAAGGGGAAACGGGCCAATTATGCATAAGCCGCCCCAATGAGGAAGGATTGATAGGTTACCTTAAACCTAAGCAGGAGAACACCAATGAGCCGCAACAAAACACGGACGGAGGAGATCAGCAAACCTCGCCCCCAACTAAACCAACATCTGGAATCAGAACAAACGGTGGTAATAATAAAGCAGGTCGGAAGGATGAATCCGAGCGACCCCTCCGACCGGAACAGGTCGCCCAAGAGGTCAAAGGCGCTACTTCTCAAGGTGGACGAGAACAATAAACTTTACGTCGAAAAAGCCGTCTAAACTTCACTTCATACAAACAAATAGCGGACACTCTTTTATTGGGGTGTCCGTTGTTTTTTACTTGACATTGCTTGACCGCTCAAGCATAATGGCAAGTATGAACAAGCTAACTACTGACCGTCGCAAACAAGTAATCGCCGCTCTAGTAGAGGGCAATTCAATCCGCGCCACCGTTCGCATGACTGGCGTTGCCAAGAATACTATCGTTAAGCTTCTCGAAGATGTTGGCGAAGTTTGCGCTAACTATCAAGATGAAGTTATGCGGAATCTTTCTTGCCGTCGCTTAGAATGTGACGAGATATGGTCTTTCTGCCATGCGAAGAAAAAGAACGTCTCACCAGAGAAGCAAGGCATACTTGGCTATGGCGATGTTTGGACATGGGTTGCTATTGATGCTGACACGAAGATTGTTCCTTGCTGGCATGTAGGCCGTCGTGATGCTCATGCCGCGAGCGAGTTCATCAATGATCTGGCGAGCCGTCTAGCTCATCGCGTGATGCTCACGACGGACGGCTTTCGTCCTTACCTAGAAGCGGTGGAAGGCGCGTTCGGTGCTGATATTGATTATGCGATGCTGATAAAGATATACGGCAAAGATCAAGATGAAGTCCGTTACAGTCCTGCCAAGTGTGTAGGCATTCACAATGAGATTATCTCTGGCGACCCGTTCCCACCGATGATCTCCACAAGCTATGTTGAAAGACAGAATCTAACGATGCGTATGTCAATGCGTCGCTTCACACGTTTGACGAATGCTTTCAGTAAGAAGCTTGAGAATCTTCGCCACGCTGTCGCGCTCCACTTCATGTTCTATAACTTCTGCCGCATTCACCAAACACTTAGATGTACGCCCGCAATGGAGGCGGGTGTATCTAAGAAGCTATGGAGCATTGAAGATATTGTGTCTTTATTAGAAGACTCGAAATATACTCAAGCTGTGGCCTAGCTCGCTAGACACACTACTCCCTAGCCGCCCGCATCGCAGCCTCAATCTATCGACAATGGGGCTCTCCTAGACGAGCGCCACTATCAGCAAGATCAGAGTGTCTGTTATGCCGTATTGCATCTCGCCCGTTGCCTGTGGAGGCGTAGATGTCACGGCGGGACATTCGATGTTGCCCGCATAAGCTGAAAAAGCCAAAGCGCAGACCAGCATCGTCACCGCGCAAAACTGGCGTAAATATCTCATTCTCTTATCTCCTTATAGAGTTACTTGCAAAGGTCTTTGCAAGCGGAAACTATAGAACACGCTCCGTAAAAATCTTGCAAGCTTAAAAGCAGACACATAAGATAGCGGCGCTCTTGCCAGATTTGTTGCAATCACTCGAAAAGGTAAATCTCACATGGACTCACAAGCCTTACTCTTGCGACAACTAAACAATAAAAATCTGAGCCGTGACGAGCAGGCACAACTTCGCTGTCAGCTTGCCAAAGGGCGCGAAGATGCGGGGCAGTATGAGGCTGCCCGTCAAGCGATGGGCGAGTTGTGGCAGCGCATTGGCGAGCAACCCGTGATCGAAGGGTTAGAGCCAAGCACAGCCGCCGAAGTGCTCTTGCGTGCGGGAGTCTTAACGGGCTTGCTTGGCAGTTGTAATCAGATCGAAGGCGCACAGGAAACGGCAAAGAATCTGATTAGCGAAAGTATCAGCATCTTTGAATCATTGTCTTATGGTAAGAAGATAATGGAGGGACAGACTGAGCTTGCTCTGTGTTACTGGCGAGAAGGGCATTACAGCGAAGCGCGTCTCATCTTGAAAGATGTATTGGCGCGGCTCACGACGGACAGCGAGTTAAAGGCCAGAGCGCTACTGAGAAGCGCCTTTGTCGAATGTAGCGCGGCCTGCTATCAGGATGCTCTTAAAATCTTGCGTGAAGCCGCGCCACTTTTTGAGAAGATAAATAATCATACGGTTAAAGGCAGCTACCATAATCAGCTTGCGATGATCTTTCAAACCCTCGCGGAAGCCGGACAGCGCGATTATCTTGACCGCGCTTTTGTGGAGTACACAGCCGCCAGTTTTCATTTTGAGGAAGCCAAGCACAAGCTGTATCTCGCCAATGTCGAAAACAATCTCGGATTACTTTATTTCACCGCTCACAGATACAAAGAGGCGCATAGGCATTTAGATTATGCGCGCCTCTTAATGGGAAGCCTTAAAGACCGCGTAGGTGCGGCGCGAGTTGATGAGACGCGCGCCCGCGTCTTTCTCGCGCAAGAGCGTTACCATGATGCAGTGAAGGCCGCACAAGCGGCTGTGCGCGTACTCGAACAGAATCAGCATCATGCACTGGCTGAAAGCCTGATAACTTACGGCAAGGCGCTCGCTCGCTTGAGACGCCTTGAGCAAGCCCGTCTTATCCTTTACCGTGCCATCGAAATATCCGTGCAGTCAGGGGCAAAGAATCGCGCGGGAGAGGCGGCTCTGGCAATCATTCAAGAGTTAGGCGGGCAGTTTGAGGAAGTGCAAGCCCTGACTGAGAAGCTTCCTTTATTGAAAGAGCTACAGCGTTATGAACATGGGTTGATAAAGCAGGCTCTTATCAGCGCGGGCGGCAGCGTCACGCGGGCAGCGCGCCTTCTCCAAACTTCACACCAGCATCTTGCTTATCTGATAAAGAAGCGACACAAAGACTTGCTTGCCCTTAGAACTCCCGCCATCCGTCGCCACAAATCTATTATCAAACGAAAGTAAGAGCTTTCAGGATATGAAAAGTTCATACGCTCAATCTTCAAACTGACCCACTACCCATATCTTAATTGAATTGTTGCCCGCCTTTTTGTCTGTTAACATACGGGCGCTCACATAAAATTTTTTAGACCGTAGACGCTTTGCCGACTCTTTTTAAAACGGCAATCGGAGGCTCACAAGAATGCGCGCGATATGGAAGGGAGTGTCCTTAGGTTTACTCATCACGGCACTGCTCGTCATCACTTCTATTTTAAGAGTGCAGGAAACCGGAGCGAAGGAGTCCGTAGAAAAGCGAAGTATGAGCAATCAATCACCTCGCACTAATCCTTCCGCAGCTCAACCGTTCGGGTTTGCGATTCACGGCGGGGCGGGCACGATTCTCAAAAGCGAGATGTCTCCTGAAATGGAGGCGGCCTATAGAGCCAAGCTACAGGAGGCAGTCCTCGCAGGCTACAACATTCTCAAGGACGGCGGCAGCAGTCTGGACGCAGTCGAGACTGCCATCCGCCTGCTTGAAGACTCGCCCCTGTTCAATGCCGGTAAGGGCTCTGTCCTGAACAGCGCCGGGACGGTCGAGATGGATGCTTCCATCATGGATGGAAAAACGCTTAAGGCAGGCGCGGTCACAGACACCAAGCGCATCAAGAATCCTATCAGCCTCGCCAGACTCGTAATGGAGCAGACCACGCACGTCCTGCTGGCCAGCGACGGGGCTGAAGCGTTCGCCAGGGAAAAGGGCTTGGAGTTTATGCCTCCGGAATATTTCATCACGGACAGAAGAATAAAAGAGCTTGAGCGCGAGAAGGAAAAAGAGCGGAAGAAACAGCAGCAGCAGAACACGTCGCCCAAGCCGACGAGCCGCTTGACCGAGCTGGCCGCCCCCTCTGAGGGAAAGTATGGAACGGTCGGGGCTGTTGCCTTGGATAAGCAGGGCAACCTCGCGGCCGGAACATCGACCGGCGGAAAGACTAACAAGAGAGTCGGCAGAGTCGGCGATTCGCCCATCATCGGCGCTGGAAATTATGCTAATAATCGTACCTGCGCGGTCTCCGGCACGGGCGACGGCGAATACTTTATGCGGCTGCTGGTCGCCTACGATGTGTCCGCCCTGATGGAATATAAGGGCATGAGCTTGGAGGATGCTGCGCGTACGGTCGTGATGGAAAAGCTGAAAGGCTTGGGCGGAGACGGAGGCCTCATCGCCATAGACCGCCAGGGCCGCATCACAATGCCCTTTAATACGCCCGGAATGTACAGGGCTTATGTCGCGGCGGACGGCACACCTGTCGTCAGGATTTATCAGGATTAACCGTGACCGAACAGCCCTCCACAGCTTTTTTTGTGTGACGGATGCCCTGCGAGCGCGTTTGAGGTTGACAAGCGGGCCGGTAAAAGTGGAAGGTAGGAACGGAGTGGGCCACACGAGTACGCCCAAGGCCACATCAGACGGGCAGCCGGGCGGCATACGGGTTGCCGCTAAAATCCGCAAAAAAAAGAGCTTCGGAGTACGGATTTTACGTAAATGTTTGTTGACACAGGCTTGGGATTCGTGTAAAAAGGCCAAGATATTGAAGCCCACGGTGGCTCATCATGCCTGCTTTTTTAAAGGGATGTTCCGCGCGGGTGATCTTAAATAGTCGAGACGGGTCGCGTGCGGGAAACGTTGAACCGTCTTCCGCGAGTCTGTTGAGGCTTGCGGCGCGCTTTAAAATTTTGTCTCACTATACGGGAGGAAGATTAATGATTAGCAGAAGTTGGAGCCGCAAGTCCATTGCGTTCTGCCTGGCAATCGCCGTCTTGAGTGTTTACTCGATGGTTGTGCTGGCGACGCCGGGACAGACAGGGCCGTCCGGGGAACTGTCGGTATCAGGGCAAGTCACCGTCAACGGTCAAAGTGCAATTTCAGGTGCGACCGTGTTTTCTGACAGCACAGTCGCCACGGCGCAGAATTCCAGCGCCGTCGTCAGCCTCGGCAAACTCGGTCGTGTCGAACTCTTGCCGAGTTCCAGCATGAAGGTCAGCTTTAACGAGACGAGCATCTCCGGCATGCTCGAA
>DATLMN010000195.1:0-3587 GCA_035537255.1 Pyrinomonadaceae bacterium | reverse complement strand
CAGTCGTAGACCCTTCCGATCTGGAAGACCAGCCTTCGCTTTTTTAATTCGGATTCAAGCCTGTGAGTTTTGGTCTTCGCCCAGCTCTTTCATCACTTCGGCGAATTTTTCTATGTCCGTGCGCGTCTTCTCAAGCGCGCGACGACTTTCCAGATAGGCTGCCCAGTTCGGAGTCATCGTCAGCGCCTTCGTCGTGTCTTCGTCAAGCACCTGTGCCATGAGGGCGATCAGGTCGCTGATGACTCGCGTGTGATCCAGCAGAGATTGAATGATCGAATAGGCCAGCCGCGCCTGCGCGAAATCCAGGTCGCGCGGCTGTTCGCTTTCCTTGGAGGGTGTTTGCTGCTCGCTCAAGCGCCCGTCTCACCTTCTGCATCTGCTGCCGCAGCGGCGTCCGACCAGCTCCCGCGCACAAAGGGAAGCTCAGTAACAGTCGCCTCGCGCTCTTCAGTGCCGGAGGCGACTTTAACCCTTGTGCCCGGCTTGAGGTAATCGTACTTCACGTAGCCGAGCGCGAGCCTTTTGTCTAAGCGCGGCGAAAACGTTGTGGAGGTGATGCGACCGATCTCTTTACCGTCGGCTTCCGTCCTGATCTTCGCATCGCGCTCAATGTTTCCTTCCGCGTCGAAGACGAGTCCCGTCAGTTTCTTGGCAACGTGGCCGCGCCAGTGTATGCGCGCGATGATCTCCTGTCCCGTGTAACAGCCCTTCGTGTAGCTCACGGCGTCGTCCAGGCCCGCTTCCGTGACGATGTTCGTCTCGTCCATATCCAGGCCATAGCGTGGCAGCCCTGCTTCGATACGCAGTATCTCCAACGCATCGAACCCGAAGGGCCGCGCGCCCGCTGCCCTTAATTCCTGCCAGAGGAGCAAAGCCTGCGCGGCATCAATGAAAAGATCAAAGCCGTCCTCGCCCGTGTGCGTCGCACGAATAGCGCTCACGCTCGTATCCTTCCAAAGGATTTCGGCGGCGCGCAGGCGCTCTATTTTTCCTGCTTCCTCGCCCAATACTTGATTGATGATCTCAGCCGAGCGCGCGCCCTGAATGGAAAGCTGCGCGATGCTGTCGGTCAGGTCTTTGACACGAAAGTCTCCCGCGAGTGTAAAGCGTTCGAGCGTCTTAAGGAGTGCGGTGTGCGACGTGGCTTCAGTCTCGAAGAGAAAAGCGTCTTGGCGGCGAATGACGCGTGTGCTGGCGATGAGGCGTCCCTGCGGGGTCGGAAACGCAGCGGGCATCCAAGCTCCGTCGCTCAATGTCTTCACGTCGTTGGTGACGAGGCCGTTGAGGAACTGGACTGCTTCCGTGCCGCTCACTTCAATGCGCGCGTGCGCCGACAAATCAATCAAGCCTGCGCCGCCATCGCGCACGGTGCTGTATTCAGCCGATGTATCACCGTATGATGCAGGCACAGACCAGCCCTCGCGTTCGACCATCAGAGCGCCACCCTGCCTGTGTATTTCATCAAGCGGTAATTTATGAATCGCGATCTGTTCGACTGCTTCGCTCATGATGTCCGAATTAAATCTCTCTTTTCAGTCTGCGCTTCAAAGCCGTGCGCGCTTCAGGGCACGCGCGAGCGCACTGTAATCCTTCAATTGCGCCTCTTCGCGACGATGCGAGGCGAGCACCTGCGGGCTCGGGTGATAGAGCGGCACGAGCAGACGCCCGTTCCACTCGAAGAGTTTGCCTGCCGTGTCTTTGAGGGTCAATTCATGATACTCAATGCTTTTAAGAGCAGCAAGCGACACACGGCCGAGCGTGACGACGACACGCGGATTGATGATCTCTATCTGTCGTCGCAGGAAAGTGGAGCAGTTAGAGACTTCCGTTACGGTCGGCGTGCGATTCGCTCCCGACGGCGTGCGTGGATTGCAGAGCGCGGCGTTGGTAAAGAAAACGCTAGCGCGCTTGAGACCTATTGTATCCAGATAACGCTGAAGATTACGCCCGGAAGCATCGCCGGAGAAGGGCACGCGCGTCCGGTCGCCGCCCTGACGGCCCGGCGCTTCGCCTATAAACATCACGCGCGCGTCCGTAGAGCCGTTCAGCTCGCTGAGGACGGCAGCTCGCTCACACATCGCGGGGCACGCGCGGCACGCAGCCGCTTCGCGCGCGAGCGCCGTGAACTCTCTGCGTTTCCGATTGACGGATTCCACAACTCCTAAAGCTTCGTTTGTGTTGATGAGGCTCATCAGAACGTTTATATTAACAGAACTATTCCCCCTGATGATTGTTCGCCGCACCGCTTGAGACGGATGATTTATTTGTTCGGCGTGTGTGGCACAGCTTGCAAAGGTTAAAAAGAGAGATGGCTGAAAAGAGAAGGGCCACGGCGCGCGCCGCAGCCGTTGACGAGTCTCCGAGCAAAGCAGAATTGCAGCGTCGCATGGAAGAGACGCGCGAATCAATCTCGCAGACGGTTGACGAGATCAAGGACACAGTCTCCGAGCAGTACGAGAATGTCAAAGAGACCGTCAGCGAAGTCCTGGATTGGAAAGAGCAGTTCCAGAAAAATCCTCTGGTGTGGGGCGTCGGCGCGGTCGCGGTCGGCCTCGCCGTCGGTTACAGCATTGCGCTGATGCGGCAGGGCGACAAAACTCACGCGCGTCGCGGTCGCTCAGCCGCTCAGGATCACGACTTTACCGATACGGTTTTTGATGGGCTGGCGACCTTGGGCCAGAGCTACTTGCTGCCCGCCGTGGCGCACAAGGTCGAAGAGCTATTCGGCCTGGACATCTCCGAAGAATTGCTCGGGCGCAGGATTCTGCCTAAACGTGTAGCAGGCAGGAAGAGCAGCACGAAGAAAACTGGAGCGAAGAAGAAAAGCGCTGCTAAAAAACGTGCGTCGAAGAAAAGCAGTACGAAGTAATACCAGGTAATAAGAGAACACAAGCCCCGAAGGAGCAAAGCGAAATCATATTCACTCCTTCGGGGCTCGTTAATTCAACTTTTATTTCGATCTACTACGCTTTGCTCATCACTTGACGACGGTAATCTCGCGCGTCGTCGAATTGTAGTCTCCGTTGGCGACGACGTTGCCGCTCTTGTCTACGAGTTCGAGTTTGACCTTGTGTGGCCCGCTCGTCCAGCCCGTCAGCC
Source organism: Pyrinomonadaceae bacterium (assembly GCA_035537255.1). GTDB lineage: Bacteria > Acidobacteriota > Blastocatellia > Pyrinomonadales > Pyrinomonadaceae > DASQYE01. Next base: position 488 of record DATLMN010000195.1, on the reverse strand, counting down.
AGATAGGCTCCCACTTGTCTATAAACTTTGCTTCACCATTATCCACCGAATAGCGCACGCGATACTCGCCGCCGTCGCCTTGAAGTTTGGCGTTCGTGAGCCAGAAATCTATCATGATCGGGTCTGCGTCCTCGCCCTTGTTTTCGCCCTTCGGACGGCTGTAGGTGAGGAGCGGTTTCTTCGGATCAACGTCCGAAGCAGTGCCGGCGGCCATGTCCTTGCCCTCGCGCGGCGCGGCGGCAGTAGCGTTGCTGTTGGCCGTATTGCTATTCGCACTGTTGCTGTTTCTGTTCGCCCCTGCGTTGTTGTTCGCCATCACCTGCCCGCCGTTGGTGGTCGTCGGCTTAGACGCATCGCCGCCGCCCTTGACCGTAAACGTGACCATCTGGAAAGCGCCGTCGTTTTTGTAGCTCTCGTGCCAGGGGCGCGAAGGGAAGACGCGAAGAGTGTGCTTGCCCTCCGAGACGTTACGCAGCTCGAAGGGTTGG
>DATLMN010000194.1:0-3054 GCA_035537255.1 Pyrinomonadaceae bacterium | reverse complement strand
GCCGCCCTGATATTCCGCGTAAACATAATTCGGGTCTGACGGGTCTGCGAACATCCAGAACCCGTCGCCGCCGTACATGTTCTCCCATTGGTGATTGGTGATGCCGCCCGGAAATTGCGACTCGCCGATCCAGGAGCTGTTGTCCTGTAGTCCACCGTAGACGCGATAGGGACGCTCCATATCCGTGCTCACGTGATAGAACTGCGAGACGGGCAGATTCTCTGCTTTCCACCAGCGATTGCCGCCATCGTAGGAGTACCAGAGTCCGCCGTCGTCGCCCACGATCAGGTGATCCGTATTGTTAGGATTGACCCACAGATCATGAAAGTCTCCGTGCGCGCCCCCGGAGATGTTACTGAAACTCTTACCGCCGTCGTTGCTGACGATCAAGGAAAAGTCCGGCTTGTAAAGCCTGTTCTCATTCTTCGGATCGACGATCAGATTGGCGAAGTAAAAAGGACGCCAGATCATATTCTGGCTGCGGTCGCCCATAGCCCACGTTCGACCTCCGTCATCCGAGCGATAGAGACCGTTTTTGGGCGGCTCTGCTTCTATAAAAGCGTAGACGACGTTCGGCTTAGAGGGAGCGACCGTCACGGCCACGCGACCCCAGGGCTTTGAAGGAAGCCCCTGCGCGCTGGCATCAGTCAACTCCGTCCAGGTCGCGCCGCCGTCCGTCGATTTGAAGAGACCGCTGCCGCTCGGGGCATTGGGCCCATCACCGCCGGAGCGAAACGTCCAGCCCTGACGACGAAAGTCCCACATCCCGGCATAGATCGTCTTAGGGCTCTGCTTGTCCATAGAGATCATGGAGCAGCCCGTCGAAGCGTTCGCGCCTTTAAGAATCTTGTTCCAGGTCTTGCCGCCGTCCGTCGTCTTGTAGAGACCGCGCTCTTCACTGTCGCTCCACAGCTTGCCCGGAACGCAGACGTAGACAGTGTCTGTCGCTGTCGGGTCAACCAGAATCTTGGAGATACGCTCGGACTCCTTCAAACCCATGTGCGTCCAGTTATCGCCGCCGTCCGTCGATTTGTAGACGCCGTCGCCTATGGAGACGCTGTTGCGCGTCCAGCTTTCGCCCGTGCCGACCCAGATGGTCTTCGGGTTTTTGGGATCAATCGTCACCGCGCCGATGGATTGCATAGACTGTTTGTCGAACACAGGCTTGAAGGTCGCGCCCGCGTTGACACTCTTCCACACGCCGCCGCTCGCCGAACCGACGTAAACGGTCAGGCGCTGACCTTCCTGCACGGCGTCGAGCGCAGAGATACGACCGCTCATCGCCGCCGAACCGATATTGCGAGCCCCAAGGCCCGAGATCGTTTCCGAATCCACCCTCACGACCCCCGGCTGCGCCGCTGCCGGTGTGGGCGTGGTCTGCGCCTGTGCGGCCAACGTGCCGCAGAGCGCCAAACTCAGAAGGCTTGCCGAGAACCAACGCATCAAATTTTTCTTCATCACGGTTGTGATCCCTCTCTTGATCTCTCTAGCGAGAATCTGTGTTCTTAGTCTCTCGGTTTGGTGGGCGGCTTTGCACCCTGTTGTTGCGGCTTCTTGGGCTGAGTCTTTGAAGCGTCTGCGTCCGCAGGCTTGTTCTCCGTCGGTGGCCTGGCGGCGGCGGTCGGCAACTGAAAGCGCGCGTCGTCAATTGCGACGTTGGCCTCTATCTTCTCGTAGGCGACCTTTTGTTTGTCCTGGCTGCCCTTGAGATTGGTCTCGACAGAGTGCGGTAGATACCAGCCGTTGACTTCCTTGTAATCGCCGAGCGTGGTCTCGTATTCGCGCTCCGCCCCGCGTATCATGCGCTTGGTGTCGATCTTGATGGGCACAAAGTAGTCCGTGTCCATATAGTAGTAACGGACATCTCCGCTGGCGAGCGTGACCTTGAGCTTGTAAGCGTCCGTGCCTTCGACCTGATCCATGCCGACGAACTCGACCTTGTTCCCCTTCTGCTGGTAGTTGACGAGCGGCCCGTCGAAATCCGAATCCTCTATGATCTGCTTCATCTCTTCTTCACCGAGCGGCTCTACGTCCTTTTTGCCCTGCCACGGCTCGATCTTCCAACCGGCCTGGCCGTTGTAGGCGTTGATGCCGGTCATGCCCTGGATGGAGAACTCCTGGCGCACCATCTTCTGGCGTTTGTTCTCTTCGAGGATGGCGGCCTCGAAGCCTCCACCGCCGATAAACTTGCCCGTGCGGCGCAGGGTCTTGACGGCTTGAATCTTATCCATGCCGCCGATGGTCTTGATGTAGTTATTGATGATCTCCTCGGCGGTCTGTGCCGAGACGGGCATGGTGAACATGACCAGACCCAAAATTCCCAGCAGGAATCTACGCATGATCTTCTCCTTGAAAAGGTAGTACAGAAGTGGGACGACCCCTTAAATACGTTTGACAGGGCAAGCAGGTTTCAAGTCGATAGCTATCCCTCTCTCAGAAGAGGCGCGCACGACATGGCCCGCGCCGGATCACATAGGAGAGGGATTTGCTCTTCGCTTGAGCGAACCTGTCCTTGATGATCTGCCAGCCATTTTTAGCCTTGTCGAGCGAGTTTCAGTTGAGTACGACCTGGGTGCTGCGATCCGCATTTTAGCCGGGGTCGCCTTGAATGCACAAGTTATCTTCAAAAAATATAGCAGCCTTGCTGAAATCTTAAGTCTTATCCTCTGTCGTCTCTTCTATGCCGGGCCTTTGCGTCTCGCTCCTGCGAAGCGATTGCATTTTGGCCGCGACCTGACTGCTGAGCCTCTGCGCCTGATCCTTGACGGGTATCTCTGCCTCGAAAATCTCGTCGAACCAGGAGGCACGCTCATCAACGGGCTGCCGTTCATTCTTTTTCTGATCGACCTCATCGCCGGAGGTGCGCCTTAACAGTTCCTCTATCTCGACGGCGAATTGCGCTTTGAGCGTTTGCATCTCGTCGGCGATGTTTAAGGCCACGAGGATCGCGATTTTTGCAATGTCGTGAGTGGTAAGCTGCGAGGCGATATGTCGCATGCGCTCGTCTACGAGGCTGGCGATTTCCCTGACATGCTCAGCGCCGCCGGCGGAGCG
>DATLMN010000193.1:0-8759 GCA_035537255.1 Pyrinomonadaceae bacterium | reverse complement strand
GGACTTGATGCGTTTGCGCGCCGAACCCGTCACAGTGATCGTCTGCTCGCCGTTCTTGACGTGCGTGTAGGCCCACGCGCCGACAATTGAAGAGAGCACAAGCGCCACGGCTACAGCGAACCCGGCGTTAAAAATATGTCCATTTCTTTCGATACTCATTTGATGTGGCACCTCCTATGCCGCCCATTAGACGCACGCCGTTCAGGTCTTTGCATAGCGCAGCACCCACACCCCTACTGTGGCTAGCCACAGTGCTGGTGAAGCCCCGGAGTGGCGAAAGAATGTAGCCCAAGGCGTCAACCGTGGGGGATAGTATGAGACAAAAATTTGAAGAGCCCCGCGAGGGGCGAAAGAGTGTAGCCCATGACGTAAGTCATGGGGAAAGCCATCACACAAATAGTCAAAGCCCCGGAGGGGCGACAGAGGTTCAATCTTGAGTAGCACTCAAACGTGAACGTCTGTCGCCCCTCCGGGGCTTTCTCAATTTTATATCTAACAGTCCCCACGGCTCACGCCGTGGGCTACATTTTATCGCCACTCCGGGGGCTTTTTCCAACCCGTTCCTAGATTTCGCGCAGGCTTCCGGCCAGAGCGCCGACGGCCGACTCGGCCAGGTCGCGCAGCGCGCTTGGTTTCTGCATGAGGCGAAAACGCGTGCTGATCATGTGGCCGATGCTGAAGCCGAGCGCGCCGTCCAGAGCGCATAGCTCTTCCGCGAGGGCTCGCTGTGAGACGCGCTCGAAGGCATGCTGTAGCTCGTTGATTGCGGCATTGACGCCTTCAACGAGGAGTACTTCGACTTCGCTTCCGCCGCGCGCACGACGGCGTGCGTGCTCGCGCAGGCGTATGCGAGCCTCGTCCTGAATCTTGCCGGTCGCGACGACGACCAAGTGCCGGGCTTCCGTCTCGACCTGCTTTTCCAGCGCGCGTCGCGCGTGCGCTGCCGTCAGATCGCCGTCTCTTAAGACGAAAAGAAAGGCTTCGCCGCTGACATCTGCCATCATGTGCGTCTCGCCGTCGCTAGAAGATGGGCCAACAGCGATATGCGATTCCGGAATCCCCAGGCTGCGCAGCACAGAGTAGAGTCGCGTCGAGAGCCAGGAGCCATTCTCCAACAGCGTCGAGGCGGCCTCCGTTGGCACGATCAGCTCATCCACCTTCTCGTCGGCGATTTTCGCGCCGCACTCGCTACAGATGGCATTGCTTGAGGTAATGACATTAAGAGCATCCGGAGAAGGCAGGCGAAAGAGTGAGCGTCCGACTTTGCGGCAACTGACGACGACCTCGCGACGCAACAGACCTGCGTCTGAGAGCTTGCCGACGAGCGCTTCCGTTCCGGCTTCAGTTTCCGCGTCCTGCGGTTCAGCGCCTCCAACGCCGCCGCTGCTTCCGGTGGCCTGCGATTCCCTGATACGCCACAGATAACGGCGAGCGCCAGCATCTTCCAACAACTCTACGGCGCGCTGTCGCTCCATATTCGTCTCTTTACGCACATCGGAAGCCTCTCCCGTGCGCCCTTCCGTAAACCGCGCCAGATGATCTTTAAGGCCGTGCGGCTTAACCTCGCGCCAGGTTATATCCTCAACCAAAGCCTTACCGTTTTCACCGGCGCTGCTGCCGTTGCTACCGATGCTGCTGCTCGCGCGCGTCGCTTCGAGTGCGTCGCGCACGTTACGACAGAAGGAGTCCAGTGAGAGCAGGGGCGCTGCCGTTTCCGCTTCATAAACGATCCCGGCGCGCAGGCCCTGATCGTCCCTGTCTTCGTCGCCGAAGATCAGGTAGAGCACAATATCCTCAAAGCAGAAGACATCGCCGCGCACGTAGAGCGCGCCCTCTTCAGTTTCAGTCCGCGCGGAGATGGCGTGTTCCATCTCTTTGACACGATCAGTCGAGAGCAACGCCTGCTCAAAGCAGTGCAGGCGCGCCGAACGAATAAGCGGGGTCAATCCCTTCTCTTGCAGCTTCTCAAGCAGAAGGATACGCATAGCGCCGTCGGCGCCGAGTTGTGCGGTTCTAGTCTCGATGAAAAGCATTTTAGAGTCTCCTCTGTGCGTCTGCGCCGTTTGCTGCGTTGATAATTAATTGAAGTCAGAGTGATGTCGACGAACTCTTGCCCCTAGTTGCGTATGGCTGCTTTAGCTCAATCGCCCGCTTGAACTCCATCTCTGCGCCCGGCCTGTCCCAATCATACTTCATCTTTGCGAATGCCAGCGAGGCTTGAGCCTCCATGAGCGCATTGCACAGGGCGTAGAAATCAGCGAGCGAACCTTTCTACTCCTTCTGCGATGGCTCGCGCCATCTGTTGCTGGCCGTCTTCCGTCTTGATGAACTCAGCATCCTGTTTGTCGCTGAGCACGACCATCTCGACCGTGATGATCGGCACATTGGAAAAGATAGAGCCCGTCAGTGCGCCCTGCTTTGAGCCGACAAGTGTTTTTGAATCGCCCATGATGCCGCGATCTTTCAGCACGCCGTCGAGCAGCCGCGCCATCTCGTCGTGCAACACGGTCGCGGCTTTCAGACTACGCTCTATGACATCCTTGGACGGCCCGGTCGTACCTTCTTTCGTGCCCTGCCTGTCCGGGTAATAAATGGCAAACCCTCTTCCGGCAAAGGCGTCGCAGTGCAGCCGAATCGTCAGCGCCGCATTAGCGCGATTGGCAATCAGCGCGCGCTCTTTATTCCTGACCATCTGATTTTCTTCAGCCTTGGTCAGCACAACCTGATAGCCCTTCGCCTCCAAGAGTTTTTTTAGTTTCAAGGCCGTGACCCAGGCGATATGAACTTCGCTTGTGCCGTTCTGGATAGTTTTGCCGTCGTTGACCTCCGAGGGATGGCCCGGATCAATACAGATAACCTTTGGTTGAACAACACTGGATGAACTCTCCGGACGTGTCTCCGTGATTTGAGGCGAAGTTGGGTTGAGCGACTGATGAACAATCAGCAGGACGGCGAATGCAAAGATGGCGAATGCAAGGAGGTATTTCATCTATTAATCGCCGAAGAGCAATGAACGAGCCTGTGCTCGATATTCTCTTTTGCTGCGCGAGCGAAGTCCTGTAGAAGTCACCTTGTTCGCACTGGCCTCCGCGCGGCCTTGCAAATAAGAGTATCTACAAAAGCGTTGAAAGCTTGATCTTGCGCAATATTCATCGCAGCCGCAGGTAATGTCAAGCAGTATGACCGGCAATAATGGCCGCAAACCGAACAAGACAGGCGAGCCCTCCTTGCCTGTACGCAAACAAAACTGCCATCCGTCATGTTGCCTGACCCTTTAAAACTGATGTCCCCCTTTGATTCACCCTGCTGCTGAATATCGTCATTAGCCAGCATCTTTGCAGCTAATCGTCCCAGAGCCAGACACATACGGTCAAATTGCTGGTTGAAAGAACCTATCCGATTGGATAGACTCCAAATTGGCCTGCATCCTTCTGGCAGGCTGTAAATTAATAATAAGGACAGTTTGATCAAGCGCCGTCCCCTATCCCTCGTGGACTGTGCTTTGTCGCAAGCGCCGCGCACCCCTAGCAGTATTCTTGCGTCGTGAGCTTGCCGGGAAAGGTTAAATGATAGAAAAAACGTCTGTGTGTTTCCCCATCCCCGTTTATACTGAGCGCCACTTCAGCACCCATTTATATCGGAATCATCTGACAAAATCGCTCCTCTTTGCACTCGTCGTTCTCTGTCTGGGGTTCGGCACGCCTTCGGCACGCGCGCAGGCAAATGATGGAAGCGAAGCGAGCAAGCCTGAAGAGCGCCAGCGTCGTGTTGAAGATCAGCAGCAGGCGCATGTGCCAAGCGCAGACACACAGAGCCCCGCCAGCAATACCAACAGAGCCGCGACCACACCCAGCGTCAAGAAGACAGTCATGATCTACACTCCGCCGGCGGACGGACGAGGCGCGCCTCGCACTGCGCTGGTTGACGATATTGTGATTATCTCGCGCGCTGATGATCCTGAGCCTCCTTCCAGACCCTTAGTGCGCCGGACCTCTATGGTGAGAAGCATGGGAGCAACCGCCAACATGCCTTCGATCTGGCCTGTCTCAGGCATCATCACCAGCTACTACGGCACGCGCGGCAATCCCTTCGGTGGGATGTCTTCAGAGTTTCACAAGGGACAGGACATCGCCGCTCCCATCGGAACGGGCGTCATCGCAACGGCTGACGGAGTGGTCGTGATCGCCGGATGGCAGAGAGGATACGGGCGCGTCGTGTATCTCGACCACGGTAACGGAATCAGCACACGCTACGGCCACCTCTCGCGCATAGATGTCGCCGAAGGTCAGACGATCAAGCGCGGCGACCAGCTCGGCTTAGTCGGTTCTTCGGGTCGCTCGACCGGCCCGCACCTGCATTACGAAGTGCGCGTCAACGGAACAGCCGTCAATCCCGGATCGTATCTTCCGCATCCCATAACCACGGCGACAACGCCCGCTCCGGCTGCTCCCGCTCCTCCTGCTGTCGTGCTGCCGCAAAAATAGATTTCAAAGCCATCGAGCAAATAAATTGGGCCAACGCTTTCATATAGAAGCGTTGGCCCAATTTCTTTTCGCGCGAGTACGAAGGAAGGAAGCGCTCCCTTATTCTAACTCGCGCTTCAAAGTTTGCACTCGTAGATAGGTTCGACAAGCAAACCTGTCAAAGTCGGAAAGGGGCTCGCCCGTGGGCGAGTCTGTTTTATTTCGCTCTATCGAAGGTCACGAATGGACGGCTAACGATTATTAATCGCGCCGGAGACGAAGCCCGCGCGATGCTCGGAGTCGCGCGCCTCCCAGACGACAGCGATCTTGTCTATCGCCACATAGCACATCAGTTGATCGTCGTCCCTGAGGTGAAGCACGCCGCCCTCGACCTTGACCACCTCGCCGCGCAGGCTCGACGCCCCGCCGCAAAAGATGTCTATCTTGCGCCCGATCATCCTTGAAAGAAATTCCTGCATCTTCCCTACCTCCGATAGCAAATTGATGAACCAGTACGACCTCGGACTTCGCCCGATTTATGTCCGGGCTTCTTTATGTCCAGGCTTCACTTAACTATGATGGCCGTTACCCCACTCGTAGATTCTCTCGCTGCTGTCCGCGTCCGAGACCACTTTTTTAGTGACCTTGCGGAAAGTGATCTGTACCAGCGGCAGCACGTCGACATCATCCTGCTGGCGACGCTCGAACTGTAAGAGATCATAATAGACGCAGCGCGTACGGTCAGGGTATTCGCGACACACCTGCGGCCTGCCGTGATAAATGCCGCAGCCGCGCGTCTCAGGATTGAGGAACTGGCAGGCCTGTCCGAAGATAGGGTCTTTCTTACGACGCAGCACGCGCTCGCCGCTGTGCATCTTCGTGTAACGTTTCTCTGCCGTCTCGACCGGCACGCCGAAATACTTCGCCAGGCGATTAAGGTCGCGCTTGGTCACTTGCACGCGCTCGTAAATCGCGCAACAGAACGCAGGGCATTTCGAGCAGTCGTAATGAATCTTCGGCTGCTCGTCCGTGATTGTTCTCCCCATCTCTCTCCCTTCGAGTCATCCCTATAAAATTATGATTCCAAAGCCTCTGAATTTTTACCACACCGGTCGCAAGATAAAACAGCCCCGTTGCCGTCCTGATGGGCCAACCTGCAAGCGATAACGCTTCACTGCTTTCCTTATCGCCGTTTAGATTTTTTGTATTCGGCGCGCAGCAAGTCCATAAACTCGCCGCGTCGCTCGTATAGACGCTTGGGCTCGCGCACTTCGTGTCTGGCTAGAGCATACGCCGTAATGATTGGCAGTGCCACCGTCGAATCGACATAACAGACGACAGCATCGGGCAGCCTGTCCGGATCGACCTTGCCCCAGGAGACGGCCTCGCCGGGCGTCGCGCCTGAAAGCCCGCCGGTGTCCGGGCGCGCGTCCGTGACCTGAAGAAAATAGTCGTGGCCGCGCTCGTCTATGCCTAAGACTTCCTGAATCTGCGGCTCTGTCTGAAGCATAAAGTTCTTGGGACTTCCGCCGCCGAGGATAAAGACTGCGCTCTTCCCGCCGTGCTTCGTGCCTTTGTCTCCGCGCCCATGAATCGCGCCGCGCTTGCCTGCCAGCACAATCGCCGCCGTCTCGTTCACGTCGAGCGAGGGATCAAAGGCCAGCTTGTTACCCTGTAGCGCCTTGGCCGCGACGTTCATGCCGATGGAGGAATCACCCGGACTAGAAGTATAGATCGGCACACTGTATTCGTAAGCGGCCGCCAGCAGCGACTTGTTCTTAATGCCGAGCTGTCGCTCGCGCTCATGCACGTAACGCCCGCACAGGTAGTGGAACTCGGCCGTTGACATGGGCTTTTGAAACTCTTCAGCTTCGATGATCTGGCGAAAGAAAGCATCCGTGTCTAGCAGCACGGAGTAGTCGAAGAAAATATCATAGATACGCACGACCTCTTCTTCGCGCAGCACTATGTCAGAGACCTGCGCGTTGCCCTGATGCATCGCGAGCGCCAGGCCAAAGTGCGTATCGTGATAGAGATTCGCGCCCGTAGAGATAATCCAGTCGACGAAACCCGCCTGAATGAGCGGGATCAATGCGGAGATGCCAAGACCCGCAGGCGTAAGCGCGCCTGTCAGTGAAAGCCCGACGGTGACATCCGGCTCAAGCATCTTCTGCGTAAAGAGCTGGCAGGCTTCGCGTAGGCGTGCGGCGTTGTAAGCCTGAAATGATTCGTCTACCAGGTCGGCCAGGCTAATCTCAGGCGTGATCGGGCGTGGGTCAATACGCTTACCCTGTAAAAACTTACTTCTCTTTTTTGCCATTCTCTTCCCTCTTTTTCGCTTTCTCTTCCAATGTTCTGACCGCACCGCGCGCGGCGCTGCGAATAATATCAATGGCCTCTCGCGCGTCCACCGCGCGAAGTGCAGCAGCGGCGCGCTCGTCGTCCAGCACGGCCAGAGCCTTGACTGCGCCGAGCCGCACGCGAAAGGCTTTGTCTTCGAGCAGCTCTATTAATCTGTGATAGACACGCTCGCGCTCGTCCGCATGTTCTTTGCCGAGTGCGGCCAGCGCCATCACGGCCGCGACGCGCACAGAAGGTTGCACGCCGTACGCCGTATGGTCAATAGCAAGCGAGATGCCGCGCCTGTCCTTCGCAATCGCCAGAGAGTCGAAAACGGTCGCGCGCAGTACGTCCTGATAAGAGTCGCGTCCGAGCATTCCAATCAAAGTATCGTACGCTTCTGTGCCCGCCGCGTGGGCCAACGCGCGCATCGCAAAGGCCGCGACGAAATAGCTTTCATCCTGTTCAATCGCACGCGTCAGCGCCGAGATCGCCTTCTTATCCTCGCGAAAACGGCCTAAGCCCCAGCAGGCTGCGCGACGAACGCGCGCCTCCGTGTTCTTCTTCAGGCCAAGGATGAGCGCATCGCGCGCCTCCGTCGATCCCGTCTCGCCGAGCGCGACGGCCGCAGCCATACGCACGCCGCCGCGCTCATCCTGTAAAAGCGCGCGTCGTAAGGCTTGCGATACTTCTTCTTCATCCCTGAAAGCAGACAGGTCGCGCGCCGCGCGCATGCGCGCCGTAAACGAGGACGCGTGGCGCAATTGATATTGAAGCTCCTGCCTTGATTTCTCGTGTCGTAAAGTTTTAAGCACCGTGTCGTCCGCGTCGAAGAGTACGCAGAGCGGTCTCTCTCCGGCTGCGAAGTAAAACTCCTGCTCACGCTTTTCCAGAGTAACGCGGAAAGTTTTAGTCCCGGCCTTGCTCATCACTTCGACCTCGACGGGCACGCGAAACAGCGGCGTGTGATCGCCGGTGTCCTGTACCTGCCGGACGGTGACGCGCAGTTGCTTGTTAGCGGCATCGTAAGCATGGCTGACTTCAAATTCAGGATAGCCTGCACTGTAGAGCCACTCGTCAAAGAACCAGTCCAGATTCTGTCCAGTCACCTCTTCAATCGCGACTTTGAGGTCGTTCGTCTCCACACTCTGCCACTCGTGCTTGTGCGCGTAGTGGCGAAGCACCAGAAAGAACTCTTCGTCGCCGAGCACCTCGCGCAGCATCCTGAGCACGAGCGCGCCCTTCTGATAAGCGTGGCGATCATAGACTTCGACGGGAAAGTCGTAACGATCAAAGACGATGGGGCGGCGATAACGGTCGCGGTCTTCCGTCAGATAGATATTAAGCTCCTGAATCAGCGAATAACGAGCTTCATCTAACCCTCCGACGTGCTCAAGCCACAGGGCCTCGGCATAAGTCGCAAAGCTCTCCTTGAGCCACGTGTGCTTCCAGGACTTAGGCGTCAGCAGATCACCCCACCATTGATGGGCCAACTCGTGCGCGACCACATCTTGACAGTTGAAATCCAGCTCCGTGCGTTCGTCGTGTAGAAACCTGTCCGAGTGAGTGGTCGCGGACGTGTTCTCCATCGCGCCGTAAATAAAGTCGTCGACGACCACCTGCGCGTACTTCGGGAAGGGATATTCGTAGCCGAAGATTTTGGAGAAATGGCGGATCATCTCCGGCGTGCGGCCCATCAATCGGCGGGCCTCGCGCTCAGTGCCTGGATAGGTGTAATAAGTGATGGGCAGTCTGCTTCCCGCACTCGCTTTGATCTCTGTAAATTCGCCGACGACGATGGAGACCAGATAGGCAGGATGCGGCTCGTCCTGTCGCCAATGGAATGTTCGCTGCCCGCGCTTCGCGTTGCGTTTCTCAGAAAGAAGCGTGCCGTTGGAAAGAACCATCAAGCGTTCGGGAACGGTGATGATCGTTTCCGTAGTCTGTCGCTCGTTC
>DATLMN010000192.1:0-39588 GCA_035537255.1 Pyrinomonadaceae bacterium | reverse complement strand
CCCTTAACAACGTACGACTAAATATGCACTCTCCCCCACAACTCGGAAGAAATTCCATAATTTTAGGAGGAGATAACCGATGAGCAAACGTTTTCTGAGGATTGCAGGAGCGCTTGCGCTCTCGCTGGCGACCGCAGGGCTAGCCATGGCGCAAGACACGACTGTGACGACGACGACCACAACCCCAACCACCGTTACTCAAACCACACAGAACGCCGATGGTTCATGGACTGTCGTCGAATATCCCGTCGGTAAAGAAGTAATCGTCAATCTGACGCCGAGCACGACGATTCCCGGCGCAAAGGGCACAGCCAAAGTCATGCGCACGGCTAACGGCACGACGATCAACCTGGATCTGGCCGGTCTGACGACCGATGCCGGTAACCTTAATCTCTACGCGGTTGATGCGATGGGCAGACCGACGCTGCTTGGGCCAGTAACGCTCAATAACGGCGTGGGCACATTCAGCTCGACGACGACTACTCCGCTCGACAGATTTATGCTCGTGCTTTCGCCCGAGTCGAATCTAACGACCTACGCGCCGACGACCAACGTGTTGCTGCGTAGCGCCGTGCCGCAGGGCTTCGCGGTCGTGCCGCTCGCCAGTCATGGAGAGAGGGACGGCGCAGCGGTTGGCGAGCGTGTCGCCGCAACGACCACAGCCAACACAGCGCCCGCTTACAGCGCGCCGCTGCTTGGCATTCCCGGCTTCCGTCGCGGCACGGACACTGAGATGAAGATCAACCTGTCGGGTTCGATGACGGGCTCGCGCGCCAACGTCTATATTGAGCCCCGTAAGGATGGGCCAACCACAATCAAGATGCGCTTCCATGAACTCAAGGATGCGCCAGCCGGAAAGACCTATTCCGTGTGGGCCGTCTCGCCGGATAACAAGTACGTTCGCTTGGGCCAGATAGTCAACACGGGCCGACGCAACGAGGCGCAGATTCAGACCGAGACTGCTTTGCAGGACTTCGGGCTTCTGATCACGATGGAAGATGAATTCTCGACGCCCTCGGGCACGGTCGTCGGAACGATCATCAAACAATAAGCTGGAAAAGTAATGCTTCGGGCGCACGCTCGTATTTACGCTAGAGCCCGAACGCTGGACAGATGAGAGAGGCCGCCTTCTGATTAAGATGGCGGCCTCTTTCCGTGATGTGAGGGCGTCTGTTTGGCGCTCTGTTTTTTTACAAACCGGGCGGGCATTTCCCGAAAAAGTGTTATTTGCCTCGCGCGCCGGTGTGGTATATTCAAAGTTAGCCGGTTAAAGGGCTAGCGGGTCATCCCCGATCAGCAGCCCCTGTTTGAAAGCGCCGGTCACTCCCGACATTCTAATTACACGCGGAACTCAAAGTTTTTCTTGACGCTCAGGCCGAAGCGTATCGGCTCTGGGCGGCCGCGTTGCCCTAAGAAAATCCGTGGGGCTTTTCTCCTCCTCTTTGCCGGGCACTTTTGTCTGAAGAGCGCCCGCTTTCAAAATTGGACTACAGCCATGAGACGCAACTTCCCCCTGTTGCTCGTCATCGCCTCGCTTCTTATTTTCAATCGAAGTGTCTCTGCCGAAGAGACGCTGCCCCAACTGATCCGGCGCGTCAAACCATCGGTCGTTTCCGTCATCGCTTACGATGCGAAGGGTAACACCGCTACGACCGGCAGCGGGTTCTTTCTGCGCCCCGGACAGGTCGTCACCAATCTTCATGTGATAGAGGGCGCGCACCACGCAGAAATCAGAACCTTTGACGGTAAGGGAAAGACCTTTCCCGTCCTGGGGATGCTCGACGTTGACCTCGAAGGCGATCTTGCCATCCTGAGCATAGGGATGCCGCCCGAGCGCGCGCCGCGTCCTCTGGACATCTCAGAGGTCGTGCCGGAAGAGGGCGAAAAGATTTTCGTTATCGGCAATCCCCTTCGGATGGAGGGCTCAATCGCCGACGGAATAGTCTCGGCCGTGCGCGAAGTGCCGAACCTGGCGAAGATTATTCAGATCACCGCGCCGATCTCTCACGGTAATTCGGGCAGCCCGCTTTTCAATATGAAGGGCGAGGTCATCGGCGTCGTGACGATGGTCGTGACCAACGGGCAGAACATCAATCTGGCGCTCGCCTCTTCGCGCCTTAATCAGCTTGAGCCGGAAAAGCTGTTGAGCTTTGAAGAGCTGGCCGCAAGGCTGCGGGGCGGCCCGCAATCGGAAGCCGCATCGGAACGCTGGTATTTGAACGGGCTCAATTCCCTTTGGCTCGGCAACTACGAGAGCGCGCTCGGCTATTTCGAGATTGCGGTTAATAAGAATCCAAGCCGTGCCGAAGCGTGGATTCAGGTCGGCTATTGCAAAGTCAAACAGGGCAAGAACCGCGACGCGATTCGCGCCTTTCAGCAGGCCATACGCCTGCGCCCCAACTCCGTCGAGGCTTACAATAAGCTTGGCGATGCTTATTTCTACTCGGGCAGTTTTAACGAGGCCATCGAAGCCTACAAGCAGGCGACGCGCATCAACCCGCGCCACGCCGAAGCCTACTACAATCTGGGCATGACCTACATGGAGATCGGCGACCGCTGGTCGGCCATCTCGCAGAGTCGCCTGCTCGAACCACTCGACACGAAGCTTTACGAAAAGCTGATGAGCGAGATACGCAAGTAAGAGTGTTAAGCAAACGAGAAAAGGGTGAAGCTTTGAATAAAAGCTTCACCCTTTCTTTTTGTTCTTTCACGTGCGCGAACTTTTATTCTGCTCCGGCGTGGCCCGTGAAGATGTTTTTGTCTATCTGATCTGGATTGCCTATGACGACGAAGCGAATGTTGCGCATGTAGGTGCGCGCGGCGCGTTGCACGTCTTCGGGCGTGACGGCGCGCAGGCGTTCGATGGTGACGAGCGAATTGCGCCAGCCGCCGCCGATCAACTCATATTGTGCAAGCTCGCCTGCCTGCGCCGCGTTGGTCTCCTGGCCCATGTAATAACTGGTCAGATATTGCGAGACGACGCCGATGATCTCTTCGCGCGAGATAGGCTCCTGCTGAAGCCGCGTGATCTCGTTGAGCATTACGCCCACGGCCTTGTTCGCATCGACGGCCGTGACGTAGATACCGCCGACGTTTGCTCCCTGGCTGCTCAAGAAAGCGCTCGGCGCGTACGAGAGATTACGTTTGACGCGCACCTCTTCAAAGACGCGGTCGCGCAGCACGCTCGACGCAATGCGCATTGGATAGATGTCCGAAGCCGTCAAGGACGGCGCGGCGAACAGCCCTTGAATATAGTTGGTCGGCAAGCCTCGCTTGGTCACTTCGACGGACGGAGTGGCGAAGGTCAAGGCGGGCAGCGGCGAGGGACGATAATCGCCGCGCGGCAATTTGCCGAAGGTCTGAGAGATTCGCTGGCGCAGTTGCGCCGCGTCCAGGTCGCCGACGATCACTAAGAGCAGCCGAGAGGTTTGCATCATCTGCTGATGATAACGGCGTAGGTCTTCCGCCTTCAGAAGCCCTACCGTCTCGGCCGTCCCGCGCGGGCGATTAAAATATGGATGACCGACATAGGCTGCGCGTTCCTGCAAGCGTTGCAGGTAATCGTCCGGGTCATCTACGTCATCGCGAAGCGAAGCGACCATACGGCTCTGCACAAGCTCTACGTCCTGGCGCGTGAAGGATGGACGCAGCGCCACGTCCGTAAAGATTTCCCAGGAGCGGTCGAAGTTCGGGCGCGTAGAGGCCATAGACAGCACAGAGTAATCGTAGTTGACACCGGAACTGATGACCGTGCCCATGCGTGAAGTTTCCGTGCGCATACGCTCGCGCGGAAAACTCGTGCTCGCTTCCGTTGCGACATCCAACATCAAAGCTTCGATGCCAGCGTTCTCCGAAGTGATATTGCGCGAGCCGCCACGCAGGAAAAGTCCAGCGGAGACGGTGAGGCTTCCCGGTCGCCGTTTGACGATTACCTTCAGGCCGTTGACATCGAACTCCGTGACGAGCGCGGCCTGCGTCGCTTCGACGTTCTGGATGGTGGTTTGATCCGGGAGGGTTTGCGGCTTCGCGCGCGCCTCATCAGTTTGCCCCTGCTTGTTAAGGGTTTGCGCACTCGCCTGCCACGTCGTAGCGCCGGGCGCGACAGCCACGATTGAAAGAATAAGGCCGAGAGCAATTCGCAGAAGGCCGTGTGCGGAAAGCTTGTTGGAATAGTTTTTCATACAGTTTCTCATTGACCGATCAAATCTTCAGGTTTCAACTGGGCCTTCTGTTGGGCCTCTTCGGAGATCAGCGCGACGCCGATGTGCGGCTTGCCCTGAATGTATGTGGTGACATAGCGGCTGATGTCTGCGCGCGTCGTTTGCCGTAGATTCCCCAGGTAGCCGCGAAAATAATCCAGTCCGGTCGAGGCCCACCAGAAGCTCAAGGTATGCGCGTAGTCGCTCAGCTTCTCGCGCGAGTAAAGATCGTCGGCTTCCAACAGCGCTTTGGCGCTCTCCAACTGCTCGTCCGTGTAATAGTCCTTGTCGTTGAAATGAGCGATCTCTTTGTAAATGGCCTGCGTGGCGGCGCGCGCCTTCTCCGGCGAAGTCTGCGCGATGATCGTGATCGGGCCGACGTTGCGCTGCGTCAAATAGCCTATGCCGACGCCGTTGACCAAGCCTGTGTCGACCAGCGCGCGTTGAAAGCGCGAGTTGGGCTGCGTCAGGATAAAGGAGAAAACATCCGCAGCGTAGGTCGCAGGATTGTCCTTGCCGATGGATGGCCCATGCCAGCCGATCTCTATGATGACGTTCTGCACGGGCTGTTTGACGATCACGCCCTCGCTTTTGGGAAGCGACGGATGATCGACCGCAGGGAACTTGACGAAGGGGTCTTCCGTGCGCGGCCACTCGCTGTACAAATCCTGCGCCATCTTAAAGACCTCTTCGGCCTTCACGTCGCCCGTGACGACCAGCGCAGAGTTGTTCGGCACATAATAGCGACCCTGAATCAATCGCATCATGTCGGGCGTGGCGGCAGAGACGGTCTGGCGATTGCCGAGCGGATTTTTGCGGCTCGGATATTTAAAGAAGAGACGGTCGTTGATCTCGCGATTCAGATAATAGAAGGGGTTCGATTCGTTACGATCAATCTCTCCGATGACGACTTCACGCTCGCGCTCGAACTCGCCCGGGTCGAAGAGCGGCCAGCGCGTAGAGTCGCGCATGAACTGCATCGCGACGCGCATGTTCGGGCTCGTCGTCGTAAAGTAATAATTGACCAGCTCCGTCTGCGTCTGACCGTTGTAGGCGATGCCCATCTGGCCTATCTGTTTCAGATAATCTTCCTGATCCGCAACAGAGCGATTCGACTTAAAGAACATGTGCTCGTAGAGGTGCGACAGACCGTTCAACTCGGGCGGCTCTGTGTAAGAGCCGTTCTTGACGGCCAGCTCGATGGTCACGAGTGGGACGGAATGATCTTCGAGGACGATTACTTCGAGCCCGTTTGCAAGCACGCGATTGACTAGCTGTGCCTGCGGCAGGCGTGCGGTCGTCGCGGCGCGTGCGGTCTGCGCCCCACTGCTGCGCTTTAGCTGCTGCGGCGGCGTTTGCGGCGCGGCGGCGTGGACGGCATTGATGGGCGCGAGGCTGGTCGCGATAAGCGCCCACGCGAGCGCAAGAGTATTAAGAGTGCGTTTCACAAAAAGCTCCATTCGTGAAAAAGAGATTGACCTTTTGATTCCAGCTTTACTTCCAAGGACTAAGGAAAGCGCAAGCATCAAAGTGGTCGCATCGTCCACTTGTAAGAAAAGCTCCTGCTACTTTCCATTGGCTCTATTTTTACGTATTTGGCCCGCGTTAGGTTTCCCTGCATGGGCCAAAGTCCCCTGAAATTGAGCGCCTCCGTTCGATGTCCCAAAAGCCCCAGGAGATGTCAGCCCGCGTAAGATTCGTCCTGTTCGATCTTTGAGAGAACCCAGTTGAACTCACCCGAAGTGATCTTGCCGCCGCAAAACTCACAGATGCCCGTCGCGTTGACCTTCAGACCAGCGCCGCAGTTCGGACAAGACAAGTCTGTGCGCGCGTGCTGCGGCTTGGCATTCCGGTTACGTATAAATGTCCAGTATTCGCTCCATCGCCGCAACTGTTTATTCGACCCGGCGACGACGCGGCCCTGTTGGTCAACAGTATAATCGTACCCTTCAGCCCAGATGCGCAGCGTAATCGAATTATAGAACGCATCCTCCATAATCTTGACCGGCTGCATAGAGATGATCCGGCACTGATCCAGCAGATTCCGTAAATTCTGTCGCCTGTAAGCATCTATCCAGTAGCGATGCATCTGGAAAATACTGTCCGTCTCGTGCGGGCGCGCGCGCTCCCAATTCAATGTTGACCATGCGGCCTGCAACTCGTCGAAGATCATCCGTGCGCGCGCCTGAAATTCGCCCCAGTTAAATTCCGGATGGCTCTTTTCAAAATAGGCGCGCACCTGCGCGAAGCTAGGCTGAACGACGGAAGGATTATCCGTTCCAACCTCCGGCACATTAGAGGTCAGCAGTGGCCCACGCGCCTCGCGACCAAGCAGCATGATCGAGCGGACGAACCATTGAAACTCGCCGCTTTCGATACGCGCGCCGCAGAAGGCGCAAGCGCCCGTCGTATCCTTCTGCAAAGCCGCACCGCAACGCGGGCAATGAAGCGCCGTGGCCTGCGCTGGCGGAGGCGAGAGCACATCGCGCTTGCGCTCCAAGTGCCAAAGCTCGCGCACGTAGTAAGTCATTTGCGCGGGCGCGCCAGCACTACTGCTGCTCTGCCCACCACCGGCGATCTCCGTATAATTGCTCTCGAACTCGACGCTGATCTGCACCATCTGCGAGGCCAGCCCGCTGACATTCGCAATCTTCATCGCGCCGACGATGATGCCTGCGACTTCGCGCAGGTTCTGCGGATTGCGCGACAGAAGAGTGGAGCGCGCATCACTGCTTAAGTACGGAGACAACTCTTCAAGTGTGCGTGCGTCTCGGCGCGCGTGATGCGCACGGCTATAAAGCGCGTAACAGAAATCCGTAAAGATGATCTCAGAGAAATTGGGATCGAAGCGGCGCAGTTGCATCAGCTCGCGCGTCACGTCCTGCGGATTCCGTGCGGGCTTGAGACCGAGACTTATCGGCGCTGAAGAAGTATCGGCGCAACTGGACGAACTCCAATCTGTCGTACGACTCCTTTTTGTGCGTCTGTAAAAGTAGTAGACGAATCCGCCGATCACAATAATATCCAGCGGTATGCCGATGACCGGATACTCTATGGTCAGGTAGATCAGAAAGCGCAGCAGTAGATAGATCAGGTAGAGGATCGCGCCGTCGTCACCGTCGCCGCCGCTTCCACCACCTCCGCCGCCACCGCCGCCACCGTAGCCCTGTCCGCCGCCGACGCGCGCCAGCACGGACGTAAAAGTCCCAAGCGCCAACAGCATCAGGCAGGCTGAGAAGAGAGCAATGATAAGCGAGAGCGCGTGTGTGCGAAGAAAACGGTTCATCGGAGATCGAAACGCGGCATATCGGATAGCTCGTTGGGATTTTCGCCCGTCGGCGGAAGACAACGCTTGAGCAGCGCGCCCAGCTCGCGCAGGGCCTGAAGCATGCCAGGCAGATGCGGACGATGTCCGGCCTTATGCAGCTCGAACAGTCGCTCGTTCCATTCCAGCGGAGGCGCGGCCTTGAGCACACCGCGATCAGCGATCAGCTCCAGCCTGCGCTCAAGCAAAGAGAGATAAATCAGCACGCCCATCTCGCTCGCAGTGTTGGCTATTCCCGCTTCATAAAACATCGCCGCCGCGCCCATACGCACGGCATCGGCGCGATCTTTTTTAGTCGTCAGCAGCCGTCTAATAGTTTCGCTTCGCGAAGAGATGTAGAAGCCAAGAGCGAACAGCAGCGCGACATCAATCGCGACCCAGTAATGCGCAAACGTCCAAGGCGAGAAGAGCAGAAAGAGCAGCCCAAGGTAAGCCAACGCCGCACCGCACAATAAATCCACGTGGCGGTACGAGCCGGAGCGCGCACGCACGACGATCACCAGCTCTGCATCCGTCTCTTTTTCGATCTCGCGGACACACTCCGCGAGCTGATCGCAAGCTGTTTGATCGAAACGTGAATCGCTCATAAGAAGGGGACGCGCCGACAGTGGCCCTCACAGGCAAGATAAAAGTTGATTAAAGCAATGCTATCTTGACATGTCCCGCGCTCGCGCGACAAGTTTAGAAGCAGGCGGGTCTGTGAGCGGCTCTGTTTGACAGACAAAATCATTGTTATGGGTTGAAGGCTTCTCGCGGGCGGAGGCTCTTGTTCCGGCTTCAGGCTTGCTGCCTCAAGTATTGCCACAGACTCCTCAGGCAAGATAAACTCTGGCGGTATGGATATTAAGGAAATCGAATCTGCTATTGCTCAATTGCCGCCTGCGGAATTGGCGAAGCTGGCCGAATGGTTCGCGGAATTTCAGGCTCAGGTTTGGGACAGGCAGCTTGAGCAGGATGTTAATTCCGGTCGCCTTGATGATCTGTTAAAGCAGGCGGAGCAGGATTTCGAGCAGGGACGATGTGAGCCGCTGTGAAGCATTTTGCGTCTCCACAGTTTTGGCGACGCTATCGTCAACTTCCGGATAAAGCGCGCACTCTTGCCGACAAAAACTTTCTGCTACTCAAATCCAATCCCAAACATCCATCCCTGCATTTTAAGAGAATCGGCAGGCTCTGGTCTGTGCGGGTCGGCGCACATTACCCCGCGCTGGGTCTGGATAGGCCGGAAGGCGTGGTGTGGTTCTGGATTGGCTCACACGCCGATTACGACAGGCTGCTTCCCTAGATACACCCCTTCTTATCAACGGCTTTTTTCCAGCACCTCTTCCGAGGTGAGGCCGTAGAGCGGCGGGGTCTGTACGTCAAGCATGCTTAAGTAAAGATAGATTTGTCCGCGATGATGAACTTCGTGCTCGATCATCGCGCGCAGCCATTTTTGGATAGTGATCGAAGCTCCGCCGGGCGTTTGGCATCTCTTCTCTAAATCACTGTCGCTCAGCGCGCGAAATATCTCCACTGATTCGGCGTGCAGGCGATTCATGTACTCAAGCACTTCCGTGTAGCCGTCGGCCAGTTCCGGCCCGTGGCCCGGATAGCGACTGGGTTTCAGTTGCACGTTCTCGGCATACATGTATCTCTCTATCGCCGCCAGATGGCGTATCAGATCGGCGAAGGTGAAGCGGCCCTCTTTGTATGTCCAATCAATTTTCGGCGGAGGGATACAGCGTATGACGCGAAGTGTGCGCGCACGAATTTTCTCGAAATAATCGAGGAAGGATTCGACCCGTTCTTGTTCCATCTCTTGACTGCGGTGGCCGCCTCTAACGAGCCTCGGCGATGATGCGCGCCTGCTGTTGTAAGGCCGTGCGATAGGGCGTGGCCGCGCGGCGCAAGGCGTTGTCAGACCACTCCGCTCGCAGAGTCTTTTCGCCGCGCGGACTATTGTCCAGGCGCAGCCAGTAAGACTGGCGCGTACGCGGCACATAGAGCACCAGTCGATAGCCCGCCGCGTGTCCCTTTTTCGCGCTCATGCCCGTGTAAAGAACTTCATCAGAGCCGTCTGCGTCCGCGTCTAAGGTCTCTGCTTTCCAGGTCGCGCCGCGAAAACCTTCCACGTCGAGCGGAGCGCGCCCAGTAATGCGATAGCGTGCGCCCGCTCTCTCCATCATGAAGAGATGAGTCGTGCCCGCGCGCTGTTCGTCATGAATAGAGATGATCGCGGACTCGCGTCCCTTGCGCACGACGCGCACATCGCTGGTCTGTCCGTGCGCCGCATTGCCTACGATACGGCGCGCCTGATCGAGCGAGAGCTGCGGCGGAGTGATCGTCACGGCAGCCGCACCCGTAGCGAGCGAATCTCGCGACGCGGCTTCCGTGCTTTGCTCGAACGATGCGGACGACAGCCACATGCTGCTCTGACCGCTGCTTCCCCAGACGAAGAGCACGAGGCCGAGCACGGCGATCATCGCGACGGGCGTGATGGCGCGAAAGAAGATGCAGCGCGCCGTCCCGATGCCGGCACTGGCCGTCGAAACGGTCGTCGCCATCGGCGAGATTTCCGTGTGCGGTGCGCGTTCCGGTTGAGCGATACTTTTTTCCAGCAGCGCGCGTGCTGCGGCAGCGCTTCGCGGGCGCTGCTCCGGTTGCTTGGCGAGCAGTGAGTGAACGGCAATGGCAAGCGGTCGCGGCACGTCTTCGCGCAGCGAGGTCAGCGGTCTCGGTTGCGTGGTCGCCTGCTTGACCAGCACAGCGGAGGCGAGCGGATCGACGAAGGGCGGTCTCCCGGCCAGCATCTCGTAGAGCAGCACGCCCAGAGAATAGAGGTCGCTGCGCGCTTCGACACGTTGGCCCATACACTGCTCGGGCGACATATAACGCGGCGTGCCGACGATAGAGCCAGACCCCGTCGTGACATAGGTCGAGCTGATGTCGGCAGAGGCCGTGGCCAGAACTTTCGCGACGCCGAAGTCCAGCACGCACACCCCGCGCTCGTTGAGCATGATGTTAGAGGGCTTGAGGTCGCGGTGAATGATGCCAAGGCTGTGGGCTTCCGCGAGCACGTCGCAAACATCTGCGGCGATGCGCACGGCGCGCTCTGGCGTAAAGCGTCCCTCGCGTGCGAGCACGTCGGAAAGCGTCGCGCCTTCGACGAACTCCATGACGATAAAATGGCGGCCGTCGGGCAGATTGCCAGCGTCGAAGATCATCGCGGCGTGCGGGTGACGCAGCCTTGCCATCGTGCGCGCTTCGCGCAGGAAGCGATCCGTCACGTGTGGGTCGGAAGCATATTCTGTCTTGATGATCTTGACGGCGACGGCGCGCTCTAACCCTAAGTGCGTGGCGCGATAGACCGTGCCCATGCCGCCTCTGCCGATTTCGCATTCGATGCGAAAGCGACCAGCGATGATGTGGGGGACATCCATTTCTCTTGACCCTCCGGGGGCTAAAGGGTCGCCCGGCTTGGTTAGCGCTTTTCCTCTCCGAGAGAGACAGCGAGGTGCGCAAAGTATTCCGTGCGGCGCTCTTTGTATTTTTTAGTCGAACGAAGTTCGGGGAAAGGTGAGTCCGACCCAAATTATCAGGGCCGGACTGTCGTGTAGTCTACCACCTTTGGGCGATCAAGCAAATATTTTCGCTCCAATTTCCAGCGCCCTCCGGTGAGGCGCGCCGACAATCACTTTTGATGGATTGCCGCCAGTCCGATGGTTTCGCTTCCGATTAGCAAGAGATAGCGTTCAATTTTTTGAACACCCTCTCGAATTTTTTACTAAACAAATCCACCCGGCGCGCGTATACTGGCGTCCCTGAATAGTTCAGGCCCGTCCTGCCGGAGGTGCTCCAAACAAAATAAGAAAAGTCTTTCCCCTCTTTCTCTTGCTTTTTATGGTATCTGTCTGCTGTGTGCCCCTCCTTTGCGTGCGCGCCGTGGCGTCAGCGTCGGGTCAGACAAAAGCGACCGCTCTACGCTTACAAGAGCCTCCGCCGGTGATGCCCGCGACAGCTACACGGCGGCGTCCAGAAACTAGAAAAACAATTATCAGCGCCGGGCAAGGTAAGCGCGTAGTGCGCTTGAGTTACTAATCCCTTTGAGGCTTCGCTCAAGTCGCTACAAGCTGCGGCGAGGAAATTTTTCCGTTTACACGAAAGCGCGCGTAAGCGTATTCTTAAAGTCCAGGCGCGCCCACGCTCTCTCCCTGCTGCGTTATTCCAATCACGAAGGAGAATCCAGCCATGAATACCTCGTACACGAAGTCAAGCGTGAATCGTCTCCTCGTCGCTCTTGCGGCTTTCACGTTTATGCTATTGCTCACACCGTCGCTTCGCGCACAGTCGCCCAGGACTCTTCCACAAAATGTTCCACAGGTGGGTGACCCGGACAGGCAGGTTCGCTCGCAGGAGATCGAAGCCGAACGCACAAAGCGCGACCCGCAGTTGATTATGGCCGAAGTCAACGAGGATTTCTCGCGCCTGCGCGCGCTCGAAGACGAGATGAAGCTCGTCATCAAGACGGGCGGCACGCCAGACTACAAGCGCATCATGGAATCATCCGTTGAGATCAAGAAGCGCGCCGCGCGCCTCAAGGCCAACATAGTATTTCCGCCGCCGCCCAAAGACGAGAAGCGACAGCGGATTGACCCCGGCGATGAGTTTCAACTGTTGATGTCGACGATGGACATGCTGCTCACCAGATTTCTGACCAATCCGATCTTTTCAGATACGGGCAGCCTGGACGCTCAGCTGGCGACCAAGGCGCGCTACGATCTGGAAGACATCATCAGGCTCAGCGACAAGCTGAAGAAGAGCGCCGACAAGATGCAGAAGAATGCGGGTAAGTCTTAAGCGAAGGCTTTTCAGGCGCTGCGGTCTTCAGCCGCCCGTATGAGGTTGATATTGTCGCGGTCAATCGGCGTCAGATCGTCGTCCGTATAATCGGCTCGCTTTTTATACCAGGGGCGTCCGTCGAAATACTGTTGCAGCTCCATTCGCTCGAAGATACGGCCATGACGCGCGTAGACAGTATTGCGTAGACGGCGCAGCTCTGCGCGCGGCAGACCTGCAATATCGTTTGCCGTGACGGACTGCCCGCGCAGGACTTTGGCTTCGACGCGCGCCGCCGCCGGCGAAAACTCGCCCGTCATATCCGGACGACGCGGCCTGTCAGGATTGTTGGAATTCAAGGCTTCGGCGTCGGGCTCGTGGCCGCCTCTACTATTAGCATTTCTGGCCGCTTCATTCGCAGCCCTCCGACGGCCCTCTCCTCCTCCGCGCATCAAGAGCGCAATGCCGATACCGACGATCACCAGCAGTAGCACAATGATGGCAGTGATGCCCGCGACGAGAGGGATATTGATTGCTCTGGCTGTGGACGGGACTTCTTCTTCATCTCCACGTGTCGAGCGGCGGCGAAAGCTCTGCCTTGCGACTGCCGTTTCAGGCGCAGGAGGCGTCACGTTGGTCTCTGCGGCGCGCGCATCCAGCGGGTCAGTCGAGGGCGTTGCTCCGCTGATCTGCAAAGTATCTTCGTCCGTCACAGGTCTCTGCTGATCGGACGAGTAGGGCGCATCATCCGTATCGACGAGGGCCGCGCCGTCCTGTAGACAAAAGCGCAGCGTATCGTTCGTGTATGTGCTATTGCATGTCGGACAGCGTTTCACTCTTCACCTACACTCTCTCTACAGAGAGAGCGCCCCGGTCTTTAAAAAGATTCGGCGTCGGCGTGCTCCGTTTAAAGCTCGCGCACGCGCAAGAGCGCGTCTCTTATTTCGCGTGCCGCTTATTTATTGACGTAGTAAACCTGCACATCCTTTTCGCCGATGATGAGCCAGCGGCCATCTCGTTTGGCGAGCCGTATCTCCTGCTGCACAGAGCCCGAAGAGGCTTTCTCCTCGCCCTCGAAGTTCCAGGTCTTATCGATCAGGGCGTTGGCTCTCTCTCCCGTGGTGTCGGGTGTAATCTGCACGTTGCTCAACTCTATGTCGAGCGTCGAAAAGGTTTCATAGGCGCGCTCGCGATCCGCGCGGACGACGCTCGCGCTGACGTTCGTCTTCGTATAATAGATGTCTAGCGTGTCCGCGTAATAACTCATTTGCGCGTCGATGTCACGCTCCATAGAAGACTGCGCCCAACCGTTCAAAGCCTCCATCACCTCTTTTCGCAGGACGGCCACATTGACGGGCGAAGGGCTTGGGCTTGGCGTTGCGGCGGGTGTGGACGTTGCCGCTGGGCTGGCCGCAGGTGTCTGCGAGGTTGTCGTCCGATTAGCGTTAACATTGCCTGTCCTTCCGCTCTCTCGATTTCCGAACAGCAGCCACGCGCCAATACCCGCCAAGGCCAGCACGAGCACGGTCAAAGCAATCGTGATGGGAATGACCAGAGCGTTGTTCTTCGCACCCTGTGCAGTGGTCGCATCTTTTGGGCCTGTTGCGGTCGGGCGCGGCTGCTGCGGCGCTGTCACGTGCGGGCGCGGCGCAACAAGAGTCGGCATCGGCGGCGAAGGGAGGATTTCCGTCGGCGGCGGCTCTTCGCCTCCACGACCTGCGGAATTTATCAGTAGAGTCTTTTCCTGATCGGGTATGGTTGGCCCACCAGCACCCTCGCTTCGGCTGGCATTGACGAGCGCCGTTCCGTCTTGCAGGCAGAACCTGAGCGAATCATCAGTATAAGTGCTCTGGCATGTCGGACAACGTTTCATTCCAAGCTCGCTCTCAGCGCTTTCGCCCTCGGGAAAATATGTAAAAGGGTCGTGCCCCGTTTCATCAACCGGTTAAATCTCACGCGCTCACTCGAACGCCAGTTGTGAGATGGCCGTGTCCGGGTCTGTGCCGTCATAGACTTCGTCGATGACGATTCGCACCCAGCTAGTCTTGACCGCGCCGACTTCGAGTATCTGTTCTTCCATCCGATCAGGGAAGCGAAACGGGCGCGACGTGCCGTCGGAGAAAAAGATTGTGGCGGCGGCCAGGCGATTATTCCTCGCCCAGATTTGCGGGCTCTTGAAATAACCCGGAGCGATTGAGATGCGATTGAGCGTCACTTCGCGCCCGAAGTCACAGCGTATCCACTCGCCAATTCCTGTGCCGTCAACTCCTTCGACCCACGCGGTCATCAAACGCCCGTCCAGCGCGTTGCCGGGCTCGTAAGTATTACCGGCGAGCGCCGGTCGTGTCGAGGAGGCGGTCGCCCTGATGCTTTTCACTGTGCTCGCGCTCTGGCTCTCACTTTTCGCCGGAGCCGTATTGCCGTTGACATTGGCGGCATCGCTGCTGCTTCCCTCTCTCGTCACGGCGTTCTGATTGTTTGGAGAAGACGCGGGCGAAGAGCGCAGCCACAAAGTCAGCCCAAGCCCTATGCCAGCGACGAACAGAGCGGCGACGAAGATCAGCGCCGCTTTCAACGCCGTGGATGAGGTCGTGTGCGCTCTCTCGGCTTTGTGCTCTGCTACTTCCGTGGCGCGAGAGTGTATGACCTCTGTCGGGACGGACGTGCGCGTGCGTGCGGTGGGCGCAACAATGCGCGCATCAAACACTTCTGTGGGCGGCGCTTCCCGCTCGTCCGGCCATCCGCGTAGATGATCGCGTGATGTTCGTTCCGCGTTCGGCGACCCTTCCTCATCGCTGATGTGGACAAGCTGCGACCCGTCCTGCAAACAAAAGCGTAGCGAGTCATCCGTATAGGTGCTCCGGCATGTGGGACAACGTTTCATTCGATGGTCAAAGCAGATTCAAACAGGATGGACAAGATAAGCAGGATAAAAGCAAAGCTCAGCAAACAGAGTTGGGGGTTTTAATTTCAGATTTAAAGCACGAATGCTTTCTTCTTGTTTTCTCTTTTTTTATCCTGACAATCTCTGTCCATCCCTGTTAATTTCTTTCTTCAAAATCCGCCAGCCAGGCGCACGACCCACCAGGTGAGCATTAATCCTAAGAACATATAACTGACCTGCGTGCTCGGCCTCAGACGTGCGAGCGCCGCGCGCATGCCGTGCAGGTTCAAAAGTGTTGCCGCCGCGCTCATCCATACCAGAATCGCCGCGACGAACAGTATGGGGCTGAGCGGATTATAGAGGATGGCGCGAAGGGGCTCGCCGTGAGCAAGCGCAGAGAAGGCGCGCGTCATGCCGCAACCCGGACACGGATAACCCGTGAGCGCGCGAAAAGGACAAAGAATAATCCCGTTGTCCGAGGGACGCCACAGCACGCTCAAACAGAACATCACGGATAGGCCCAACAGTACGAGCCAAGCATGACGGCGCGTCGCACTCGTCATGCCCGAAGAGAGATTGACAGCTTCTTGCATATAGCCTTTCCTCAACTCTTAAGCTTTGAACGAAAGCCTCGCCACCGCTTGCCTTATCGACTGCCCGAAGCATCCCAGATTTTGTTCAGCTCCGTTTGAATCATAAAGATGCTGACCATGCTCAGGCCGCAGACGGCCAGGATGATCGAGATCAGCGAAATGTCGTTGCGCGGCAGTCTGACTCTATCCTGCATCTCAAGCAGTAGCTGCGGGTATCTGTACGCGAGATAGATAAAATAGAGCCCGCAGGTGAAGAGGCCAAGCACGACATCCAGCGTCGGATTGATGTCCTGCCGTCCGAGCGCATCCCTCATCTCCGAAGAGACTTTGTAGATTTCGTAGATGCCATAGATGCCGCATGTCACCAGAGACAGCACCAGCACCATAACCGGGTCACGCTTTTCGCCGACACTGTAAAGTCCTGGCTGCCCTGCGGCGGCGGCCGGCTGCATTCCGTGCGACGGGTCGCCATAGGTCGGGTTGGCCCATGCTCCGGGCGTGGGCGGCTGTTGCGTGCCAGCGCCCGGCGGCGTCGCCGTCGTAAAAGGCGTCGAGCTGCGCTGGCCGCCGAAGGCCGCGCCGCAGTTGATGCACGTGCGCGCCGCATCATCATTTTGCTGTCCGCAATTTGTGCAGAAGATCATCTGTTGAGTTCTCCTTCAATGGGGGAAGTACGAAGGGCGGAGGGATGAGGGATGAGGGATGAATAAGAAAGCATTCAAGCAATGGAAGCAGTCCTTTCATCCCTCATCCCTCCGCCCTCATCCCTTCTCTTGAACATTCGGTATCCAGAAAACCTGTCCGTTAAGGGTCACGCGGCGCAGGCCGAGCGCGGGTAAATCTTTCTCCTCGACGCCCAGATAGGTGAAATGCGGCTGGTCGCTTTTGACCGTTTGAAACCAGCCGTGCGCGGCGAGGATGCGCCGCACGCGCGCGTCGCCGTACTGCGAGACATCCAGCGCAAGCATGCTCAGGTGCTGCGATGTGCCGGGCGCGGCCACAGAGTAAAGAATGGATTTCGAGAGGTCTTTGCTAAAAAAG
The DNA here is from genome assembly GCA_035537255.1 of Pyrinomonadaceae bacterium. GTDB lineage: Bacteria > Acidobacteriota > Blastocatellia > Pyrinomonadales > Pyrinomonadaceae > DASQYE01. The sequence goes on along the minus strand of DATLMN010000192.1, from coordinate 22,728 downwards.
ATTCCCTTCTTTTCCAGTTCCAGCACCTCTCGTACCTGGTCAGTGAGCGCAGCCTTTTTGAGACGCGCGACCTGCTCGTCGGAGAGTCGTCCGCGACCTTTCCAGTAGCTGAGCGCGGGCAGAAAGCGCGAGTTCCACAATCGCAGCGTATCGTTGAAGCTGCGCCGCGCTGCCTCGCTGCCGCCGCGCGGCGTAATATCCAGCCCACGTCCCTGCGCCTCCGCGCGCGCCGCCTGTAGAGCCTGCATCGCCGCCGGTTGCAGCTCTATGCGTGTCCCCTTGATGACGGCCGCCACGGGCTTCGTCTCATTCTGAAACTTCAGCACATCGGCCTCGTTCTTAAAGACGCAGACGGGCGGCGGCATGACGCTGCTGCTCGCCACGAACATCGCGCCGTATTCTTCGAGCACGCGGCGCGAGACGGCATCCTTGCGGTCGCAGAGATTATCAAGAGTCGCACCGCGCGCCGTCAGCGCTCGTTCCAGTGCGATGTCAAAGGAGACGGGCGCGGGCTGCGCGTCTCTGCCGTTCTCTGTATTTACCTCAGTCCCGTTCATCCGATCTCGGTTTCCGTTGCTGTTTGCATCCATTGATTGCGTCGCAGAGTTTTCGTTTTCCGAAGCGCGGCGCGGGCGCGAAGCAGAAGATGATGACGAAGGCTGTTGAGCGGTCGTGGCGGCGGGCTCTCTCTTCGATTGAGCGCAGCCGGTCACGAGCCATGCGCCGCCGAAGGTTACGACGAAGACGACGCAGAGGGTCGACAAAGTCATAGAGAAATGTGTGCCGGGTCTGCCGTGCAGATCGACGCTCTCGGCTGGCGCATGAACCGGCCCTGAGCCTTTGGATGGAAATCTTGTTGCGCGCCAGTTTCGCTCAATCATTATAGCGAATCATAGTTGGCCCTGGGCCATACGGTCAATAAACGGTCGCGATTTAATTAGTCAATTGAGTATAGAGGAGGCTGGCAACTCACCACAGAGACACAGAGCGCACAAGAGGGGGCACAGAGAAATAATTCAAAACTCTGTGCTTCCTCCGTATCCTCTGTGCCTCTGTGGTGAATGACAAATGCCTAGATACTCAATTTCAAATTAACCCTTAACTTAAAAGCGACCTCTTCGGAGCAGTCGATTTTAAGATAAGCTATACTGCGTTTGCTTTTAGCATGCGGACGCAAGGTAATGAACAGTGTGGAGCAATTTGACGAGATCATCAAAAGATACCGGACGCACGGTTGGCGACTGGTGCGCGCGCTGTTGACGGGGGAGACTCGCGCTCGCTTGAACTTGCAGCAGACGCCTCTGGCGGATGTGAGCGTAGAGGAAGCCACAATCGATGCCCTGTGGTTTTCGCGCCCCTCGCATGAGGGACGCGAGGCCTGGGAGTTGCGGCTGGTGGCAGACACGCCTTACGCTCTGTTCGAGACGTTTGAGGCGGACGAAATGGAAGAGGATCGCGAAGAGGTGCGCCGAGAGATGGAAGCGCGCATGCGCGATTACGCGACTAGGCGCTAGTCGTCGACGCCTATCTTGACTGGGATTTCGAGCCGTTCGCTGCCGCGTATGACGACGACTTTGACTGTGCTATCTGGAATGGCGCGCTCGATGCGCTCGACCAGCTCGCGCTCCGTGCGGATAGGCGTTCCGTTAAACTCTATGACGATGTCTCCCTCGCGCAGGCCCGCGATATAGCCGGGACGATTTTTTGATATATCAGTCAACTGCACGCCGTAGATATTCATGCCCGGCACGGCGACGCGATCCCATTCCTCAATGCCGAGAAAGCCCTGGCCTTCGGGTCTGGACGCGAAGAGGCTTGCGAGCCTGTCCTGCTCCGCCTTGGAGATCGTCGTGAGTTGTGTCGTCTTGGTTTCGCCGTCGCGTACATAAGTGACCTCGACGGTCTTGCCGATGGGAGTGGCGGCCAGCAGGTTCTCGAATTGACTGGTGCTCGTCAGGGTTTGGCCGTCGAAAGTTTTGATGATGTCGCCGCCGATCAGTCCGGCTTTATCCGCAGCAGAGCCCGGCGGGGTGACGGACTCGAAGGTAATGCCGCCGCCCTCTGCCGCCGCGTATCTGTTGACGCCGACATAGGAGCGCGTGGCGCTTCTGGACGCAGCAGTGCGCGCTTTGTTACGCAGGCCGAAGGGAGACATCAGGCCGCCGCCCGTCACGGACGCGACCGTAATGCCCAGCACGACCCAGACGATCCAGGGCGTGCGCTTGCGCCCCTGCTTTTTGCTACAGCTACCAATAAAGGCGGAAGCCTGACCCATGAGCGGCTGGACGGGCGTAATCGGAGCCCAGGTGTTTGCTCCCGTTTGCGCTGCGGCGGCGTTGGCCGTAGAGGCTTGCTGCGCCGAAGTCGTAGGCCGATTCGGCAGGCGTACCGTCTCCGTGTATTCGGCAATCCCTTCGCCCAGACGGAAACCGCACGAACGACAAAAGCGCAAGGCGCGGGGCATCGCGACATGACAGTTCGGGCATATCGTGATCTCTTCGGCCTGAGCCGCTGCGGCAGCTTGTTTCGGTTCGGGTTGCATGATTAATGTCTCAACGCTCGCTCGAAGGAGCAGAGTTCCTAGTGCCCTTATACGTCAACCGGAGCGGTACAGTTGCACTCATAAACGGGGTTGTCAAATTTTCCTTCGCGGCCAAAGCTTCCGGTTTGGCGCGACGGTCGCCGATTTTTAAGCTATTATAGCGCAATCGGGCAAAACTTCGGTACATCTGGCATGATCGATGCCTGACGCCGGGTTTTATGGGAAAAGCATGCGGCGCTGGCGCTTCGGACATCCGGCGCACACGCTGGCCGCGTAAATTAAGGCGATCACCAGGGGAATGCTCATCAACGAGCGGTCGCGAAAACTCCAAAGGTTTATGCGTCAGGCTCAAAATTCAAACGGGACGAAACAGAGAAAGCGCGGTAACAATAAAGTGGAAGTCACCAAAGCCCTCGCAGCACTCAAGCCGCTCTACGGCCAGGACAACGTAGAAATCATTACCACGGACGGCAATCGCGTGCGCGGCATCGTCCGCAGCATGAAGACTACACAAGCACTGACGACGCCCAGCCTGAAGATGGAAGTGGCCGACGGCGAGATCGTCAAGATACCGTTTTCATCCATCACGGAGATCATCGATCACAACGTGACATCGACGCCGAAATGACCGTCGGGCATTAGCGCGCAAGGGAGAGCTAAAGAGCGGCCAGAGCGCGCAGCCCTTCACCCCGTATTGCGACACTTTTAAAGAGCGACTTTTCTTTTCACCGTTCTATTGAATGCGCGGCTCACAGCTCGTCGTGGATTCTTCCATCCAGCCAGGCATCTATAAACTCGGAAATTTTTTCGTTGCGAAAGGCGAACCAGCGCTCGCGCTCCTGTTCGGGCGCACGCCTCAGAGCGTGACGAAAAGCCTCGAAGCATTTGTCCTCGCACTCACGCAAGACCTTCTGTAGCTTACCGCGCAAGCGGTCGTCTGCGACCGTCGAGGCGAACTCCTGCATCCAGCGAAAGCCAGCCTCGGGTTCGATTGCCGGTACGGGCTCAAAACAATCCGGCTCTGCACGCACGCGCCGCGCAAGCTCTCTGTTATCGCGCGCAATTTCGTCCAGTTCGTCTGTGTCCGCATCCGCGCCGTTGATGCCTCCGACGACGATCAAAATCTCGCCCGTCCGCAGATCAAGGAAATGTTCTACCTCGGGCAGCTCTGTCTCGACCGCCGCGATCAAAGCCTCGCGGTCGATCTCTTTGCCATTAATAATTCCTTTGCAAGCTCTTTGCGGGAACATAATTATTAACGATAGCAGCAATGCCATCAGCGATGGATTAAAGATTACTTGATGGATTCAACGCGCCCTGGGTTCAAGCTTTCATCGTTGCCGCCTTCATCCTTCATCCTTTCAAAACGGTTCGCCATTCGTTATCTTTTCGCGGTATAGTACAACGACGTGGACGGAAAAGCTTCCGCCCGGGAGAGTGTCAGCAGGAGAGCCAACGTTGAGAGTGATGATCGAAGATTTCGGCGCGCGGGTCGCAAGTGTCTGGGAGGGCTTGCGCTCGGAGACGCGCAGACTGATCGTCGGCGCTTTGCAATCGCCGCCCACGGCCAACAACGCACAGGCAGCGAGCAGCAGCAACAACGCGCGCAGTAACAGCAGCGCCCACTCGTACGATGCGCGCGCCGACTGGGAATTGAGCAGACTGCTGGCGGCACTGGACGAGCGCGTCGTCGAAGCCGGTACGTCGCTCAATGCAGAGCAGGCTGCGAGCCTTCAAAGGATGGCGGAGACGACCGCTTCCGTCCTACAAAGCCAGACACGCTCAGCGGAGGTCTTCTCGCAACTGGTCGAGCGCGCGCACAAGCAACATGATTTTCCACGCATCGACGCGCTGGCCGATACACTGACGGTGCGTTTCGCTCCGAGCGAGCTGTGCGAGCTGGCGCGAAGCCCTCACCCGGTCGTGCGCGCTCTGGCCTCGGAGGCTCTGGCGCAATCGCCCACCTCCGTCCTGCTCAATCTGCTCACAGACCCCGTCGATTCAGGTGTCGCGCGCGACGCCCTTGAATGTCAGGCGATAGAGTACGGTTCAGAGGAAGCGCGTCATTTGATCTATGCGCTTGAGCAGGTGGAAGCGCCTGAAGACGATTTGTAAAAGTGAATTAAAGAGCCCTGTAAGGGCGCGCAGCTTGTAGCCCACGGCGTGAGCCGTGGGTACAGCGTTGATAAAATTATAAGAGCCCCGTGAGGGGCGAAAGACATTCGAGCTTGAACATCTTTCGCCCCTCACGGGGCTTCATCACATCTTGTCGCTAATTCCCAAGGCTAAAGCCGTGGACTATATTCTTTCGCCCCTCACGAGGCTGTTGAGTAGCTAGCCAATGGCGCGCAGTCTCTCGACGACCTGATCGATCAGCCAGTTCGGAGTCGAAGCGCCTGCGGTTACGCCTACGCGACGAATGCCTTCGAGGTCTTGCGGATTGATCTCGGCGGGCGTCTCGATCAGAAAACTCTTTTCGCATTGCTCTTTGCAGACGGCCAGGAGCTTGACGCTGTTGGATGAATGGCGGCCGCCGATGACGTAGAAGGCGTCGACCTCTCCGGCCAGTGCGCGCGCAGCGTCCTGCCGGTCGCGCGTCGCAGAGCAAATAGTATTGACGATCTGAGGCTCGGCGTCGGCGCGCTCGCGCACCGCCTCTGCGACTTCCAGAAAGGTTTGCAGCTTGATCGTCGTCTGCGAGACGACCAGCGGCGCATGAAGCAGCGGCAACTGTGCGACTTCGGTTGCGTCTCTGACGACATAGGTGTTGTCTGGCGCGTAGCCGACGACGCCTATCATCTCAGGGTGATCCGGATTGCCTGCGACGACGACATCGCGTCCGTCGCGTGCGGCGCGCTCGGCCAGATGCTGGACTCTGGTGACGAAAGGACAGGTCGCATCGATGACGCGCGCGGCGCGCTCTTCCAATTCGCGCTGTACCTGCGGCGTCACACCGTGCGCGCGAATGACCGCTACGGTCTCGGCATCAGCCTCGGCGGGTGAATTAATCGTCGTCACGCCCTTGGTTTCGAGCCGCTCCATCTCCTGCGCGTTGTGTATCAGAGCGCCCAAGGAGCGAATAGTCCCGCCATCCGTAACGGCCTCTTCGACCATGTCGACGGCGCGCTCGACGCCGAAACAAAAACCGAACTCTTCAGCTAATAAGACTTCCATGATGTTTTTACGATCACCTTCCAGAGGCGCGCTCGCGTGTTAGATGCCGCTGCCCGCCGCTCCTTCTCCTGTAGCAGACCGGCTCGCACCAGCGCTTTTGCGCCGCCACTCTTCGCGCAGCCGGTCGCCCCCCTTCACGCACTCGTCTATCCACTGGATGTCCTTCTCGATCACCCAGCGCACGCCGCCTAAGAAATTTTTCTTCATTTCGCCCAACTGGTGCGCCACATCTTCTGGCAGCACGGCATAGGACGCCTCACAAAGAAAGCGCACCGCGTCGCACAAATTATTACCGGCACAGCTAGCAGATTCTTTCGTCTCTTGCATATCTCAATCTCCAAATTCGGAAGCGACCGCCGCCGCAAGTCTTGTCCGCGCGAGCGTGTTCGTCTTCGTCATCTCATTTTAGCACGAGCGCTACTTTGTAGCAGCACCGTCCAACAGTCTTAGAGCAATCCTGCGGCGAAGGCTCTTTCCGCTACGCTTCGTGCTCTTCACTTTCTGTACGCACAACGCGTCTGGCCGGTTCATCTTTAGGAGGCTGTGGGAAAAGTTGACGAAGCCCAGAAGTGTCTGGATAAAGCAAAAGCGGCGCTGGGTGAGGAAGCGCCGCTCTTGTTCTCAAATAATCCTCTGGGGATTATCAGAAATGGTCAGGCTTGCTCGCTATGCTGATCTCCTGGTGTTTGTCTATCAACGAAAATATTTTACCCGCCAGATTTTTACCGCGACGACGAGAGTGTTCATTTGACAGAGATGTCGTGGGAGCTGTCTCCGGGCAGATTAACCTGTTCGTCGGACAACTGGCGGTTTTTTTCATAGACCATCAGCTTATATGTCCCGGCGCTTAAGTTGCCGATGTAGTACGCACCATCATCTCCCGTCAATGATCTGCCTTTCTCATTACCGTCCTGGCTCACAATCACCCACGCGGAAGGAAGCGGCCTTACCGTACGCGCTCCGGTTCGCAAGGTCACAACCCCTGTGATGTAATCGCCGTCGGATTGAGCGCCAGGTGTCAGAGCGAAAGCTATTGCCAGCAAAACAATTCCCAAAGCGGCCCGAACAATAAGTCTGTTTCTCATGGCGTCTCCTTTTCCGACCCTTAAGTCTCCTCTGTGTGCGGCCTGCTAAAGATGATGTGGTCGCTGCTCGTGCTTCAAAGAAAATTTGGTTATGGCCCACGAGTGTACGTGATCTTTGCTCCTATCACATTGACCTCGCCGACCTGTTTGACGAGTAATCCTCTACCGCTCTTCCCGCCAGCCGAGTCTCGGACGATAATTGAATATACCCCGTCAGGTATTCCTCTAAAGTCGAACTCACCTGAATCAACCGTCTTCGTCGTCAGTTGATCGTGACCATTCGGCACAAGATAGACCTCGACCCCGTTGAGTGGCCGCTTACCATCTTCGCTCATAACCGTCCCATGAACGTTCTGCTTCGGTGTGGGCGCGCTATTATCTTTAGCCTTAGCCGACAAGGCAGCGTTCGCAGTACTTAATTCCTTAGTTAATGATTCGATTTCAGTATTTTTGCCTCGCAACTGGGGGAGGATGCCTATAAAGGCAGCACCGAGCGTCGTAATCATCGTCAGCGCGGCAGTCGCCAGTAACAGCTTTGGACTTTGTGATGTTTCCTTTGGATTGGCCGTGCGCTTCTTGGCAACCTGTATGGATTCGCTCATGATGCTCTCCCTTCCAGAGAGAAATAAGCTCAAATGCTAAAGGGGACTAGCTCCGTCAGGTTGAAAGGATGACTTTTACGTCACGCGTCGGACTTCGGCGAGTTTGAGAAAGTCCGTTCAACGAGCTATCCCTTGCTGCTCGTAAATTCGGATTACGATACTGATGAAATTTGAAAGCAACGCCCATGCCAGTTAGCGCCAAGACAAAATGCTCAAGAATGTGCCTTGTTTTCTAATCTTTTGTTACGAGGCGTTGAGAGTGTCCACGATAGTCTTCACATGGAGATGCACATGTCCACATATGTAGACACTCTCATAGCAACGACGCAGGACTGCATTGACGACGCAGGACGGCATTCTTGCCACGGGCTCTTTCATCATCGCGCTTACGCGCCGCTCTATTTTCTCGTCCGATTTCGCTTTGAGAGGATTGAAGACGCTTCAATTTCCTTTGGCGTCGTCTGTGATCTCAAGATGCGCGAGGAGCGGGAAATGGTCTGAGGCCTGGTTGACGACAGCGGGCTCTTGGATGACGCGGCATGATTTCAAATGTTCTGCGAAGCGCACGGGTAGGAAGACATAGTCCAGGCGCAGGTGCGGGTCCCAGATGGGAAAGGTGTAGCCCTTGTCGTCCGGGTAAAGAAAGCGATAGCCGTCAAGGTAATCTGCGTCGAGCATGATTTGAATCGTCTCGCGCTGAATATCGCGCCCGCTCAGCCAGACGAGCGCGCGAATCCAGGCGGGCATCCGCCGCACATCCAGCAGCTCGCCCGGAGCTAAGGTATTAAAATCACCGACCAGCACATGAAAACCATTCTGGTGGCGAGCGATGCCTGTGAGGAGCGCCTGAATCTCTGCGGCGCGTCTGCGCTCGCTCCACTTTGAGAAGCGTGCGCGCAGGTGCAGACCGAAGATGCGCGTTTGAGTCCCGGCCAGTTGAATCTCCAGAAAGGAATGGCGCGCGCCCGCAGGATAGTGCCATTCGTGATGCGCAACCTCTATGCGACTGAGATAGGCTATGGAGTGTGCGCGCCGCGCCGCCCAGTGGTGTAGCTCTGTAGACTTAGCCAGGCTTTCAATCACAGAGGGGTCTGTCGCTTCCTGAAAGACCACCAGATCGGGCGCAACGTGGCGGATCACTTCCGCCAGATACTTCTCACGAGGTCGCCCGCCAAAGCGTATGTTGTAGCTCAGGAGCTTGAGGATCACGCTTCCTCTTCTTCCTCTTCCGCCCGCTCGATCAAGGTGAAATACGGTTGATCGAACAGCACGTCGCGCGCGAACAGGATCAAGTTTGAAGTGGCCTGAAAGTTGACGGGGCGTTTGACCATCTCTTGCAGCGCCGTGCGCAGCGGATTCAAAAGGGGCGCGATCAGTGGGTCTTTATCGCCGTGCGGTTTGGTGTGCAGACTGGGGATATAGTATGCCTCGTCGTCCCAGTACTTCATCACGCGACTGCCGACGAGCGTGACATCCAGGTCGCTCGTGCCGGGCCCATCTGCATCGAAGGGCGCGCCGTCCTCCCAGCGCTCGGCCGTGACGACGCTGCCGCGAAGTGCCACGCCCGTGCCTTTGGGTAAGCCCTCTTGCAACTTCTCGCAGAACTCAGTCAAACGACGCTCGTCTCCGTCGAAGCCTAGCCGGATGATGCGCGCGCGAATCTCCTCTTCGGTCATCTCCTTGACATCTTTTCCCATACCTTCAGTGTTCCCCCCTTAAACTCGTTCCAGCTGATTCGGACTCTTGTTCTTTGCCCTACACTTTACAACACGCCCGTCCATTAAGTCCCCGGTCGAAATAATCTGCGTCGAAAAAAAAATTCTCGCCCGGGCTATCCCTTGCGCGGGATTGTGCATCCATAGAGTCAAACAAGGTGTAGTTCCCGCGCAAGTCTCCCCCGCGCCGTCCAAAACAATTACAGGCAGAGACCGCCTTTCCAAGGTCTCAAGCAAAAAGTAAATCTGTCACTACTTGCCGCGATCACTTACAGAGTGACCGCACTGCGTCGAAGTGTATTCGACTTTGGAGGAAGAGACCATGCATATCAAATCTATTTTCAAGTGGATAACTCTGTCCACCTTCGCCCTCGGCCTGACACTGTTTCTCCTTGGACTGAAAAGTCATGACCTGGCCCACGCCGCTTTACAGAAAACGGACAACGGCACGCAGGGCGCGCTTCTCGTCATAGATTCAAAAGGAAACCCTGCGGGCGCGTGTCCGCTCAAGCACACCAGTGTCCGCGCAGAGATCAGCGGCTTTCTCTCGCGCGTGACCGTGACGCAGGAGTTCGAAAACCCGTTCGCGGATAAGATCGAAGCCGTTTACTTGTTTCCCTTGCCGCAGGCAGCAGCCGTCGACGATATGACGATGAAGGTCGGCGAGCGCACAGTCAAAGGCAAGATCATGCGCCGCGAAGAGGCGCAGGCCACTTACAATGCGGCCAAAGCCAAAGGTCAAGTCGCCAGCCTGCTAGATCAGGAGCGCCCCAACATCTTTACTCAATCTGTCGCCAACATCATGCCCGGCGAAAAGATCACCATCGACATCAGCTACGTCGAGACCTTGAAGTACGAAGACGGCGCTTACGAGTTTTCGTTCCCGATGGTCGTCGGCGAGCGTTACATTCCGGGCCACTCGACCGAAGAAGCGCCGAGTGAGCAAACGAAAGAGGCGCAGAACGAGCAGACTGATGAGCAAACTATTGCAACGACTGCGGAGCGTGTGCCCGATGCCGCGCGCATCACGCCGCCCGCGATGCCCAAAGGCATGCGCGCAGGCCACGACATTTCCATTGAGATCGCGCTCGATGCGGGTGTGCCGATTGATAATCTCAAGTCCTTGACGCACGAGATCGAAGTAGAAAAGCCCGATGATCGTCGCGCCCTCATTCGCCTCAAAGATCAACAGACGATTCCGAACAAGGATTTCGTCCTCAAATACGATGTCGCGGGCAGCCGTATAGAAGATGCCGTGCTCACGCACCGCGCCGGGCGTGGCGGCTTCTTTACGCTGATCCTACAGCCGCCCGAGCGCGTCACTTTTGAAGACGTGATGCCCAAAGAGCTGGTCTTCGTCCTTGATACTTCCGGATCAATGCAGGGCTTTCCCATCGAGAAGGCGAAGGAGACGATGAAGCTGGCGCTTGATCATCTCTACCCGCAGGACACTTTCAACGTCATCACTTTCTCCGGCGACACGGACATACTGTTCAAAGAGCCCGTCCCGGCGACGCCGGACAATCTACAGAAAGCGCAAAAGTTTCTCGAAAGGCAAAGCGGCAATGGCGGGACGGAGATGATGAAAGCAATCGTCGCCGCGCTCAAGCCATCCGATGCGCAGGATCACCTGAGGATCGCCTGCTTTATGACGGACGGCTATGTCGGCAACGATATGGAGATCATCGGTGAAGTACAAAAATATAAGAACGCGCGCGTTTTCGCGATGGGATTCGGCGGCTCGTCCAACCGTTTTCTGCTGGACAAGATGGCCGAATACGGTCGCGGCGAAGTCGAGTATGTGATGGGCGAAAGCGACGGATCAGATGTCGCACGTCGCTTCTTCGAGCGCGTGCGAAGCCCCTTGCTCACAGACATCACCATCGATTATGCGGGACTGAGTATCTCTGACGTTTACCCGCAGCGTATTCCTGACCTCTTCAGCGCGAAACCCTTGATCCTGTCGGGGCGTTACGCTGCCGGTGGTCGCGGCACAATCCGCCTCAAAGGCAGGATGTCTGGCCGCGATGTCGTGCGCGAGATTCCGGTCGAGCTGCCAGACCAAGCGCCCGAGCATGATGTGCTCGCCACCCTCTGGGCTCGTCGCCGGATAGACGATCTGATGGGCCAGCAAATGGGAGGAGCGACGGGAACAGCGAAGGACAGCAAGTCCTCTGACGCCCTGCGTGAAGCCATCACACAGCTCGGTCTTCAATACAGATTGATGACGCAGTTCACCTCCTTTGTCGCCGTCGAAGAAAAGGTCGTCACGGATAGCAGCGCGCCGCAGCGCGTTGTCGTTCCGACGGAAGCGCCTGACAGCGGCGGTGCTCCGGGCAGCTTGAACGCAGCCGTCAGCGTCTCGACTGGCGGAAGCTATGCGAGCGGCGTGCAAGAGACGGTCAACGTCACTGCGGGCGGCGCTGAGTTGATCCAGACGACGACGACACAGCTCTCCAAGAGCTATAACGAGCGTCAGGTCACGGACCTCGCGCAGACCAACGTCGGCGGCGCGTACGGCGGCGGCGTCAACAATCTAGCCCTGCTTGCTCCGAACGTCGCCAGCGCAGGCGGCGTGGGCGCAGGCGTGGGCGGCAGCGTCGGCGGTCAACGGCCACGCAACAACACCTTTATGATTGACGGAGTCGATAATAATGACAAGGCCGCCACAGGCCCACAGACTTATGTCTCGCCGGAGAATGTGGCGGAGTTTTCGCTCGTCCAGAACCAGTTCTCCGCAGAATTCGGCAGAAGCACTGGCGGGCAATTCCTGACGATCACCAAGTCCGGGACGAACGATTTTCACGGCTCTGTCTACGGCTTCTTCCGTAATCGCTACTTGAACGCGCTGGATAATGCGCAGCAGATAGCGGGCGTGGTGCGAGAGAATCCGCCGCCGCCGGGCGCTACCTTTATGCCGCGTTACGATTTCTTCCGTGGCGGCATGAACCTCGGCGGGCCTGTCTTTGTGCCGACGTTTGGTCTGGGCGCTCGCCGATTCTACGACGGTCGAGACAAGCTCTTCTTCTACGGCGCGTATGAGAGATTGCAGCAGGGAGCAGCGGCTTCACATTTGGGGATTACTACGCCGACGGCTCAGGGCTTGACGGCGCTCAACGCCATCCCCGGCCTGTCGCAGACCAACCTGTCTGTCTTCAACCTCTATGCTCCGGTCGCGCCCGTTAATGATGCCGGAACGATCAATGTCAACGGCGTCAGCGTTCCCATCGGGAACACAGCCTTCACGGCTGCGAATTTCCTGAAGCAGAACAACGTGCTCGCCAACATCGACTACAATCAGAGCACAAAGACGACGCAGCACTGGCACTTTAATCTGACGAACAACGCCGCTGTGGATACGCGGGCTGATCTGCCCGCCTTCTATGCTCTACAAACAAACAAGCAGCGCCTCTTCTCGTATGGGCTGTTCCACACCTTCAACGCGAATCTGGCGAACGAGACGCGCATGGCTTATCGTCGCTCAGAGGTGAACACGCCCGCGCCTAATATCTTGTTCCCGGGTCTGGGCGTGTTTCCGAATATCGGACTGGCGGAGCTTGGGCTAGATATTGGCCCAAGCACGATTGCTCCGCAGTCTGTGATTGAGAACAACTATCAGCTCGTTGATACCGTCAGCTATGTGACGGGCAATCACTTTTTGAAGCTCGGCGGTGATTTTCGCCACATCATCTCGCCGCAAAGATACGACTGGCGCGAGCGCGGTCGTTACGATTACTCGACCGCTGCGCTCTTCCTCAGTGACCTGAGCCCGGACCTTTTTGGCGAGCGCAGCACTACTGGCGGCACGACCTATTACGGCAACCAGAATCTCTTCTACGCGTTCATGCAGGATGACTGGCGCGCCAGACCAAACGTCACCTTGAACTTAGGTGTCGGCTACTCTTACCAGCAGATGCCTGTGGGAGCCAGACAGCAGGCATTGAACGCGGTCTCGTCAGTTCCGGGATTGATAGCATTCAATGCGCCGGGAACGCAGAAGAGAAACTTCGCTCCGAAGTTCGGCATCGCTTACTCGCCAAACTTTACGGACGGGCTTTTGGGCCGCGTCTTCGGCAGCAACGGCAAAAGCGCTGTTCGCGCGGGCTTCTCTCTGGGTTATGACTATATCTTCGACCAGTTCTACTCTTCGTCGCAGCCACCACAGTTGGCGCAGACCTTGAGCGTTCCAGACCTCACAGCTCAAACGCCAAACTTTCTGGGCAGCGGAGCGATCCCGTCTGTCTCGCCGCCTGCCGCAGGTGACGCGGCAGCGGCGCGACGCGCCACGTCCTCTTTTATCCCGGATCAGGAGGTTCCGTATTCGCTGACCTGGTCGTTGAGTCTACAGCGACAGTTTATGAGCGACTGGTCTGTGGAGTTGCGCTATCTTGGCACGCGCGGCGTCCACCTGCTCACACAGAATCGGATCAACCGCATCGGTAAAGTAGGCGTGGCGGGACGAGAGGGCCTGCCGACCTTCCTAGCTGCTCCGGCGCAGGCCGAGCTTGATGCTCTGCGCGCGCAGTTGACGCTTGAAGGCATCCGTGCCCGATCAAATTATGTACAGGGGTTCGATGCCGCAGGATTCAACGGCGCGAACGTCTCTGCCTTTCTCTCGAACGGGAACTCCATCTATCACGGCGCAGCCGCAGAGCTTCGCCGCCGTTTCTCCAATGGGTTTGAGATGAGCGCGGCCTATACCTGGAGTCATTTGATGGATGACTCTACGGCCGAACTTTTCTCGACCGTTTTGAGCCCGCATCGCGCCGAAGAGTTTCAGGACCTACGGCGCGAGCGCGCAGACTCGGCCCTTGATCGTCGTCATCGCTTCGTCGTGTCGGCTATCTACGAGCTGCCGTTCTTTAAGAACAACTCTGGCGGCATCCGTAGCATTCTGCTCGGCGGTTTTAACTTTACAGGCACGTGGACGCTGGAATCCGGCGAGAGAGCAACGGTGCTTAGCGGCATCGACGCCAACCTCAACGGTGACACGGCAGGTGATCGCACCGTCAGGAATCCCGATGGCGTCAGAAACACTGCCAGCGCAGTCATACCTTTGCTGGCAACGTGCGCGTTCTTTAACGCTGACGGCACATGCGCGCAGTCGGATGCTTCAAGGACGGTTGGCTATCTGGCGGTCAACCCGTCTGCGGAGTACATACAGGCAGGGCCGGGCGCAGTCTCCAACTCCGCACGCAATACGCTGCTGCTGCCGGGCATCAACAATGTGGACTTCACGATCTTCAAGAATTTCAGATTCGGGGAAGGCAGTAAGAAGCTTCAGCTTCGCGCCGATTTCTTTAACCTCTTCAACCACGCGCAGTATGTCCCCGGTTCTGTCAATGAAGTATCGCCGGTTCAGACCGCTGGCGTGCGGCGACTCAACACTGCGGGTTTCGCTCAGTTCAACCGGCCTGATCTGATCTTCAGCGGCCACCCGCGTGTGATTCAGATAGCCTTGCGCTTCGACTTTTAATTGCAGGGCCACAACGAGACGACAAACGCTCGTTATCACTACTGTCAGTACCGCCAAAGGTCTCGGGCGGGTATCAAACATTGAATACCCGCCCGAGACCTTTGGCGGTACTGACTTAGTCGCACTTAATATCTTGCCGGGATACTTTTACTTCTCAGCCTTGTCTTCTCTTCTCCCGCGTGGGCCGGCGTTTTTGACGTACTTGTCGAACCAGGAGATCATTTCATAGAGCGTGTGCTCTGTGGATTCGCGCGCCGTGTAGCCGTGCGATTCGAGCGGCAGGATGACCAGTCGAACAGTGCCGCCCGTTCCGCGAACGGCCTGATAGAGACGTTCCGATTGAATAGGAAACGTGCCGGAGTTATTGTCAGCCTCGCCGTGAATCAGTAGCAGCGGCTCGTTGACCTTATCCGCATTCATAAAGGGCGAGACCTTGATGTACAGCTCCGGTGCTTCCCAGAGCGTGCGCCGCTCCGACTGAAAGCCAAACGGTGTGAGCGTGCGATTGTACGCACCGCTGCGCGCGATGCCTGCGCGGAACAGATCGGAATGGGCTAGCAGGTTGGCCGTCATAAATGCGCCGTAACTGTGGCCGCCGACGCCTACGCGTTCCGGGTCTGTGACGCCCATCTCGACGGCCTTATCAATCGCTGCCTTGGCGCTCATCACCGTCTGCTCTATGTAAGTATTGTTCATCGTCTCTGGATCGCCCACGACAGGCATCGTCGCGTTATCGAGCACAGCATACCCTGCAAGCAAAAAGAAGAGATGCGAAGGCCCTGTGATCGTCGTGAAGCGTTGCGTCGAGCCCGTCACCTGCCCGGCAGTCGACATGTCCGTGTATTCCAGCGGATAGGCCCAGACCACCGTCGGCAAACGTGTTCCTTCCTTGTAGCTCGGCGGCAGGTAGAGCGTGAAGGAGAGCTGCACACCGTCCGCGCGTTTGTAGGTCACAAGCTGTTTTTTGATGCCGCGCAATTGCGGCGTCGGGTCTGGAAATTGCGTCAGCGCACGCGCCGCCCCTTGCGCGTTTGATGCTGAAGAAGTGTCGACCAGCGTGCGAACATAATAATTGAGCGGCTCGATTGGTCTTTCGCGGCGCGTGATGAACTGTTTGGCATCATCGCTTAAGAGGCCGACGACCGTCTCATAGCTCGTCGCCTCGCTGCGGAAAAGTCGCTCGGACTTGAGCGTCTGCATGTTGAAGCGATCAAGAAACGGACGGTCGCCCTCTGAAGTTGCGCCAGTGCCTATGAGGTAAATCCAGTCGTTGTATTGCAGCACAGCGAACTGCCCCGTCGAAAGCTGACGAAAGACGGGAGCGCCCGGATTGTTGTATTGATCGCGTGTGTTACGACTCCAGATTTCTCGCGCCTTTTCCGTCGGGTTGTCGGCGTTCAGGATAAAAGTGCGACGCCAGCGACGATCACGATCATAATCGCTGACGAGGACGAGCCCGTTTTTCTCTCCCCAATACGCGCCCAGGAATCTGTGCTCTGTTTTGAACAGCTCGACGGGTTGTCCTGTGAAGGGCGCTTTGAGCATCAACAACTTGTCGCGCGGCGAAATCTTTTTTCGCGGGTCGCCTTGGTCGAGGGCTTCTGCCCAGACGAGCTGCGCTGCTTCAGTCGGTCGCCAGTGATATTCGCGTGGGCCAAGGGGCACGCCTTCAATCGGCACTTGATCGGCCAGCCCCAGGCTCGCCAGTTTGTAAACGACTTTCCCGGCGCTGCTGTCCCATACTTCGACCTCCTTGGGAAAGTCAGAGAGCGGGTGCAGGTACGAATAGGGACGAATAATGCGCGCCACTAAGATGTGTTTTCCGTCGGGTGCAGGATTGACGGTCTCGAAGATCGCGGGTTGACTGACCTGGTTGATTTTGCCGCCCTCGCTATCGACCAAAGCCAGTTGCGCGGTCGCGTAATAATCGAAGAGCGTTTCGTCGTGAGGATTATTCAGTAAGTCCTGATAAGTCCGAACAGGCCCTGGCCGACCGGAGCTTTCCTGTATGATCGGCTCGGAGGGAACCATTGATTGTGGCGGAGGCGCGGCGGCGCGTTTTGACGGAACAAGCTGCACCAGAAGGGTGCGATTGTCCGGCATCCACTGCAAAGGCTCTTCAAGAATCGCGTTGATTTTTACATTGCGCAGTTGATGCGCTTTCCCTGTGGCCGTTTCCCCTACCCACAACTCTATGCCGCTCTGTGTGGTATTGATAAAGGCGAAACGTTTTCCATCACTGCTCCACTTAGGGAATCCGATCTGCGCGCGTGCCGGGAGTGAGACCTCTGTCTCCGCGCCGTCCGAGATTCTCTTGACCCACAGCTTGACGTAGTAGGGAGCGCGATGCAGCCCGTTGGTGTTCGGATTGATGCGAAGCCCTGCGAGTCGCAGCATGGGTTGCGCCAGTTCCGAGATCGGAGGATAACGCACGCCCTGCGCCAGTAGCATGTAATCACGACCAGGGCTCAGCGAAGCCGACGGCGTGAGCGGCGCGTTCAGGACATCCAGTATCTCCTTCGGCGGTTTTTTGTAAGTCTGCTGGGCCAACGCCATACTGCTTGAAACAAAGATCAAAGCGAGAAGCACAAGCAAGCACACAGGCTGTAGAAACCCGTTCGGCAGCGGCAGACGCGCAGTGCTTTGTGAGCGAAAAAGGCTGGATAAAATCATAGTCATCCTTCCGAGATTTTAGACTTCTCCCAAGCAGGTGCAGCAACAACTAAAGTCGCTCTCCCTTTTAAGAGAGACGCCCGGGCCATCCACTAAAACATTTGATACGGGGGGTTAAAGATACTGAACTTTAATCTTCGCGCGTGGACAAGTCAACTTTCAGCTCTCTTTTCCATGCCGAGGCTGCGGCTGCCAAGCCAGAGCAGGAGAGCGCCGAGCGCGCAGGCCGCCGGGCAGATCAGCAGCGTGTACCGCATGACCGAAGGGTTGGTGGTTGCGCCGAGCCAGTCGTTGAGCTTGCCGATCACAGGCGAGCCGATCAGGTAGGCGGCGATGTTGACGGTGAAAAAGTAGATGCCGATACCTAAGCCTCTTAGATGTGGGCCGGCGATGTCGTGAACATCGGCAGCGGCTGGGCCCAGCCAGATCAACGCCAGCCCGAGCAGCACGAAAGTGGCGACGACTATCACGGCGACGTTGTTGCTAAAGAGCAGCGCGAGCCAGAGCGGGACGGAGAGCAGCGCGGCGCAGGTGCTAAAGAGCATGCGGCCACCTCTGCCCAGATAGCGAAAACGATCAGAGACATAACCGCCGAAGATCGTTCCCGGCACACCGGCGGCCACGGACAGAATGCCCGCGAGAAAGCCAACATGTGCGAGGCTCAGCCCGTGCAAGCGCACGAAAAACTGCGTGCCCCAGAATCCCAGATTGTTCGCCGCCAGCCCAAAGAGCGCGTAACCCAGAAACAGGTAACGCAGCGGTACTGAGCGAAAAAGAATGGTCCAATCACGGCTGCTGTAACGCGTCTTCTCCGTTTCCGTTTGCCCGCGCGGCTCTTCGCGCAGCAGGTAGACCAGCACGGCTAAAAAGAGTCCCGGAAAGCCCAGCAGATAGAAGGCCCAGCGCCAGCCATGAGCCTGCCCGATCCAACCGCCAAGGAAAAACGCTACGCCGCCGCCGATGGCGATGCCGGAAGAATAGACTGCCTGCACAGTGGCGCGCATGCGCGGCGGAAAATAGTCGCTCAAGAGCGAAAGCGCCGCCGGGCCAAGTGTGGCTTCGCCGACGCCGACCATCACGCGACAAAAAAAGATCGACCAGAACCCGACACCGAATCCAGTCAATCCGGAAAAGAGACTCCAGACGGCGAGGCCAGCGGCGATCAGGTATTTTCGCTTCGTTCGATCCGCAAGCCAGCCGAACGGAACTCCAAGCAGCGTGTAGAAGATGGTAAATGAGGTCGAGCCCAGAATCGCCAGTTGGAAGTCAGAGAAATGCATCTCAGCCTTGATCGGCGTGAGCAGGATATAGATCAGTGTCCGGTCAAGAAAATTGAGGACGTAAACCAGAGTCAGAAGGGCTAGCGCATACCAGGCGTACGCGGGCACTCTCCTTTCGACGGTTTCGATCCTTTCAGATAAGACGGTGGCTGCTGGCTTGCCGGACATCTCGCTTCAAATTCTCCAAAGAGGTTTTGCTCATGGTCAGTTGGTTGACGCCGCCAGGACTACTGCTTCGCCTTTGATGAGCGGCTCGTCGCGTTGATTCGTGCAAAGGGTCGCGAGCGTGACGATTCCTTTGTCTTCTCTGACCTTGGTAACGGTCACGCGGGCCGTCACGGTATCGCCGGGAAAGACGGGCGCAACGAACTGCAAGGTCTGGCTAAGATAAACGGTTCCTTCGCCGGGCAATTGACTGGCGAGGACGGCGGAGATCAGGGACGCACTCAACATGCCATGAGCGATGCGGCGACCGAACCTTGTCTTTTGCGCGTAAGCGTCGTCTAGGTGAACAGGATTGTGGTCGTCCACCAGATCGGCGAACGTGTGAATGTCTGCATCCGTGATCGTCTTTGTCTGCGAAGCCGTGTCGCCAACCTGCAAAGCCATTTACTCTCTTTCCTCTCTCGTCTGATCTCTTTTCATCGGGCCTGTTCAATTCGTCGGCGTTGTCGTCGTAGCAGCCGCGAGAAACTTCAGCAGCGCGGCATTGAATTCGGCGGCCTTCTCGACCTGCGGCACGTGCCCGCACTGCTCGAAGACCAGAAGCTCAGAGCCCTTTATCTCCCTCTGAAATCGCTCGCCGTATTCCTTGAGCGGCGTCAGCCCGTCATCGCGCCCCCAGATCAGGAGCGTCGGCTGTTTGATCGCGGACAAACGATTGTCTAGCATATCCTCGCGGCGCGCGATGGATTCGTTCAAGCTCTGAATTGTATAACCGTCGCCCGCCGTCAGACGTTGCTTGAGCAGCAGATCGATGGCCGCGTCCGAAGTGAAGAGCTGTTTATTCGAGAAGACGAGTGTCGCCAGACGACGCATGCCTTCGCGCGTCGAAGGATTCAAACCCGTTAACAAGTTCTTATCGAAATCGGCGGGCGGCGCGAAGCCTGCGGCGTCGACTAGCACAAGGCGCTCGACCTTCTCAGGATGGGCAAGGGTGTAAGCGGCGGCGATCCACCCGCCCATAGAATTTCCGACCAGCGAGGCGCGCTTGATCTTCAGCTCTTTCAAAAACCCGTCCAGGAAATCCACATAAGTCGCGACGCGGTAGTTGGTAAAAGGCTTGTCCGAGCGACCGAAGCCTAGCTGATCGGGCACGACGACGCGGAATTTTTGCGCCAGCACGTCTGTATTAAAAGCCCAGTTCTGCGAGCTGCCCCCTAGCCCGTGCAACAGCACAACCGTGGGCCCACTACCGGCCTCCACGTAGTGAATCTTCATGCCGTAAACCATCGCCTCTTTACCGGCAGCGGACGGCGCGGGCTGTTGCGCAGAAGCAGCGGAAGCAAAGCTCAGCAGAAGCAGAAACGCTGCAAGGATAGTTAGTTTCAAAGCTCTGATACGCTCGATTGTTGTTAACATTTTATTCTCGCTCCTTACGAGTAGAATAGTTCGACGGTTGGTTTAAAAGCTCAAAGACTTAATCACTTGTACAGGCTTTGCAGAAGATCAGTGTAGCGTTCGATGACGACCTTGCGCCTGACCTTCATCGTCGGCGTCACCTCGTCGGCCTCGACCTGAAAATCATGTTCGAGGAGAATAAATTTTTTGATGGCCTCGCTCGAAGATACTCTACGGTTGACGCGAGCAACGATCTCTTCGACAAGACTGATGATCTCTGGCGTGCGGGTCAGTTCGCTGTAATCGCTGTAGGTGACATTGTGTGCGCGCGCATACTCTTCGGACTCCAGAGCATTGAGCGTGATGAGCGCGACCAGATAGCTTAGATTGTCGCCGTAGACGAGCGCGTGACTGATCAGGTGATGCTCTTTGAGCAAATTTTCCAGCAGCGCCGGCGCGACGTTTTTCCCCGTCGACATCACGATCAGCTCTTTTTTACGACCCGTGATTTTTAGAAAACCGTCCTCGTCCAGCTCTCCCAGATCGCCCGTCCATAACCAGCCGTCGCGCAAGACCTCCGCAGTCTTGTCAGGCTCTTTGTAATAGCCACTGAACATCATCCGGCTGCGCACAAGAATCTCACCATCGTCGTTGATACGGACTTCGCAGCCGGGCATCTGTGGGCCAACTGTGCCGAACTTGTAATTGTCCGGGCGATTAAACGCGACGCAGATGTTTTCCGTCAGACCGTAAGCCTGTAGGATGGGAATGCCTGCGGCGTCGAAGAACTCTGCGATCTCAAGTGGAAGCGGCGCGCCGCCCGAAGTCGCAAGCCGCATGCGCCCGCCGAAATAATCATTCACACGACTCAGGATGGGACGCGCGCGCTCCTCATACTCTTTCTGCAACTCTCCGGGAACGACTTCTCTACGCTGTCGCAACTGGCTTACCCTTCGACCCGTTGCCAGGGCTTCCATAAAGCGCTCGCGCTCTTCCGATGAAAGTTTTTCGAGGTCTGCCATGACGCGCGCATGAATCTTTTCAAAAAAGCGCGGCAGGCTGGCGAAGACTGTTGGCCGTACTTCCAGCATGTACGCCCAAAGCTTCGTGAGATCATCGACGAAGTAAGCACTCGCGCCCGCGTAGAGGCGATTGTAGAGACCGGAGATGCGCTCTGCCACGTGGCAGTACGGAAGATACGAGAAGGAAACATCCCGCTCGTCGACGGGGATGGTTTCGCGCAGCGATTCGACGCTGTTGATGATGTAGCGATGGCTCAGACACGCGCCCTTGGGATTTCCCGTTGTGCCGGACGTATAGACCATGATCGCAATGTCATCGGCCTGCGCACTTTCTGCACGCTCCTTGAGAAGACAGGAAACCTGCTCGGCCTTTTCTCTTCCGATTTGCAGAAACTCTTCGTAGCTTAAGACTCCCGCATGTTCGCGCGCCGCCCGTTCGTCGAGCACGATCAGGGCTTTAACGCGCGGCAGATTTTCTCTGATGCTTAAAATCTTTTCGAGCTGATGAAGAGTATCGACCAGCACGAACTCTGCGTCCGAGTGATTGATGATGTACTGGCATTGCTCTGCGGAGCTGGTCGGGTATAGACCGACGCCGACGCCGCCCGCGCTGATCGTGCCGATGTCCGCGATGGGCCATTCGGGGACGTTTCCCATCAGCACGCAAACCGCCGCGCCGCGCGTCAACCCCGAAGCAAGGAGCGCGTGGCCGAACTCATGCGCCTCTCGGTCAAAGCGATCCCAGGAGATTCCCTCCCAACGCCCCTCATGACGAAAATAGAAGACATCACGATTGTCACTCTCCGCGTCAAGGCTACGCCGAAAATGCTCGACGCGATCACGAAATAGTGCGTAGATGTTCGGATACTTCATAAAGCAGTTTTCAGTACTCAGTTTTCAGTTTTCAGTAAAAGCCAAAAGCCGGTTGCCTTTAGCTGAACACTGAAAACTAAAAACTGAAAACTATTTTTACTCACCATCGATAGGCCACGCAGGCCATGTTGAGGCCGCCGCCGGAGGCGCACATCACTACATTGTCGCCGCGCTTGAGCTTGCCCTCACGCACGGCGTCATCCAGCACCATAGGGATGCAGGCAGAGCCGGTGTAGCCCCATTTGCCCATCACGGTGTGCGTGCGCGACATCGGAAGATCAAGCTTTGCCATGACCTCTTTGATTGTGCTCAGGTTGACCTGCGTAAAAAGAAAGAGCGCCACGTCGTCCAGAGTTAGATTGCATTTTGCTAGCACGTCGCGCACGATGGCGGGCCAACCTTCTGTGTTGACCTCGGACGGATATTTTTTGGCGAAACGCAGCTTGGCCCAGATGCCCTCTCGCAATACATCTTCCGTGACGGGCAACTTTGCGCCGCCCGCGTAGATTCCCATGTGATCGTGAAAGCTTCCGTCGGCGACGAGCTTTGAGGCTAGAAAGCCTGGCGCATCTGCGGAAGCCTGTAGGACGACCGCACCCGCGCCGTCCGCGAAAATGGTCGCAGTCTTTTTCTCGGTCCAATCCACGAACTTGCTCATCGCGTAAGCGCCGATGACGAGCACGTTTTTGTATGCGTCGTCGGCGATGATGTATTTCGAGGCGGTAT
>DATLMN010000191.1:0-10445 GCA_035537255.1 Pyrinomonadaceae bacterium | reverse complement strand
ATGTCCAGACCGACCAGATTCTTTTTGCCGAGTCCACGTTTCAACATGACTTGCTTGTTCCTCGCGATCCACTTGATCGCCTGCGATTGCGCTCGCGCAGCCTTAAGCGGGCCTTGCGTGCCCTTGATGGCTTGACGCGCGCGTGTGGTGTCGAAGTAGTTAAATGGCTTGGGGGATTCAACTCAGTAATTTGGCAGCTCACCGGCTTGTACAGAGTCAATTCGGTTGGAGTAAAACGCTGGTGATGTGGGTGACCTTGATCGAGCACAAATTGGAAGTAAGTGCCACGCGTGTTTAGCCGTAAGGCTCAAGGAGAGATGGGGGAGGGATCAAAAGCGCGCCGCCTTGAAAGGATAGGGCGCTCGCGTTTTTGTCGTCTCACTTCGGCAACCCGGCCAGCTCAAACGCCCCTTGAAGGCGTCTGACCCCCGTTAGCTTTGCGACCCCCGCTCACACGAGGTGTGCCTTTATCGGCAGACTGTCAAAGAAGGCGACACTCTCTGTGGGCATCCGCACAACGTGCGGCGTCCGAACAACTCTCTTTAGTGTCGCACTTTCAAATACGTGATAAGGCCTTCTGCCTTTTCTGTCGGTGGATCGGGCATCCACCCTCAACCCCGAGAGTACAACAGGCTTAACAACCTTGTCAATCCTTATTTTTCAACGTTTAATTATTGAAGTAGAAAGAGTAAGATACGGATTTTGGCCGTGCGGGTCAAAGTTTACGCGACATTTTCTGGAAAAGGAAAGGGGCGTTTCCAGAATCCTATTCGGTAAAGACCTCGTAGATTTCCAGCGTTGGACGATTTTCCGCGAGGCCCGGAGACTGTTTGCGATGAGCCGAGATAAAGGCTTCAGACTGTGTCCAATCCTTAAACGCTTCGCGTGATTTCCAACGTGTGAGGACGACGTAGATGTTGCCTTCGCAGGGACGCAGCACCTGCATGTCTATAAAACCCTGCATGCGGTCGACGGCGCGGTCACGGTCTGTAAAGGTCTTCTCGAAATCCTGCTCGCGCCCTTTGGCGACGGGGATACGGTTCATCACGACGATCATTCTTTGACCTCACATTCCGCGCCCCCTTCGGGCACTTGCTAAAGAGACGTTTTATCACGGGCGGCCTCTGCCGGAATTTGCTCAGCGCAGCAAGCAATGTAAGATAGAGACACCAATGTCAAAGTATCATAGTCAAATAAGAGCAGCAATGTTCATACGGTATCTCTGTCGCAGCTTCGCCGGACATGCACAGACCGGACAAAAGACCAGCCAACGGACGAAACTATTCCCCACTGCCGAGAGGTTCGAAGAAGGAGTGCAGGGAGCATGAGTATCGCTCGCAGAATACTGCTGGCTCTGGGTGTGCTCGCCCTGCTGGCGGCAGTTTGGGTCTGGTGGAATCGCTACCAGAAGGTGGACATGGCGTCATATGTTCCGGCAGAGACGCTCGTCTATCTGGAAGCCAACAGGCTGCCGGACATCACCAGCGCCGTCACAAACACAGACGCTTGGAAGGCGCTGGCATCACCCGCCGGAATTAAACCAGGCATAGGTGAGCTTGGATGGTTGAGCCGTCTGGCGATGTGGACAGGGATCGGCCCTGCGGAGGCTGTCGTCTTTTCACGAGCGCAGGTGGCCGTCGCGGTGCTGGGCTTTGATGCCGCCGACGCAGGAGAAACATTAAAGGTCAAGCCGCGTTACGCGGTCGTCATAGAGACTCATACAAGTTCTGCAAGAGCAAGCGCTGCCATAGAGAAACGTGTCGGAGATTTCGCACGCCGCGCTTACACAGAGCCCCGCATCGAGCGCAGGCAGATGGATGGGAGTGAGCTTGTCGTATGGAGTTCGCCGAGCGGTGATCGCCGCATTATGGCAGCGGTCACAGAGAGCGTCGCCGTCATCGGCAATGATGAAACGACTGTGCGCACATGTCTGGCCGTCAGACGAGGCGAGCGTCAAAGTCTTGCAGGGGATGCGCAGCTAGAAGCGATGCGCGAGCGCGTCGCCGGTCATGGAGCGCTCGCCTTCGGTTACGTTTCGCCCCCCGGCGCGGCCAGATTATTGGAAGTTGGTGCGACGCTTTACGCAGGACGATTCTTAGAAGACCCCAGAGCACAGGGCGCGATGGCGGCGACACTGCCGCAACTGGCGAGTAAAATCCTCGGCAGCCTTGGTTGGAGCGCGCGCATGACGGGCGGCATCCTAGAGGATCGTTACTTTCTCTCTCTACCGGGCGGCGTCACGGCGCGCCTGCGTGATCCTTTAATCCCACCGGAGACAATGTCTGCGGGGGCGAGTGAATTTTTACCGGCTGATACTTATTCCCTATCACGTTACAACCTGCGCGACCCGGAGGCGGCGTGGCGAGGCTTGAACGGCGCGCTCATCTCGCAGCTTGATACGCTCGGAGCTTTTATCGTTACGCAGTTTATGGAGGTCGCCCTTAAACCTTATCGTATCGATCAGCCCGATACGTTTTTGCGTGCGGTCGGGTCCGAGATCGTGACAGCGAGACTGGACAACTCCGGCTCAAGCACAGTCACCATCGTCGAAGCGCGTGACGAAAAGAGCTTGCGAGAATTAACACAGCGTCGGCTCGGCGCAGGAGCAAAGACCGAGCGTGTCGGTGATGCGGAGTTGCTCGTCGCGGCGGAAGAGGAACGCGGCGCGGCGGCTTTTCTAAACGGGCGGCTCTTGATGGGTGCTACGGCGGACGTGCGTCGTTGTCTTGAGGCACGGACGAAAGGCGCGACGCTCAACCAGTCCACGGCCTTTAAAGAGGCTGCGCGTCTGGCGTCGATGAATAGCCCGGCCAACGTCATGACATATACGGATGACAGGGAATCTACGCGCGCCTTTATCACGGCCATTGCCAGCCAGCGTGGCGCTGGTGCGCAGCCCTTCAGCGAAACTGAGTTTCAACGCTCGCTCGGTCAACTTCCCTTCGCGGTCACCGCCACAAGACTTATCGAGGGAGGTTTTGAAAGAACGACTCGCTCATCCTTCGGGCAGTTCGGCACACTCGCAGCGCAGTTCGCGCCCGCGCCTGCATCAACGACGACACCCTGAACACAACTCGCCGCGCGTTTATCCGAAGCTGTACGCAGTCTTCGCACGCCCTTTAGCTAAAGAGAATTTAATGTTGAGGATTTTCCAACGCCGGGTAATCGAAGGCATGATCTGCAAGCACTGTGCGCATGCTGACTTGATTAAAGAGGGTCTCAAGATACGCGCCGAAGCGATGCAGCACGGGCGTTAATTCGATTGCGCCGCGTGCGGCCGAGACCTCTTCGATAAAACGCTCGCAGGCTTCCCAGTCCTTGTACATCAGATAATGCAGGCTTCCATCGTGAAAGGCGCTGAGGCTTTCGACCAGTTGTGAGATGGGATGCTGGTCACGCTCTTTCTCTGCGCGCTGCATCAACTGAAGCAGCAGCCATAGATCGCGCCGCAGCGCCAGGGATTGTTCCAGCTTGATTTGCAGGCTATCGAAGAGGCGCGAGCCCGTCAGCGTCGGGTCGAACGATTGGGCCAATCCGATTGTCGATTGCTCGAAACAGTTCTTGAGCAAGCCGTGCGCGATCTCAATCCTGGCATAAATGGGAGGCGCTTGCCTCAATTCGCTGACGCCCACCAGCTCTTTTGTATAGACCTTGCGCAGCTCCATCGTGATCGCATAGTTGGTGACATCCAGCGCGTCGATGATCGTTTGATCCAGTTTGTCCGCACGCGCGATGCAGCCTTCGATGAACTCCACCAGCGAGCGTGCCACTTCATGCACGAGGGCGAAGAGCGGCAGCGTCTGTTTGAGCGGCTGGTCGCGCTTGAGCGCATTCTCTATAAATTCCAGTCGGCGAAGCAGTCGCGCCAGTTCTGTAAAAATGATGAGCAGGTCCGGCCCGAGCGCAGTTGGCACACTGTCGCGCCGCGTCAAAGCAACCAGCGCATCCTGCAACTTGGCCGTGGAATAATGATGCTCCGCGCGCTTTAGAACTTTGGATGCCTCTAACAACTCCAACTGCCGCGTCAGCATTTTTCCGAAGCTGGCCCACGCATGCAGATTCACAGCAGGCTTTTCAAGCAGCGAGTCGCAGAGCGCGAGCGCATCCTTCAAGGCTTCTGCCAGTTTCAGAAAAGAGCGGTCGGCGGCATCGGCCAGAATGTCCGTGTCCAAGCTTGCTGTTGGCGCGACGACGGCAGCGCCGGCGACCGTAGTCTCTTCCAGTTCCGAGAGCGCGTCGTCCTGAGGGCTATAAGGATTGAGCAGACTGTGCGCCAGTTGAATAGAACGCAACAATACTCTGCGCGCGATGCGTGACTCGCTGGCCCAATCGCGCGCCACATCATCCGGCCGGTCAGGGTTCGCCGGATGATTGCGCACCTGACAAAAACTGTCTAGCGCGCGAAGCCACAGGCCAAGCTCGTGCGCAGGCCCACCGTCGCGGAAGATTTCGGGACTGCTGCTACTGCGTCCCGCCGTCACATCTAAAGACTCGGCTCTCTCCATTCCCTCTTTATCTGAACTGTTATTCGTACTCATCAGGACGGAAACCATCAAACCATCTCTGGCAAACTACACGTCTGATTGTAAGCGTTAAATCGCTTCTCTGGCAAAAAATTCCTGTACAATCCCGAAGCGACTCCGGTCAAACCTCTCTCTAGCAAGCGTACGTAACCTTTAGTGAGTGATACTTGATGCCGACTGAACTGCTGATTGCAACGCGAAACCCGGGCAAGATTCGCGAGGTGGAATCATTGCTGGGCTCCTTCCCTTTCCGACTGCGAAGTCTGGCGGAATTTCCCGCCACAACGGAAGTCGAAGAAACTGGCGCAACCTTTGCGGAGAATGCCGAGCTGAAGGCCAGAGCCTATGCTGCACAGACAGGCTGCTGGACGCTCGCGGACGATTCCGGCCTCGAAGTAGAAGCATTGGGCGGCGCGCCGGGCGTTTTCTCCGCCCGATACGGCGGGCACGAAGCGACGGACGCAGACCGTATACAGCTTCTCCTGCAAGCGCTCTCGCACACAAACGACGCCGAACGTCGCGCTCGCTTTGTCAGCGTCATCGCGATTGCAGACAACACGGCGAAGCTTTTGCAGCTTTTCACCGGGACGTGCGAAGGCCGCATCATACATGAGCCGCGTGGTCGCGGTGGATTCGGCTACGACCCTGTCTTCGTCCCGGACGGCTACGATCAAAGCTTTGGCGAATTGCCCTCCGAGATCAAACAAAGAATCAGTCATCGTGCACGCGCACTGCACGACGCGCACCCTTTCCTGTTAGAGCTTTTCAAAACGCCAGCTTGACCATGCTTGAAAGCGACCGCTAGAATGAGCTACACAAAACGGTTCGGCTTCAATCAATGCTGAACATAAATCTCGGGGCGTAGCACAGCCTGGTAGTGCGCTCGGTTTGGGACCGAGAGGTCGGAGGTTCGAATCCTCTCGCCCCGATTTCAATTGATGGGAAGGGCCGCTCTCCAGGGTGGCCTTCTTTCTTTTGTCGGCGATTTAAGTGATGGAATCAGGGACTAAAGAATTAATCATCGTGTTCGGGTTGATGGTGGTGCTCTTTATTATCGCGATCATCGCCGTCTTCATTTTTATACGGCAATGGCGCAGGGAACATAAATAAGGCCGCTCCTGTATAATGGACGAGCCGGCGGATAGACGCCTGATCATTTCGCGACGGCACGGGCTTTAACTTTTTTAGTTTTATGAAATCATTCCTCGTCCATATCAAAGTCAGAATCGCTTTCCTCTTTATCTTCGTCTGCCTACTTTCTGTTCTTTTGTCGGAAACCAGCAGAGCCGCCGAGGTAACTCTCGCGCGCGACGGTCGGCCAACAGCCGTTATCATTATCTCTTCGTCACCGACAGCACCTGAACAGCTGGCCGCGACTGAGCTTCAAACCTATCTGCGTAAGATTTCGGGCGCGACGTTGCAGGTCGCAAACACGATGCCGGGCGCTGAACAAACAACTGTGCGCATAGGAGTCTACGGCGCGGCTCCTGTTGCCGAGTGGCGCGGCGAGCGCCCGCCCCCGGATGGATTCAGTATAGAGACGCGTGGCAATTCGCTCTGGATTGTCGGCGGCGATGCGCGCGGGGCGCTGTACGGCGTCTATGATCTTCTGGAAAGCCTGGGCGTGCGCTGGTTCATGCCCGGCGAGATGGGTGAAGACATCATCGCACGTCCGACCGTCTCGATTTCTCAAGCACCTAAGCGCGGCGCTCCTGCTTTCCGTGCAGTCTCCGGCCTGATCTGGGCGGGTGGGCCCGGGGCTAATGATTGGGAACGGCGCGTGCGCGCCACGGTTGGCCCACCAAACTCTTTCTTCGGGCACAACTGGTCGAACATTATTCCGCCGACGCCGGAGAACAAGGCCGCTCATCCGGAGTGGTTCGCCCTGCATGACGGCAAGCGTATAGACCAGCTCTGCTCGACCAACCCGGACGTGATCCGCATTACTGTAGAGAAGGCGCGCGAGTTTTTCGATCAGAATCCTGATGCTCTGACCTTTTCCGTCAGCCCGAATGACGGCGAAGAGTTTTGCGAGTGTGATCGTTGCCGCGCCCTTGATCGACAGTATGGAGTCACGGACGGAACGCTGACAGATCGTTTCGTGCATTATGCTAATCAGGTGCTCGCAGAGTTAGCCAAGACGCATCCGACCAAGCAGATAGGCGTGCTGGCCTACGTGCAGCACACGCGACCGCCCGTGTCTGCGCGCCCGCATCCGAACTTCGCGACGATCATCTGTCATACGCCCTGGGAGTTTTGCCACGTCCACTCTCTTGACGATCCCGCTTGTCCACGCAATCGTCGCTTTATGGAATACGTTTCCGGCTGGGCCAAGGTCTCACGCCACGTCGGCGTCTATGATTACTACGGCCATTTTTATGCTTTCACACCCTGGCCCATCCTACACGACATACGCCGCGACATTCCTCTGCTTGAGCGCATAGGCGTCGAACGCTTTATGAGCGAGACGCAACAGAACTGGGCCAATCAGGGAATAAACTTTTACCTCGCAGCGAAACTGCTCTGGAATCCGAAGCAGGACGCAGACCGCTTGCTGGCCGAATACTATGAGCGGTTTTATGGTAAATCGGCCGCGCCGATGCGTCGTTACTGGGAACGCTGGGAGTCCGCTATGATTGAGACGGCGAAACAGGGGGATGGCGGCTACAAGTGGTTCGAGATGTTCACGCCCGCTTTGATCACAGAGTGCGCGGGCTATCTGGCGGAAGCCGAACGACTCGCGGCCACGGATCGCGAAGTAGTGCGCCGCCGCATTGCCTTTGCCCGCAAGGGATTTCTTTTTACGCAGGCATGGACGCGCCTGCGTTATCATGGTGAGCGCGGCGAGTACAAAGAAGCCGTCGCCGCAGGCGAAGAGGCCCTCAGACGTATAGATGAAACGACGGATTCAGAACCGCAGGCTTTCTTTACCTGGCTGGCTAAATCGCAAACTGAGAAGATCATAGAGCCGTACAGGCAGGCACTTGCCAAACAAGCGAGCGCGGCAGATGCGACGAACCCTTGACCAAGTACATCGATCACAAGACATGTTTCCAAGCTTCTTTAAAAATTGCGCGCGTTATATGAAGAGATTTGCCTGGCTCGTCTCTCTCTTAGTGTTGTGCGTGAGCCTGAGCGCGGCGCAGCAGGGCGGAGCGCCCGCCGGAAATTCTGACTCACAAAATATTCCTGCGGCGGCGCGCGGTGCGTATGACCGCGCAATCACCATGTCCAAAGCGGGCAAGGGCCAACTGGCGAAAGTGTTTTTAGAGGAAGCGCTCAAGATATACCCGAACTATTTTGACGCGCATCTGGCGCTCGGCAACGAGTTGTTTAAGGCCGGACGTTTGACCGAGGCGATGTTGGAATTTGAAAAGGCTCGCAGCCTTAATCCGAAGGATGATCAGGTCTATCTCTCCGTCGGGCTGGTGATGATGCAGCAGAAGAAATATGATCTTGCGGCCTCTATCTTCGCTGACGCTTCCGTGCTCAACCCGCGCGAGCCCATTCATCGCCTGATGCGCGGCATAGCGCTCATACGCCAGGCCGCAGGTGTCAACACCACGTTCGTCAAAAACTCTGCGGCCGAACGCGAGTCTCTGTACAGGCAGGCTGAACTGGCGCTGACGGAAGCCTTCGATCTCTCCGGCCACAGATTGCCGGAGGTCTATCTCTACAGGGCTTTGATCTACGAGAAGCGCGGCGAGCGCGCTCGTTCCGCCGACGAGCTTGAGCAGTACTTGCAGGTCAATGCGGGAGCCGCCAATGCTGAAGAGATTCGTGAAGCGATCAGAAAGCTGCGCGATACGGGCTCCACCTCGCAGACAGTTCCCTCGCCCCAGTAGATGAGCGAGCCGAGTAAAAAGCAGATCACCCGTCATGAGTATTGATAAAGTCATGAGCCCCGCGTCAACACCCTGTCTCGAAGAGCATTCAACCTGCGAGGCTTGCGGCAACCCTTTTGATTGCGGCGCGACGCTCGCAGGCTGCTGGTGTACGCAGGTAAAGTTGAGCGAGCAATTGTTGACGGCGCTTCGCGCACGTTACAAAGCGTGCCTGTGCCGCTCTTGCCTGGAAAGCTTCGCCGCGCAGGAGCAGCCGCGCGAAGAAGCCGTCAGCGATAAATGACTTCAGTCGCAATGAGAGGGAGGAGCAAGAGACCTGGAACGCCTGATAAGTATTGACTCCATGCTTGATTTGTCATAAGAAGACTGTTGTTTTATCTACTTCCCCCGAAGGTAATTTCCCCCATGAAGAATATCCTGGTGGTTGACGACACCGAAGTATGGAGACGACTTTCCTTCAATCTTCTTTCGGAAGCGGGCTATCGCGTCGTCGAAGCGGATTCGGGCGAGCGCGCAATCGAGCTGGCGCGCTCCGTTTCAAAGCTCGATCTGGTGGTGATTGATTTCGGCATGCCCAGGCTCAACGGCGTCGATACAGCAAAGCTTTTACGCACAGTCAACGGTTACGAATCCATCCCGATCATCCTCCTTACGGCAGAACAGTTTCCGGGTGACTGCGATCATCCGCCAGCGCCTTTCGTCGACGGCTACGTGGATAAAAAGCACGTCAGCGGCAAGCTCGTGGACTGCGTCAAATTACACCTGGAACGTGGCGCGCAAATAGCCTAGCCGACGGAGAAACTTCCTGCTTTCCTGCTTTTGCGAGGCGCGGTCGCCTGCGATGTCCGGCGGGTCCGGGCGCGGGGCGAGAAATTTTAGAAAAAACGGCCAAAAAAGGCGATTTTTTGCAGACTTTGTGCCGTTCAGTGTGATATATGTTGAGTCATAAGCTTTTTCAGATCGCTCGACACATTGGAGGTAGGGAGACCACGCTATGGCAACTGGGGCATCAGGCAAGAAGCGCATGACACAATCCGAAGTAGTTAATCACTTTGCCGAGAAATTCGGCATTAAACGCGCGCAGGCGAAGGAAATGTTCGACGAGTTGGCTAATCTGGCGAGCAGCGAAGTCAAGAATAACGGCGAATTTGTGCTACCAGGATTCGGCAAACTCGTTCGCTCAGAGCGCAAAGCACGTGAGGGTCGAAACCCGGCTACAGGCGAGACCATTCAGATTCCGGCCAAAACCACGCTCAAGTTTCGCGTCGGTAAATCTATGAAGGATACGGTCTTACCGAAGAAGAAGTAGCTCGTTTTTCACATCCTTAGCTTTATACATATACGCAGCGCCGCCTACGCACCCGCTTGCCACAAAGAGCATGGCAGGGTCGGCAGGCGGCGCTCTCATTTTTGCGCCGGCGATTTAAGTCCTATCTACGCTCGTATCACAGCCACGCGCGGGCGCGCCCCACTCCGGCAAGGGCATCAAAAGGACACTCGTTTCCCGTATAAACCATAGAGTATCAACGCTTTGCCTATCCAAAGAGCAGTCATGTGGAGGGCTGGAAAAGATTTTTCTGGTATTTTCCGCCCGTTTCCTCTAGAAT
The DNA here is from genome assembly GCA_035537255.1 of Pyrinomonadaceae bacterium. Classification (GTDB taxonomy): domain Bacteria; phylum Acidobacteriota; class Blastocatellia; order Pyrinomonadales; family Pyrinomonadaceae; genus DASQYE01. The sequence continues at coordinate 470 of DATLMN010000191.1, read as the reverse complement.
CTCCTGTTTTGTCAGAGACACAGCAATGTGGGCTATGAGTGGGAAACAATCTTGGAGTGTGTCTTTCTGCACAAAAACTATTGGGAAATGCAACAGTTTTGCATCCCATTACGTACAAGGGGCATCTAAAATCTCAATTAATAACGGCGAGGAAGTACCCTGCAAGAGGGGACGAAGATGAAGGGTTTTCCGGCCACTGAAGGAGCTAGAAAAAGTGACTTTTGACAGGCATCTGCCGCTGGAAGAGCGGTTACAGAGAATTGACCATATCCAGGCACGCCGCTACTCGAAATTGAGTGGCACGTCTCTGGCCATCGCGACCGAGGGGATTTTGCGTCACCTGCGCGCATGTGATCGGATGGATGTTAATCCGGACACATCTGCTGTCCGCGAGATCATTGATGACGCTTTGAATGGCCGCCGCGTTTTCGCTGAAACCAGCGACGACCGCCGCGCCGCCTAAAAGAACA